>CALDSI010000139.1 GCA_937911395.1 uncultured Labrenzia sp.
CCGCGCGAGACATTCCGAATGGTGGCCCCTGCCAGATCAACGAATTCGCCACCGCGCGGCGCGATGATCCGGTCGGCGAACCGTTTTGCTCCGGAGGCCAGCGCCGGCCCCGGCACGAATAGACATCCGGACAGGGTGATCGACACAAGGAAAAAGAGAACGCTGCCGCTCAAGGATGCCAGAACAGAGAGAATCTTTGTGCCGGCCGGCGCCACCATCGGGCCGATCTTTGTGAGAAACTGCTCCAGGCTGCGGCTCGCGAGCTGCCAGAATTCAGCAATCTTTTCGCCAACCATGGGCAGCTCTGCCAGTTTGGGCGGCAAAGGCGGGACTGCCATGGCACCTGACGTCACACCATCGTAGAGCCGTTGAAGCGTTTCAACGAGACTGACCACCAACACCGCCACCGGTCCGATGACAATGCCTAAGCCGATGAGGGTCAGAATGGTTGCCGACAGCACCTTCCGCCCGCCGAGCTTGGCCATTAGCCAGGCATAGGCCGGATAAAGCGCAACTGTCAGCACAACGGCCCAAAGCAGAAACGCAAAAAACGGCGCCACAAGCTGCAGGGAAAAATAAGCAAACACGCCGAGGACACCCAGCCGGATAGCGATGTCGATCACCCGGGCATCAACGGTTGGTTCCGGCTTGGATTGAGAAGAACCGGATGGTTCTGATGGAGACTGATCGGTCATGCTGCCCCTGCCGTAGAAAGTGGCGAATCTCATACAAACTCTCGCAACGGCAGCCTACATGACATTCAGACCAATTGGACCCCGTTTTTCGCTTCAACGTATTGCCCTGGCATTGGTTTTTGCTTGGGGAATGCTCCTGACACTACCGCATGCGCGCGCAGATGACGCTGCCTGGCAAGCACTGGAAAACGGCGGCATTGTTCTCTTCCGCCACGCATTAGCGCCCGGAACCGGAGATCCGGCCAACTTCACGCTTGGCGATTGCTCCACGCAGCGGAACCTGAATGACCAGGGCCGCGCTGATTCCCGTGCGATCGGGCAGGCTTTTCGGGACAAAGGCATCAAGGTCGGAGGCATATTGACGTCACAATGGTGCCGGTGCGTCGAAACAGCAGAGCTCGCCTTTCCGGGGCAAGTCGAGGAAGAACCGGTCTTCAACTCATTTTTTCAGAACCGCTCTGCCGGGCCTGAGCAAACCCGCGCAGGTCAGGGGATACTCGAGCAATGGTCGGGCGATGGAGCCTTGGTCGTCATCACACATCAGGTCAACATTACCGCGCTGACAGACATCTTCCCACAGCCCGGCGAGGGCATTGTCGTTGAGATCGCTAACGGCGAAATCGACGTCATCGGGCGTTTGAGAATCTAAGAATTGTCGGTATTGCTCTGATCAATCCTTGCGGAAGATCACGCCCGCCAGCCAACCGGTAAAAATCGCGAGAATGACCGCAAGAACGCCGTACACAAACGAATGCTCCCGCGCCAATTCGAAGGTGATCTGCTCAAAGCCGGTCTTAGCGACACGCAGATGATCGTTCGTATTGGCGATCAGGTCACCTTCGTGAAAGAGGAAGCTTTTGACGACGTAATCCCCAACCGGAATGTTGGCAGGCAACGGAATGTTGGTCCGGAACATTGTTTCGGTCAAAAACGTTATGGATGTCTCCCGCTCAGAATAGAGCCCCATATCCTGACGCAAACGGACGAAGGCCCTGCGGAAATCATCGCGGTCGGAGAGAGATACATTCGACTCGCCCGATACGGCCAAATTGATATGGTTCAAGCCAATGGCATGTTCGTCCAACAGAGCTCTGCCTGCAATTTCAGAAATGTCCGCTGTGCTTGCCACAGCATAAAACGACGGAACGTTGCTGAAGGTTTCCGCTTCCCGGTTGACCCAGACACCGAGCAAACGCCCCTTGCGGCGGGTCGTGATGTCTTGCGGAGGCCCTTCGACGACAATGACCAGGTCGTAATCGAGATCCGTATCGGGGCGGTACTGGATCTCTTGGGCCTGTCCGAAAATGACGATCTCGGTGCCGGTGAAGTTGGATTGGATCGAAACCGTTTGTGACGACAACTCCGTCACCAGGCTCTCATCGCTTTTGGCAGAGGCTTCGAGCGTGCCGAAAA
The DNA here is from genome assembly GCA_937911395.1 of uncultured Labrenzia sp. Taxonomy (GTDB): domain Bacteria; phylum Pseudomonadota; class Alphaproteobacteria; order Rhizobiales; family Stappiaceae; genus Roseibium. The sequence goes on from CALDSI010000139.1 coordinate 2,109, forward strand.
ACAGAGTGATCGCAGCGATGGCAGCCGCGCGGATCATAGCCCGGCCCCCTTCTGGATCGCGATGGAGTAAAGGTCTTCGGGTACCAGCAAGAGATCGACGGCAAAGCGCAGACCAACCCCCAAAACCAGCAAGGCCAACAGCAAGCGCAGCTGATCGCCGCGCAGGTTTTGGCCCATCCGGGCACCGAACTGCGCTCCGATCACACCACCGACCATGAGGGTCATCGCCAAAACGATGTCGACAGTCTTTGTTCCCATGGCATGGAAGATCGTCGCTGCCGCCATGGTGAAGAGGATCTGGAACAGAGATGTCCCGATCACGATGCTCGTCGGAACGCGCAGCAGATAAATCAGCGCCGGCACCATCATGAAGCCGCCGCCGATGCCAAGAACGGTGCCAAGAAAGCCGATGGCCGCGCCCAGTCCGACGACGGGTATCACGCTGACATACAGCTTGGATCTCCGGAACCGGACCTTAAGCGGCAGCCCATGCACCCAATTGTGCTGACCGGGTTTTCGCGCCCGAGGCGGTTCGCCCGACCGGCGGCGCCGCATGGCCCGCACTGATTCCACCAGCATCAGTCCGCCGATGGTCCCCAAAAACGTCACATAAGACAGGGAGATCACCACATCGAGCTGGCCGATCGCCTGCAAGATGTCGAACAGAATCACACCGATAAGAGAACCGAATATACCGCCCGCGAGCAACACGCTGGCCAGCTTCAGGTCAATTGCCTTGCGCCGCCAATAGGTGACAACTGCGGAGGCGGAAGACGCCACGACCTGTGTTGTGACCGTCGCGACAGAGACCGCTGGCGGGATACCAGAAAAGATGAGAAGCGGGGTCAGAAGGAAGCCGCCGCCGATGCCGAACAATCCGGACAAGAACCCCACGGCCCCGCCCATGCCAAATATCACAAAGATATTGACCGGTATCTCGGCTATCGGAAGGTATAATTGCACAGGGCTTCGCCGGAAAACTGCAGATAAGACTGCCTAAACTTACACGTATAATGGTTAAAAACCTGTGGCAGCTGCCCTGTCAACTCAGCAATTTAAATCCGCACAACTGGACTTAACACTTACCCCAAGCGATTAGTGCCAGTTATCCGCAAGCCGCGAAACACAAAAGCCGGAAACGCTTTGCGTCTCCGGCTCATTGCGAGTTTCGCTAGTTTCAGTCAAAGGCGGCTTGTCAGATGGCCTGGCTTTTGAGCTCATCCAT
>CALDSI010000140.1 GCA_937911395.1 uncultured Labrenzia sp.
TTGCCGAAAAACTGAAGGCTGATGTTGGTGCAATCGATGCCGGCTTTGGCTACGACCTTGTCCGCCTGGATGTTCTGGTCGCCGACAAGGCCCCGGCCGTTCAATCGGCACTGACAGCACATGGTGCAGCGGAAGCCGGTGCCAGCCTGGACGATCTGGTGGATCGGCTGGGCGCCCGTCTGGGCGCTGAGCGTGTCACCCGGCTTTTGCCGGTCGACCGGCACCTGCCGGAAAGCCAGACCGGGTATGTGCCCGCAGCCTTCGCCCGGCAAGACGCGCTCGTCTGGTCCGGATTTTCAAAAGGCGCAGCCGCTCCCGATCTCCGTCACGCACAACTGTCATCCAGCCCTGAACTCGGGTTTGCCGAAAGCATAAATCCGGCCGGTGGAACAGAACCCTCCAGCTGGCAGGAAGGCTTGATGACACGTCCCTTGCGGCTGATCGAACCGGCAGAAGAAGTCGAGGCCCTGGCCATGGTTCCGGACGGGCCGCCGTTAAGGTTCCGCTGGCGCCGCGGCATCTACCAGGTCGTCCGCTCTGAAGGTCCGGAACGCATTGCTCCGCCCTGGTGGATTGGCGCGAACGACCGGCCCTCAGAGGCCAAGGAGGGCGTGACCCGGGATTATTTCCGCATTGAAGACACCGAAGGCCGGCGGTTTTGGCTCTACCGGGAAGGTCTTTATGAGCGCGAGACCAGCCGTCCGCGCTGGTATCTGCAGGGTCTGTTCGCATGACACGGCGCCCTTCAATCACGGAGCCGCCCGCTTATGCGGAACTGTGCGCTGCGACCAATTTTTCCTTTCTTCATGGCGCCTCCCATCCGGAAGAACTGGCGCTTCAAGGCGCGCACTTGCAACTGGCCGCCCTTGGCATTTGTGACCGCAATTCCATGGCCGGTGTGGTCCGGGCACATATGGCGGCAAAAGAGACCGGCTTGAAGTTCGTGCCCGGTTGCCGTCTGGCGTTTCTCGACGGCACGCCGGATCTTCTTTACTGGCCGAAAGACCGTGAGGCCTATGGCACCTTGACCCGGCTTTTGACCATCGGCAACCGGCGGGCGGAAAAGGGCGCCTGTCATCTGACCCTGGATGACGTGCGCCTGCTTTGCCCGGGCTCTCCGGCCGCCCTGATCCTGCCGCCGGGCCTGCCGGATCCAGATCCGGTCCTGAAGGTGCTGGAACAGCTGAAAAGCCGCTTTGAAGGCACGCTCCGGCTTGCCGTCGCCCTCCACCGGAAGGCGGAAGACCGGCGGCGGCTTGCCCTTGCCCGCAACATCACGCAGATGGCGGGTGTTCCGATGCTGGCCATCAACGACACACTCTACCACGCGCCGGACCGGCGCCCCTTACAGGATGTCCTCACCTGCATCCGCCTGCATGAGCGGCTGGAGAGTGCCGGCCGCCAGCTGCAGCAAAATGCCGAACGTCATTTGAAGCCGGCAGAGGAAATCCTGCGTCTTTTTGAAAATGATCCGGCGCCTTTACATGAAAGCCTGAAGATCCTCCACGAGGTCCGGTTCTCGCTGGATGACCTTCGCTATGAGTATCCGGAAGAACCGGCCGGAGAGAGTGCCAGCCCGCAGGCCGAACTGGAGCGGCTGACCTTGGAAGGTGCCAAACGGCGCTACCCGGAGGGTGTTCCGGACAAGATCCGGGCGACCATTGATCATGAATTGAAACTGGTCGCAGACCTCGATTATGCGCCGTATTTTTTGACAGTTTATGACATTGTCCGGTTTGCCCGGACACGCGGCATCCTGTGCCAGGGCCGGGGGTCGGCCGCCAACTCCGTTGTCTGCTTCTGCCTTGGCATCACCGAAGTTGACCCAACCAGAGCGGATCTCCTGTTTGAGCGTTTCATCTCACCCGAACGGCGCGAGCCACCGGATATTGATGTCGACTTCGAGCACGAGCGGCGGGAAGAAGTCATTCAGTACATCTATGCCAAATACGGCCGTGAACGCGCCGGTCTTGCGGCCACCGTCATCACTTACAGGTCCCGCTCCGCCCTTCGGGAAGTCGGCAAGGTGTTTGGCCTTTCCGAAGACGCGATCGCGTCTCTTGCCGGGACGGTCTGGGGCCGCGCATCTGCGGGGACCGAAGAGGCCCAGGTGCGCGAGGCCGGGCTGGATCCGTCAGATCCCTTAATCACACAAATGCTGGAGCTTGCCCGCACCCTGATCGGCTTTCCCCGGCATCTCTCTCAGCATGTTGGCGGCTTTGTCATCACCCGTGGCCGGCTCGACGAGGTCATCCCGATCCAGAACGCGGCCATGGAAGACCGCACAGTGGTGGAATGGGACAAGGATGATCTGGATGCGCTCGGGATCCTGAAAATCGACATCCTTGCACTTGGCATGCTGACCGCAATCCGTAAGGCCCTCACAATGTTGTCGGAAAACTATGGCCAGGATCTCACCATCTCCACCATCCCGGCTGAAGAGAAACCCGTCTATGACATGTTGTGCCGGGCCGATTCCGTCGGCGTTTTTCAGGTGGAAAGCCGGGCCCAGATGACCATGCTGCCAAGGCTCAGACCACGGGCGTTCTACGATCTCGTCATCGAGGTTGCCATCGTCCGGCCCGGCCCGATCCAGGGTGATATGGTGCACCCTTACCTGCGCCGCCGTCAGGGCAAGGAGCATGTCAGTTACCCGAGCAAGGAGCTGGAAGCCGTGCTCGGCAAGACCATGGGTGTGCCGCTGTTTCAGGAACAGGCGATGAAGATCGCCATTGTGGCCGCCGGGTTCACGCCTGGCGAAGCCGACAAGCTGCGCCGGGCCATGGCGACCTTCCGAAGGGTCGGCACGATCGGCACATTCCAGACCAAGATGATCGAGGGCATGGCGAAAAACGGCTACGACCGGGACTTTGCCGAACGCTGCTTCCGCCAGATCGAGGGCTTTGGCGAATACGGGTTTCCCGAAAGCCACGCGGCAAGCTTTGCGCTCCTCGTTTATGCCTCGTCCTGGATCAAGGCCTATTACCCGGATGTCTTTTGCACCGCGCTTTTGAATTCCCAGCCCATGGGATTTTATGCGCCCGGACAACTGGTTCGCGACGCGCGCGAACATGGTGTGGATGTGCGCGAGGTTGATATCAACCTGTCAGCGTGGGATGCGAAACTGGAACCTGGCTGGCAGGCAGCCCGGCATCTCCACCCCCGCCACCGGGAGATGAGAGAGATCGTGCGTACCGATCATGCGGTCCGGCTCGGTTTCCGGACCGTGAAAGGCCTCAAACAGGACGATATGGACAAGCTGATCGAACACCGCGGCGACGGCTATGACAGCATCCGGGATCTCTGGCTGAGATCCGCCCTCAGCCGCCCGGTTACCCTGCGCCTTGCCGAGGCCGATGCGTTCCGCTCACTCGGCCTTGACCGGCGCGCGGCGGTCTGGGCGGCGCAAGGTCTGGAAGCCGGCCATCAGCGCGACCGGCTGCCGCTGTTTGATGTTGCCGATTTTGGAGACTTGCGGCCTGAACCGGACGCCGACCTGCCGCCGATGTTGCCGGGCGCCCATGTCATGGCCGACTACCAAAGCCTGAGCCTGTCCTTGAAAGCCCATCCGGTTGCTTTTGCCCGGCCCGCGCTCGCTCGTCAGCATGTTGTGCCCTGCATGCACCTGCCGGATGTCCGCCAGGGCCGCCAGATCTCCGTGGCCGGACTGGTGCTGGTCCGCCAACGGCCCGGCTCGGCCAAGGGCGTCATTTTTCTAACGCTGGAGGATGAAGGCGGCATCGCCAACATCATCGTCTGGCCGAAGGTGTTTGAAAAATACCGGCCATTGGTAATGGGAGCTCGCTTCTTGAAGGTTTCAGGACGCGTCCAGAATGAAGCCGGGGTCATTCATGTGGTGGCAGATCATGTCGAGGACGTCACCGCGCTGCTGTCCGATCTGTCCGACAAATCCCTGGACGATGCTGGCCTTGCCCGTGCGGATGAGGTCAAACGGCCCGTGATTGAATTGAGCGAAAAGATCAAACCGGCTAGCCGCCTTGTCCAACTGATCCGCGATGTTCCGGAACTTCGAAAGGATGTCGCACAGATCAAACCGCACAAGGCAGCCGCCCTTGAGCGGCAAACAGTGAGAGCTCTGCCCGGCGGCCGGAATTTTCACTAGATCAGGCTGGTTCCTTTTTGATCGACGGCTTGCCGCGAAATCCCGCGATCCGCTCACTGATCGACTGAAAGACAACATAAAGAACCGGGATCATCAAAAGCCCGAGTGTGCTGTCGATGATCATCCCCACGAACACGGGAAAGCCGATCGACACCCGTCCGGCGGCTCCTGCGCCGCTTGCCAGAACGAGCGGCAGAACACCCAGAATGAAACACAGCCCCGTCATGGTCACAGGCCGGAACCGCATGTGAGCTGCCCCAATTGCGGCCTCCTGAATGCTATGCCCCTCTTCCCGAAGGTTCTTGGCAAATTCAACCACCATGATCGCCTTCTTCGCGGCCAGCCCGATCAGCAACACCATGCCGATCTGGGCGTAGATGTTGTTGTTCAGGTTCGGGATAAA
>CALDSI010000141.1 GCA_937911395.1 uncultured Labrenzia sp.
AGGACCTCCCGAATCTGAGCATGCCTGATATCAAGCCAGTGTCGGCTGGTGACGTGGATCAGGCAGCAGCATTCGATCATCCGCCGCGCATACTGCTTCTCTATGGATCTCTGCGAGAGCGGTCCTATAGCCGATTGCTGGTTGAAGAAGCTGCCCGCCTGTTGACGGCTTTTGGGGCGGAAACCCGAATCTTCGACCCTTCAGGATTGCCGTTGCCAGATGATGCCGACGCAAGTCATCCAAAAGTGGCTGAACTGCGGGATCTGAGCATTTGGTCGGAGGCTCAGGTGTGGTGTTCGCCCGAACGCCACGGTGCGATGACAGGCATATTGAAAACCCAAATCGACTGGATCCCGTTGAGCACCGGCGCCGTCCGTCCAACACAAGGCAAAACACTAGCTTTGATGCAAGTCTCGGGTGGGTCCCAGTCTTTCAATGCTGTTAACCAGATGCGGATCCTTGGCCGCTGGATGCGCATGGTCACGATACCGAACCAATCCTCGGTTCCGAAGGCGTATACCCAGTTTGATGATGACGGACGCATGCTGCCATCACCACTCTACGACCGTGTTGTGGACGTCATGGAAGAGCTGATGAAGTTCACACTGTTGGTCCGCGGGCGATCTGACTATTTGGTGGATCGATATTCTGAACGCAAGTCTGATCGGCAGCAACAGGGAGCAGCCTGACCGTGTGTGTCAGGAGCCTGAAACAGCGGCGGCCGCTTTTATGGGAGTGCCTGTCGGCGATTTGGGACTGCTTCCAGCATCAGGCTTTGGTGGCTCTTCGCCTGCTGGTGTTGCTCCGGCAGAGAATATGGGCAGTTCTGAATGCGGTTTTGCAAACTGCGTTGACCATGTTTTTTTCACAGAGCGTATCTTGGCAGTCATATCGGCTTGAACGGTCTCATGAACCTTTACGTCATCAGGTTTGCCGTAAAGATACCCTTGGATCAGATCGCAACCGGCAGCGCGAAGTAAAATGGCTTGCTCTTCGGTTTCAACACCTTCTGCGGTGATGGTGACATTCAAAGATCTGCCAAGACCTACGATTGACGTAACAATTGCATCCGTGCTCGCGTCCTTGCCAAGATTCTGGATAAAGGCCTTGTCGATCTTGATCTTGTCGAACGGGAACAGGCTCAGATAGCTGAGCGATGAGTACCCGGTTCCGAAATCATCCATCGCGATGGAAACGCCCATATCCCGGATCTGCCGGAGCGTGTGAACGACGGAATCTGTATTGGAAATGAGCAGACTTTCCGTGATTTCAATTTCAAGGCGTTTCGGGTCCAGGCCTGAGGTCTGAAGGGCGCGCGCCACGCGCTTTTGTATGTCGCCGGCTGCGAACTGGGCCGGGGACATGTTGATTGCTACCCGCCGGTTGGAGTTGGGCCACAGCGCAGCTTCCTTGCAGGCCTGTTCCAAAACCCAATTGCCGATGTCTTCGATCAGACCGGTGTCCTCTGCAATCGGGATAAACGCATCTGGTCGCATCATGCCTTTTATTGGGTGTTCCCAGCGGATCAGCGCTTCATATCCCTTCAGGGACCCGTCACTGAGCGCGTATTGAGGCTGATACTTGAGTTTTAATTGATCGAATTTCAGGGCTTTCACCAAACCCTGTTCGATCTCTTTTCTTTTCTGAGCTTCCGCGTCCAGGTCCTGGGTGTACCAGCAAAAGGTTGAGCGGCCTTCATGCTTGGCACGGTAGAGGGCGAGATCTGCACAGTGAAGCAAGCGTGAGGACCGCCAAGATCCATCGGTGGCGCGTGCCAGTCCGATGGACAAGGATATTTTGATTTCGCGGCCGTCGATATTGCAGGGCGGATCCGTTGCACTGATCATGTCAGCGGCCAAACGCGTCATGCGGCCGGTATCTGAGACCGATGTCAGCATCACAGCGAACTCGTCCCCCGACAGTCTGGCAACCAGATGCCCGCTGAACACCGATTTCAAACGGTCCGCAATGATTTGCAGAAAAACATCCCCGATCCCGTGGCCATGGGTGTCATTGATTTCCTTGAACTTGTCCACGTCAATGATCATGACACCGATGTTCGATGCTTTCGCTTGGGCGAAACGGAGCGCTTCGCTCAAACGAGCATTGAAGACGGCCCGGTTTGGCAGCCCGGTTAACGTGTCATGATGCGCCAGGTACTGGATGTTTTTGCTGGTCTGCAGTTGTTCGCGAAAGCGCATCCAGAGCAGAATGCCAGCGAACAAAAAGGAGATGAGACACAAGCCCCCAATTGCGGCACTCACTGAAAAGAGCAGGGGGGCAAGGCTTTTCATGATGGTCGCTGTGCTAACCAGGGCGATCAGACTGCGTGAATCCGCATCCTTGGCCGGATATACAATGACCGCTTTATCCCCGAATTGCCCAACTGTATTCATGTCGGGAATGGCCAGAATTCGAGGTGAACTCAACGCCGCAACCTTTGCGTCTGTCAGTGTCTGCGGCGCAAGGAAAAGGTTTTTCTCTTCCCACTCGGGCGATGCCCAGGCAGCAGACTGTGGCCCTTCGCGGGTTTCCATGGCGGATGGCAAAATAGAAAAGTTAAGGACCCCAGAGGGCGCATGACCGGATTTCACCGAATTCGCTAAGGTATCGACCTGTTCGTGATACGCGTTAGACCTGCCGTCACTCGTCAACGTCATGCGCAGCCCATCGAGGGTCTGTGGCAGGACTGCTGTGTTCCTGACTTCGCGCGGCTCCTACGTGTGGTAGACCGTGCCCGCCCAAGAAGCATAGGTCTGTTCCATGCCCTTAACCAAGAGCCAGTGCGTCAACAGCCGATTGCTCGCGTAGACGCCTGCAGCCAGAAGCATTACCAGCGACATGGATATCAAAAATATAACAATGTTACTTCTGGCTAATGACGTGGCCATCCAGCTCGGCACCATCGCGGATAAACGGTTGCTTCAAAGTAGGGCAAAAGTCTTTAACCATCATGAATCAGTGTTGTTTTCCAACAATACAGCGAGCTTGCCTGCAAAAAGCAGATGGTGAGTGATCCCAATGCCCAGAATAGACAGGGTTTCGAGGCCAGCTAGCCAAATCCGCCATGTGCGGCTAGAAGGGTTTTGAAGTCGTTCCCGGCGATTCCAGCTGCTCCGGGTTTGGGCTGAATAATCGGCAATCGAACCCTCAAGGGAGTTTACGTGTGAGCGTTTGGAGCAGCATCGGGAGCATTGTCGGTGCGATTGGGACTGGCGGCGCGCAGATTGTAGATAGGCTTGTGCAGCTGGTATTGGCCCGGCCGGAGGGCGTGAACACCGTCGGTTTCACTGTGGCAATGATTGCGCTTTCAGCAAAAATGGCAAAGGCCGACGGGGTCGTAACGGCCGACGAAGTGATTGCCTTTCGGGAACTCTTCGATGTGCCCCCGAACGAAGAAAAGAATGTCGCGCGGCTGTTCAATCTTGCGCAGGAAGATGTCGCCGGTTTCGACGTTTACGCCAAAAAACTCGCGGATCTTTTCCCTTACGACCGGAAGACCTTGCTCGATATTCTGGATGGCCTTTTTCACATTGCCAAAGCTGACGGCGTCGTGCACCAGAGTGAAATAAGCTATCTTTCGGAAGTGGCTAAGGTTTTTGGGCTGGATGAGCGAGAGTTTTCCAAAGTTCTTGCCCGTCATGTCCGTAAAGACGGCGATCCGTATGAAGTGTTGGGGATAGGTACACAGGCCAGTGATGCGGAATTGAAAGCTCACTACCGGCGGGAGGTTCAAGAAACCCATCCCGACCGGCTTATCGCCCGCGGCGTTCCAGAAGAATTTGTCCGGATCGCCAATGACCGCCTGGCCGCATTGAATGAGGCATGGGCGCAGATTTGCGCGGAAAGGGGCATATGAGCGTCGCGACTGATACCGGCGTCAAGGCACGCGTTCATCCGTCTCCGAACCACGGAGAGCGTGCAGCGGATGCACCCATTGACATGCTGATCCTGCACTACACAGGCATGCAGACCGGGGAGGAGGCTCTACAAAGACTGTGTGATCCGCGTTCTGAGGTCTCCGCACATTATGTCGTTCAGGAAGATGGCTCCATTTTGCAATGCGTCCCGGAAGCCCGGCGTGCCTGGCATGCCGGGAAGAGTTTTTGGAAGGGCGAGCGGGACATCAATTCAAGATCCATCGGCGTCGAAATGGTCAATCCGGGACATGAATTCGGTTATCAGTCCTTCGCCGATCCTCAAGTGGAGGCTGTCATTGCGCTTTGCGCTGATGTGTGTGCCAGACATCAAATCCATCCGTGGATGGTGCTGGCCCATTCCGACATCGCCCCAAGCCGGAAAGAAGATCCGGGTGAATTGTTCCCTTGGAACAGGTTGGCGGCTGCCGGTGTCGGCCATTACGTGGAACCAGAACCCCTTGGGTCCGGGCTCTTCATGCAGGAGGGCGAAGAAGGCAAGCCCGTAGAAGCGTTGCAGTCCATGCTGGCGCTTTATGGATATGAAGTCGACATCAATGGCCGCTTCGACCGCCGAACGCGCGAGGTGGTAACCGCCTTTCAGCGCCACTTCCGCCCCGAGAAAGTTGACGGCGTGGTAGACGCTTCAACCGTCGAAACGCTTCACAACCTTCTATCCAAGCTACCGTCGTTGAAGTAGGTCTGACGGGCTCCAGGTTGTCAGAAGTCTATGCTTTCTAACGAGTATTCTACTCTCCATACACGAATAGCCTCGTTGATCGCTGGGAGCTGAGATGCGTGACGTGCATGCAAAAAAAGGTGTGCTTGAAGTTTAGGGGTGACCCTTTTTGCAAAGAGCTTCTCCCTGGGCAATTTTAGCTGCGTAAAATTCACGTTGTCGATCAAGACTGCGGAGACCCGTCCCGTCCGAAGCATGGTCATCAGTGAGGCATAATCTCCAACTTCGCTGACGCCCGATTCCGGTAGTGAAACGTAGTTTTGCCAGACGACACCCCGCCCGACCGCCATGCCTTGGATGTTTGCGAGATCTTCGTCCAGAACACTCTCCGACTTGGCAACGAGCAAGCCGTAGCCCTCTATGATCGGTTCTGGGACCATGATGGCTGCGTCGCCAACTGTGTTTTGGTAGTCTGGGATGCGAAACAATTCACCATCAGTTCTGCCCTGTTTCAAAAGCAAAGAGTTCCGCGGGGCCGGAGCATGATCGACCGTGAAACATATACCCGATTTGGCGAAGCTTTCCTGGAGACTGCTAATGATTGAGCCGAAGGTGAAGAAATTCACGGCCATGAAATTCAGGCAGTCCCGGCCATGTGCCGGACCGCTCAAACTTGTGCTGAATAGAAGCAACAGGGCAAGAATGGGCGAGAAGAGTATTCGGAGCATGAGGGGATAGTATCATTTCCTGTCCCTGATCGCTGATGTTTTCCAAAAATCGGACGCCAGCCGGAGCCCCAAGGAGGGCTCGCTTGTCCGCAGTCTGATCAGTTTTTTCCGTTAATCCTTGATGAAAGTGGCGGGCACGATTTGCACAACTGTGCCCCGCTTTGGTCTGTGATGTGTCACAGCTCTGACACAAATTGCAGACTCTTCTGATGCTGCGATGCAAAAATCAGTAAAATTCTGAAATATATTGTAATAATTCGTGATTTTGCAGTGCAAAATTTCGTCCCATAGCTCGGCCATTTCTCCGCTCCGAAAATCCTACATCAAAAACCAAACGGGCTGGACGAATGTTACGGTCGATTAAAATAGCTACTGGGGCGCTGTGTGTTTTTGCCCAAACTCTCATGATCCCCGCGCAAGCCATCGCTGCTGATCCGCGGACTGTGCTCAATGAATATGGCGGCAACCGCAGTGTTGCGTCCCTTTCCACATCGGCCAAAGCCGAGAAGACGGGCAATCCCCGCAAAGACAAATATGCGAGCCTCATCCGCAAGGCAGCCAAGAAACATGGCGTGCCGATCAAGATCGCAAAAGCGGTTGTTGAGGTCGAGAGCAACTTCAATTCACGGGCCCGCGGGGCTGCTGGCGAAGTTGGCCTGATGCAAATCAAGCCGGCGACAGCGCGCGGTATGGGCTATCGCGGATCTACAAAGGCGCTCTACCACCCAGAGACCAATCTCGAGTGGGGGATGAAGTACCTCGCAGGCGCACATGAACGGGCGAATGGCGATTTGTGCGGAACCATTTTGCGTTACAACGCTGGTCACTATGCCAAGCGCATGAACCCGATCAGCCGCCGCTACTGCAAAAAGGTACAGAGGATCCTGGCGTCCAGCTAACTTGTGACAGGGCGGTCACTCGTGGGCATTGAAAACCCCTTTGCAGGAGCAGCGGGGTTTTTCTTTCTTCAACCCGTGGGTCAGGCAAATTTCTGCCGTGCTGCCAGAATGGAAGCCGGCGGCTCAACGCTGTCCGGTACATCGGCTGCGGCATAGGGTTGGCCGAAGCCGGTCGCCACTGGAACAATTCCGGCCCAGATGTCCGTTCCGATATCAATCGGATCGTCGACCGGAGGGCCTGTGCGTACCTTGGTACTCACGCGCTCCACATCCAGAACCAACACACCGGTGGCTTTCAGTTCCTTCGGCAACATTTCGCGGCATTCCGCCCACCGGCCCGGGGCCATATGATCGGTAATCGCCGCAAGCGCGATGTTTTTTTCTTCAAGATCCTCCACGAGACGCGCGGTCCCATGAACGATCACACACCGAAAGTTCATGGAGTGATGGAAAGCGGACCGGCCAAACACCAGACCTGCGAGCAGGGTTACCTCGAGGCTTGCAGGGACACCGGCCTTGTTGGCCTTGATGATCCGGGTGGTACTGGCCCCATGAATGTAGAGCTTGTCGTCGATGCGTGCGTAAACCATCGGGATGACTATTGGGCGGCCTTCATGAATGAAGCCACAGTGCGCGACGAGACCGGCATCCAGAATTTCGTTTGCCAGATCCTTGTCGTACCCGCCCCGGTTCATTTGCCGGATTTTGGCGTAGGGGGGCAGATCGGGTTTTTCGTGTTTCATCGTGTTCTTCTCGGATCGCGTTCTTGTTTATGCCGGTTATGATCGATAATCTGGCTCTATAGAAAGGTCCGGTTTTGAAAAAATGAAAGTACCAGAGCTGCTCGAAGGTGTCTGTGACCTGGACCGGTCATCGTCTGTTCCACTCAGTCAGCAAATTTACAGAGCGCTACGCGAGGCAGTCGGGCAAGGGCGCTTGAAAGCGGGCATGCGTTTGCCATCGTCCCGCAGTTTTGCACAGCAGCAGGGTATTTCGCGGAACACGGTCAACACGGCGTATGAGCTTTTGAAGGCCGAAGGGATCGTGGAGGTGAGCGCAGGCGTTGCACCAGTGATTGTTGGCGGCACCACACCTGAAGGCGCCAAAATACAAAGCTTAATCACTGTGCCTCCGCGCGGGCTTTCCAAACGGGGGAACCTGCTCGCGAAGAACCTGCGCGGCGACAGCTGGGGTCAGCGCCATGAAGCGCTGCAGCCGGGTGCGCCTGCATTGGATATCTTTCCCTATGAAAACTGGGCACGTTGTTTGCGCAGAGCTGTGAGAACGGTTCGGTCGCCCGATCTGCTCTATCAGCATCCATCAGGCTATCCGGCTTTGAAACCGATCCTTGCGGACTATCTTGCAAGTGAGCGCGGTGTCCGGGCCACACCCGACCAGATCCTGATTGTGCCCTCAATGCAGGCGGCGCTTGCGGGCATTTCCCAGGCTCTCTCAGATCCTGGCGATACGGCCTGGATTGAGGATCCGGGCTATATGGGCGCGCGAACAGCCTTTCATGGCGCTGGATTGAACATCCGGGGTTTGCCGGTGGACGAGTATGGGGTTCTGCCGGATGGCCTCGAGAATGAAAGCCCACACCCACGGCTGATCTATGTCACCCCCTCTCATCAGTATCCGTTCGGGGCCCGGTTGCCGCTCGCCCGGCGGCTCGCCTTGATCGAGAACGCGTCCCGAATGGGCGCGACAATTCTCGAGGATGATTACGACAGCGAGTTTCTGTTCGAAGGCCGCCCGGTTGCCGCTCTTCAAGGGCTCGCAGGGGGTGGAGAGGTGATCTATCTCGGCGCCTTCTCAAAGAGCCTGCTGCCGGGGATTCGGGTGTCTTATGCCGTTGTACCGGAGGACCTAAGTGGTCCTTTGGCGGGAGTTTTCCGGAACATGGGGCAGCTGGCCAATGTGCATGCTCAGATCGCGCTCGCCGATTTCATCGACAGCGGGCATTACCGGGCGCACCTGAAACGTATCCGGTCCGTCTACCAGCAACGGGGCAACGCCCTTGTCGCGGCGCTCAAAGAAGGACTGGGCAATGCCGTGTCGGTCGAGCCGCCGCTCGGAAACGTGCAGGTGACTGTGCGCTTTAACGAAGACTTGGATGATCGGAAGGTTGCGCGGGGCATGCAAGCCCGCAGTTTTTCCGTCTCACCGTTGTCGGTCTGTTATCTCGATGCAGCACCTGAGCCTGGATTGATTATCGGATTTGCCGGGGCAACGGAAGATCAGATCAGCGGTGGTGTCACGGCTCTGTCGAACATCTTGAGATCGGGCGGACTGTAACACAGCCCCTTACGCGAGCTTCATTTGCGGCACGTCGCCCCGAATGATCAGGCTGGCTTCGGTTGCTGAAATAACATCATCGACGCTGGCACCTGGCCCGACTTCCTTCAGGAGAAG
>CALDSI010000142.1 GCA_937911395.1 uncultured Labrenzia sp.
CCAGCATCCGCCCCGGTGCCATGCCGTTGCCGATAACAACAAGTTTTTGTTTGGTCATAGGTCTATTCTGCTGCTTGCGTGTTGGAATAGGCGGCTTCAATCATCACACCGGAAAGCGTACCATAGGCGGAAAGCCAGGCATCTTCTGTGGCCGGTGTGAAGGCGTCACCCAGCCCCGCTTCCAGGGTCATGATAAGCGCCTGCCCAACAGGCGTGTAATGTTCGGGTTCAACGCCGTAATCGACATGCTTAACTGCAAGCTCTTTTGGCGCTGGTAGGATGGCATCAAGGTCCTTCACTCCGTTAACGACGACGCCCAGCGTGGTCATGAGTTTTTTGCCCTGTTCTTCCATATTACCCTTGAAGAGAGGCTTCACTTCCGGCGCGATATCGAAGAGCTTTCCATAAAAAATAGTCGCTGCCTGATCGGCAATTGGCGCCACTTTTTTGAAAGATTCCTGAACGCGATCAATATGCTCTGGTGTCATGACATTCACTCCGCAGCTTCGTTTGCAGCGCCGGCGGATTGACGTGCAATCCGCGCGGCACGTTTGGCTTCAATGGACCGCAATTGTTCTTGGCTCGGGTTGGCGCCACCCTCATAAGCTTCCAAGAATTCAAGAAGCTCTTCGCGGTACGCGTAATAGTCAGGGTGCTCGAGTAATTCCTTGCGGGACCGCGGGCGAGGCAAATCAACCTCCATGATGTTCCCGATGCGGGCATTTGGCCCATTCGACATCATCACAACACGGTCAGCCAAAAGAATGGCTTCGTCGACATCATGAGTCACACAGATGGCCGTCACCTGGGTGCGTTTCCACACATCCATGAGCACATCCTGAAGCTCCCACCGCGTCAGACTGTCCAACATTCCAAAGGGTTCATCCAAAAGGAGAAGTTTTGGTGAAAGGGCGAATGCGCGCGCAATACCCACCCGTTGTTTCATACCGTTGGAAAGATCGGCGGCTGCTTTGTGCATCGCGTCGCCCAAACCAACCTTCGACAGATAATATTCACAAACATCACGCTTTTCAGCTGCGTTGGCGTCCGGATAGACTCCGCCCACGCCCAGGGCCACATTTTGATATGCGGTCAGCCAAGGCATCAGGCTGGGAGCCTGAAACACCACTGCGCGATCTGGCCCGGCAGCATCCACATGTTTGCCGTCAAGAATGATGGACCCGCCGGTGATGGGATTCAGCCCTGCAGCCATCGACAGAACCGTTGATTTTCCGCAGCCCGAGTGTCCGATAAGGGTAATAAACTCCCCCTTTTTCATCTTCATTTCGTAGCCATCGACAACGGTCAATGGACCCTTTGGCGTTGGGTACACCTTGGTGAGTTGGGAAAACTCCAGATATCTCTCGGAGCCGGGAACATTGGACGTCGCAGCTTTTACATAAGCTTCTGGAAGCTCATCATCCTTTGCAAAGAATGGCACCACATTCGGTAATTCCAAATCGCTTTCCAATTCAGCTGCCTTCTCCGCGCCCACATCCATGAGATATTGAGTAATCTCCTTGCGCAGCCGAATAAACTCATCCGATGAGTTCATGGCGGCCCGCTCACGCGGACGCGGCAAATCAACCTTGAAATCCGGGCCAAGTGTTGCGTCCGGTGCAGTTGTCAGCGGGATAATCCGATCCGCGAGCAAAATAGCCTCATCCACATCGTTGGTGATAAGGATGATTGTCTTCTTCTCCTCTTCACAGATCGCCGCAAACTCGTCCTGCAATTTAGACCGAGTGAGGGCATCAAGCGCCGAAAGTGGCTCGTCGAGGAGCAGCATTTCCGGCTGCATGGCAAGGGCACGGGCAACTGACACGCGCTGGCGCATACCGCCGGACAGTTCCGCTGGCTTTCGGTCCCGGGCATGTGAAAGACCGACCATATCGATATAACGATCAACCAGCGCCTTTCTGTCTTCCCGGCTGCGGCCGGAGAACACCGAATTAACGGCCAGTTCCACATTGCCGGTGACCGAGAGCCAAGGCATCAAAGAATAGGACTGAAATACAAGGCCGCGCTCAGCGCTGGGTCCGTCGATTTCCTTGTCTTTGAAGATGAGACCGCCGGATTCGGGTTGATCAAGGCCCGCCACCATAGAAATCAGAGTTGTTTTACCTGATCCGGAAAATCCTAGGATTGCGATGAACTCGCCCTCCTCAACCTTAAGATTGATGTCTTTCAACACATTTGTGCGGTCCGCCCCTTCTCCATAGCCTTTTGAGACGTTGGAGATTTCGAGGATTGGTGTTTGAGATGTTGGGATTGTCATCTGAACTGTCCTCTTAGCTTAACGATTTGCGGAGAAAGTGAAGGCGCGCTGCAAAGCAAACATGATCCGGTCAAGAGCAAAGCCTATGAGGCCGATGGTGAAGACCGCCACCATGATTTTTGCCAGCGACGACGAGGAACCGTTCTGAAATTCATCCCAAACAAATTTTCCAAGACCTGGATTTTGGGCCAGCATTTCAGCCGCAATGAGCACCATCCAGCCAACACCGAGGGACAGGCGCAAGCCGGTGAAAATAAGTGGCAACGCTGACGGAAGCACCACCGAAGCAATTGTTTTGCGCGTTGGCAATTGCAGCACTCGAGACACGTTCATCAGATCCTTATCGACCGAAGCCACGCCAAGCGCCGTGTTGATCAAAGTGGGCCAGAGCGAGCAGAGCGTTACAGTGATCGCGGAAATCAGAAGCGCCTTCGGCAGCCAGTCCCAAGGCTGTGTATAAGTCGCCGACACGATCATCGTCACAATGGGCAACCAGGCCAAAGGAGAAACGGGCTTAAAAATCTGAATGAGCGGATTGACGGCGCCATTTACCGTTTGACTGAGACCCATGGCGATACCGAGGGGAACGGCAATCGCAGTTGCAATCAGGAAACCCATTGCGACAGTTTTTAGCGACGTGAATATCTGGTCAATGTAGGTCGGTTTACCAGTGTAGGTTCGGTTCTTGATCTTGTCCGTTTTGCCTTCCGCTTCCAGCTTTGCGTTT
>CALDSI010000143.1 GCA_937911395.1 uncultured Labrenzia sp.
GGCGGCTGCGGCAATGGTGAGAGCTTTGGTGTTCATGGTGTTTTTCCTTTTGTTGCGCCGCCTTTTCATTCCTGTGGTTCAAGCGGCAAATGTCTGAGTGTCAGATGCGGTCAATGACCAGGGATCAGTCGTAGTTGTTGTGCCGGCGGGACGTCCGGCGGGCCGTGCGGCGGGCGGTGTTCTGCGACGCTGTTTGCGCGCTGGCTTCACTTACTTGGACAGAGACCGAACCACCGTTCTGGATCGCGGACAGGTCGACTTCACCGATAAAACCGATTGAGAAAGCGGCGGCGGCAAGGGTCAGGGCTTTGAGGTTCATTTCACTTTTCCTTTGAGTTTCAACCGCCCCCAAGGGCAGTCTTGTTTGCTGACAAGGCGAATATGGTTGAAACTGCGGGATCTATCTTTTGGCTTCTGGACACCTGTTTTTGCGTTTTGGCCAAAGTGACGCCAGGGGCTAAAAAACCTGTCTGAAAACGGCTTTTCGACTCTGAACAGAGAGCGTAAAAACACAAAACTTCATATATTTACGCGAATTATCTGAAGCTCTATATGGACTGATTTTCGAGCATGTCCGTACGCGAAATGACGTCAGCTGAGGTTGGTCACGGCTCGATGCGCGGCGCCCAGAGACATGAAGACGGGGCATAGAGGCGTCGAGGCACCACTTGGCCTGTCCACGTTTCGCGGAGGTCCGGCAAAGCAAAAAGCCCGGACGCAAGGCCCGGGCATTTTGCTGCAGATGGATCCTGACCCTAATGGCTGGCGCCTGCAAGACCAATTCCGGAGGCCAGACCGAGCCAGGCCTTGATCCGAAGGCCGACCGCCTTGATGATGCCGAGGGCCTCGATCACATGCGCTGTGAAGGTGCCTTCCAGCGGGCCTTTCAGGTGTGTTGTGTAAGCCTGAACGATACAGCCGCTGCCCGGGACGAGGAGCTTCTGGTGCTCCGGGTGAACCAGATCAAGGTGGGCTACGACCTGACCACGCTTTGCCCGTTCCGCCGGTTCCATCAACCGGCCGCTTGGAGCCATCTGGCC
This sequence comes from uncultured Labrenzia sp., assembly GCA_937911395.1. Lineage (GTDB taxonomy): Bacteria > Pseudomonadota > Alphaproteobacteria > Rhizobiales > Stappiaceae > Roseibium. The sequence continues at coordinate 1,041 of CALDSI010000143.1, forward strand.
GGAGGAGATCGGTGTCTGGATGCGTGTGATCCGGGCTGGAAGGACCGTGTTGGTCATGCCGATGTGGAAGTTGCTTTCGCAGGCAATCTCGGCGGCCATGCCTTCATAAATTTCCCGCCGGGACACCTGAGAAAAGCCCGCAACGATCCGTCCGCTTTCCATGTTCGTGCGATCGGGAATGATCACCATCGCCGGGCTCATGGCTGCCTGGGCTGCACGTGCCCCCACGCTCAAGGTCAGTTGTTCAACGGTGCCGTCAACGAAGCTGTGTACCCGGGTCTTGTCGAGATCGGAGCGGGCCTGCTTCAAGGATGCCTTGGCACTTTCAAGCTGGGCTGGAATGATCGCGTTCGCCTGAACCCTGGCCGTCGAAAGCTTGCTGGTTGCAGCATCCACTTCGGCGGCGCGGGTGTCACGTTGCGACTGGGCCCGTTCCAGCTGGCTTGGCTGGTAGGCTGCCGAACCGCGCCGGCGCAGTTCCTCATGATCGGCAAGCGTGATCTCCGCCTGTTTCAAGGCAGCCACTGCGGCTTCGAGGGCTGCTTGTGCCGTTTCCACTTCCATATGCGCTGCTTCATTTGCCGCGTTGATTTCGTCAATCTTGCGCTCTGCAATTTCGACCTTTGCAAGTTCGGAAGTGTTCTCGATGGCAAACAGCGGATCACCGGCGGAGACATGTTCGCCGCCCTTGACGAAAACCTCGGTGACTGTGCCCCCGGCTTCGGCAACAACCGGCACCGTGCGGAACGGGACAATTCCGGTAAACGATTTCGGATAGTAGTAGAAGACCGCAAAGAACACGATCAGAGCCATGACGAACCACATGAACAGCGCCCGGTGGACATTGTAGAGCGTGATCGGGAGCCCTTTCCAGCGCAGGTACATGACGCGCAGAACGAAGGGAAACGAGGTTACGAGAAGTTCGATCATTGTGCTGCCTCCTCGTCTTCCGGGCGCCACCACAACATGAAGTCACGGGCAATGGCGGTCAGAATGAGCGCTGCGGGGAGAAGAATGCTGAAATGGCTGAGCGCCGGCATGATTTCGAAGGCCAGTGCGATGGTTAGCATTGTCGGAATGGTGGTGCGAAGCGGCGTGTTCCTGGCGCGGTGCTCCGCGTAATGATCAAACCGCGCATAAAGGTGAACGACCAGAAGGATCGCCAGAAAGAAGATGATCAGGCCAACCCAGGAATACCAGTCGGTCTCTCCCGGTGGCACCCACCATCTCGGCTCACGTGCTGCGGCAGCCGCCTGTGTTGTCATGGCGCCGAACGCTGCAAGGGCCGGCAGAATGAACTTTTTCACGATGAGTGTCCTTTGCTTCATGTCCTGAAAGCCACCCCTCTCTTTTTTGTTGTGCTTCAACTTTCCTTGAAAACTGCAAGGCAGTCCTCGCGGCTCGAAGCGCGGGCAGCATCGTTGAGTTACGCCGGATATTTGGGGGAAAGACGGGCTCCGTTCTTTTGCCATCTGGCCAACGGTTTTTTCATTTTGGACAATTAGAAAAAACACGGGACTAGATCAGCGGGCGTTAAATCGGGATCGATTTCACGCCCAAAGCTGATCGCTCTTAAAGTGGTCGAGCATCTTTGGGCGTTTCAATCAAAACGCCCGATGCTCTAACGCCTTTGGTCGGAAGGAGCTGCTGGAATGCCCCGCATAAGCGCCTATCGGTTGCGGCATCTGAGCCGGGTCTATGAGCAGGAACCGGGACGGACCGTTCCGTTTGAGACCGTGCTGAGCCAGGTCGGCATCGACCCGGCTGTACTCGGCAAACAGGATGGAATGGTTGAGTTGACGGCCGAAGCTCTTGCGGTGGAGCATGCCTGCCATGTGCTCGGTGACCCGACCTTTGCCGCCCGTGCGGGACTTGCGACACCCGGTGCAAAAACCCTGCTGGCCTATCTGGCAAGGGCCAGTGAAACCGTCCGGCAAGTCCTGGAATTTGCGCAGAAGTATTACGCGCTTGAAGATTCAGACCTGCAGTTCAAGCTGACAATCACCGAGGAAGGTCCGGTGATCGGGCTCCAAAGCGGTGTCCTTGCCGGACACCAGGCGCCCCGGCACCGGGAACTTCTGGTTTGCGGCATGTACATGCGGATCCGCCAGATCGCCGGTCCCGATTTCGGACCGCTTGCCCTGGTGTTTGAGGAAAATGACCCGGAGCATTGCAAGGCCCTTTGTCAACACGTGGACTGCAAGGTGCTTTGCGGACAGCCGCTAAGCGGCGTCCGGCTCCCTGTTGGCGGGCTGAACTACCCGATCCCGACCGCTGACACGGCCTTGCTCGACCACCTCATGGCCCATGGGGATGCCCGGCTTGAAAAGATACCACAGGAGGCCTCGAGCCTGTCCGCGAAAGTCATGAAGCTCGTGAAATCGCGCCTGCCCGGCCATTTGCCGAGCGGCGATGAAGTGGCTGGAGAACTCTGCATGACCCGCCGCACGCTCACGCGGCACCTTGCAGCCGAGGGGACAAACTACAAATCACTCGCCGAAGCTGCCCGCAGCGATATGGCCAAGCAAATGCTTCTGAGTGAAAACAGCATCGCGCAGGTCGCTTTCCTGCTCGACTTTGCCGATCAGGCAGCCTTTTCGGTTGCCTTCAAACGCTGGACCGGCACAACACCGGCGCAATACAAACGCACGAACGGATAGATAGCGACAGCATCTGGGCTGAATTGAAGCGCCATGTTGTTCGCACGTCGGCGATAAACAACCTCAACGGCGCATAACGCTATTTTAAGTTGTGCTGATTAGATTTTCCCCAAATTCCATTTTGGGGGGATCGGGAATGCGGCAGCAGAAATCCTTTGGAAAGTGCGAACAAGGTTTTGTCCCGCAAGAGCGGGGACAATCCCTGTCCCGCCGTCCAATCCACGATGCGGTCGATAGCTATGAAGACCCGGTCCTTGTCCGCTTTGCGACGGCCAAGTCCTGGCCAGCTTATGCTGCTGTGGGAATTACGTTGGCCATCATTGCAACGACCATTTTTGCTGTTGGCGACGTAAGCTCCACAACACTTCTGATGCTGGTTCCTATGATGACCCTCGTGGGTTTCATCATGTACCTGCAGTTCAAGGGCCTACAACGTGGCATGCAGGGTGAAAAGGAAAAAAGGAAGCGCGCGATCCAGGCGAAGTATCCGCTGTTGCCGATTGCCGGAATGATCGGCGGGCTTGTCTATTATATGATCACCAGGGAACAAAGCCTCGTGGACATTGTGAGCTATGACTGGTCTGGGTTGTTCGGATTGCGCACCGGCATCGGAAAGGACGAACCCTTGTCAGCGCAGTTGTTGGAAACAATGGCCAAGTTTGGCGGTGCCGGCATCGCGGTCGCAGTCCTTTGGTACAAGATAACCAAGAAGGAAGCAGCAGATTGACCAGCTTGCCCAGGACTGCATCAAGAAGGTCGAGGTCGTGGAATTCGAGTAACTCGGCATGGAAGTGGTCCGGAAGATCGAAGTCGAAGACTTCCCCGCCTTCATCGTCGTCGACGACAAGGGCAATGACTTCTTCAAGGAACTGAATTTGG
>CALDSI010000144.1 GCA_937911395.1 uncultured Labrenzia sp.
AGCTCGGTGCTGATGTAATCCGTATGGGCGTTTCTCCGGACGGGTTTAACATCAACAAGGACTGCGGGTCGACGTCCACAGATGCGTTGTCCAAGAAGGTTCATGAAGTGCGCGCGGACATCGGCATTGCCCTTGATGGTGATGCGGATCGGGTAATCATCGTAGATGAAAACGGAACTGTAGTTGACGGTGACCAGCTGATGGCGGTGGTTGCCCAATCCTGGCAAGCCAATGGTCGCTTGGCGGGCAACGGTATCGTTGCAACTGTTATGTCCAATCTTGGCCTGGAACGGTATTTGGGGGATTTGGGGCTCGGTCTTGAGCGCACGAAAGTCGGCGACCGTTATGTGGTCGAACATATGCGCGCCAATGGCTTCAACGTGGGCGGAGAGCAGTCTGGCCATATTGTGCTGTCGGACTTCGCGACCACGGGTGACGGGTTGATCGCCGCTCTTCAGATTATGGCGTGTATCAAGCAGCAGGATAAACCTGTGTCGGAAGTCTGCCGCCGGTTTGATCCTGTTCCGCAAATCCTGAAAAACGTCCGTTACAAAGGCGGTGCGCCGCTTCAGCATTCCGAAGTAAAATCTGCGATTGAGGACGGTGAAGCCCGTCTCGGCACATCCGGCCGTCTCGTGATCAGGGCTTCCGGGACGGAGCCATTGATTCGGGTCATGGCCGAAGGTGATGACGCGGATTTGGTTAAACAAGTTGTGAACGATATTGCCGGGGTTGTTGCTTCTTCCGCTGCGTAGCGCCTGCTGCCTCTTGGGTTCACTTACGGTCTTAACAATAAAGCCAGCTGATTCAGCTGGCTTTTTTAATGTTTGGTAAAAAGCAAGGCGCAGGATTTACCATTCATTTACGTAAAAAAACTCGGTTAAAGAACACAGTTAAGTCAACCTTAATGAATACGCGTCATTTTTGTTCTCGAGATTGGTGTGTCGGCAATGAAATGCAGACGCTACATCGAAAGAGGACGAAGACATGGATAAATTTTTTAAACGTTTGTCTTTGACCGGCTTTGCTGTTGTGCTGTCCACTGCGGGTTTTGCAGCAGACTTGCCGACGCCGGTCATTGAACACGTTCCGGTCGCTCCTGCGGCCGTCGGCGGTTTCTATCTGCGGGGTGACATCGGCTACAAAGTCTACGGTGATCCCAAAGGCAGTTTTAGCGATTCAGCAATCGGCGATCTGCGCTACGAGCGGGAGAGCCTGGACAATACCTGGATGATCGGCGTTGGTGTCGGCTACCAGTTCAACCGTTACTTCAGAAGTGATGTCACGGTCGATTATGAGGCCAAAGCAACCGCAACGGGCTATGCGCCGTGCGGCGGCTGTGTGGCTCCTGGCCAGTTCTCGACCGAGAAAGCCGACATCGACGTCTGGACCGTCATGCTGAACGGCTACGTTGATCTTGCGACCTGGAACCGCATCACACCTTATGTCGGTGCAGGTATCGGTGCATCATATGTGAGCGCCAGTAATAAGACGTCCCTCAATCCTGACGGTACGTCCTCAAGCTACGACGGTAGCAACGGCGATTGGAATTTTGCCTGGGCTTTGATGGCAGGTGCAGAATACGCTGTCACGCCGAATTGGAGCATCGACGCAGGTTACCGGTATAAGGACCTCGGCGAGGCGAAAACCGTAAAGCTTTACAACGTTGGAACAGGCGAATCCCGTGAAGTGTGGGAAGACCTGACCGCTCACGAATTCCGCATTGGTGCACGCTACACATTCAACGCACCTGCAGCGGCTCCGGCATATTATCCGGCCGGACCGATCACGAGCAATTTCTGATTATCCAGAATACTTGTTAGCGAAAGGGCCGGTCATCGACCGGCCCTTTTCACGTCCTTTTCGCAATTGAATTGACGTAACTGCCGTTCGGCTTTATCCCCATAGATGGGCCACCCCTCCCCAACGAGGGGCTCCTATCTGTGAGGGTAGACTTGAAATGAGCATAGTTATCTCCAAGCCGGACGTGCGTCCGGCCAATCCCAATTTTTCTTCTGGTCCCTGCTCTAAGCGTCCCGGGTGGTCGCTGGAAGCGCTTTCCGATGCGCCGCTTGGACGGTCGCACCGCGCCAAGCCAGGCAAAGCCAAACTTGCGGAAGCCATTGAGCTGACACGCAAGGTGCTGAACGTTCCAGCAGATTACCGCATTGGCATCGTTCCGGCGTCCGATACGGGCGCAGTTGAAATGGCCATGTGGTCATTGCTTGGCGCCCGGGGCGTCGACATGCTCGCCTGGGAAAGCTTCGGGTCCGGTTGGGTGACCGATGTGGTCAAACAGCTGAAGCTGGAAAATGTGCGCAAGATAGAAGCGCCTTATGGTGAGCTGCCGGACCTTTCGACGGTCGATTTTTCGAATGATGTCGTCTTCACATGGAATGGAACCACATCCGGCGTTCGTGTGCCGAACGGAGACTGGATTCCAGCGAACCGTGAAGGTTTGACAATCTGCGATGCGACTTCGGCCGCATTCGCGCAGGAGCTGGACTTTGCCAAGCTCGATGTGGTGACGTTTTCCTGGCAAAAAGTGCTTGGCGGTGAAGCCGCACATGGCATGCTGATCCTCAGCCCGCGCGCTGTCGAACGCCTTGAAACCTATTCCCCGGCTTGGCCCTTGCCAAAGATTTTCCGCCTGACCAAAGGCGGGAAGTTGATTGAAGGGATTTTCCGCGGCGAGACGATCAATACCCCGTCTATGCTGTGCGTTGAAGATTATCTCGATGCTCTGAAATGGGCTGACGATCTCGGTGGTTTGGCCGGTCTTGTCGCGCGCGCTGACGGCAACCTTCAGGTTCTGGCTGACTGGGTTGATCAGACGTCTTGGGTCGATTTTCTGCCGAAGGATCCTGCTAACCGGTCCAACACGTCCGTCTGTCTGACCGTGGTTGATCCGGACATTCTGGCGCTGTCAGATGAGCAGCAGGCCGCTTTCGCGAAGGGCATGGTCTCTCTGCTCGACAGTGAAGGCGTTGCTTACGACATTGGCGCGTACCGGGATGCACCATCCGGTCTTCGGATCTGGGCAGGGGCAACCGTTGAGGCCAGTGATCTGAAAGCGCTGACGTCCTGGCTGGATTGGGCCTTCCAAACCGAAAAAGCGAAACACTCTCAGGCCGCCTGAGCCTGTTCTTTGAACAGCTAAGTCCAATGCCGGGCGGTGCGCTGCCCGGTCAGGTATTGATGTCAAGGAGAGGCTCATATGGCCCCGAAAGTATTGATTTCTGACAAGTTGTCTCCAGCTGCCGTGCAGATCTTCAAGGATCGTGGTGTGGAGGCGGATTTCCTGCCAGATGTTGGCAAGGACAAGGAAAAGCTGCGCGAGATCATCGGTCAGTATGATGGCCTGGCGATCCGCTCTGCCACGAAGGTGACCGAAAAAATCATCGCCGCAGCGGACAACCTGAAAGTTGTCGGCCGTGCAGGGATCGGCGTCGACAATGTCGACATTCCCAAGGCCACGGCACGCGGCATCATCGTGATGAACACGCCCTTCGGCAATGCCATCACGACGGCCGAACACGCGATTTCCATGATGATGGCGGTGGCCCGTCAGATCCCGGCCGCTGATGCGTCGACCCAGGCTGGCAAATGGGAAAAGTCACGGTTCATGGGACGCGAGATCACCGGCAAAACCCTGGGCCTGATCGGCTGCGGAAACATTGGATCGATCGTTGCCGAGCGGGGGATCGGTCTCAAGATGAAGGTGATCGCTTTTGACCCGTTCCTGACGCCAGAACGGGCGCTCGCGCTCGGCGTTGAGAAGGTGGAACTGGATGGGCTTCTCTCCAGGTCGGACTTCATCACGTTGCACACACCGCTCACTGACAAGACGCGGAACATCATTGATGCAGCCGCGATCGCACAAATGCGGGACGGGGCTTACCTCATCAACTGTGCCCGCGGTGGTCTTGCTGATGAACAGGCCGTCCGTGATGCACTTGATAGCGGGAAACTTGCGGGCGCCGCTTTCGATGTCTTTGTCGATGAACCGGCCAAGGATAATTTGCTTTTCGGCGCGCCGACCTTCGTGTCCACACCGCATCTTGGAGCCTCAACGGAGGAAGCCCAAGAGAATGTTGCTCTGCAAGTCGCCGAGCAGATGTGCGACTACCTCTTGACCGGTGCTGTCCGGAATGCACTCAACATGCCGTCAATCACGGCTGAAGAAGCGCCGAAACTGGCGCCATTTGTCCGGTTGGCCGAGCAGTTGGGGTCTTTCGCTGGACAGCTTACTGAAACCGGGATTGAACGCGTTCGCCTGGAATATGCCGGTGCCGTCGCCGACATGAACGTTCAGGCGCTGACGTCGGCTGCACTCACTGGATTGCTGACACCGCTTTTGCAGACCGTCAACATGGTCTCTGCACCCATCCTTGCGAAAGAAAGGGGCATGCAGATAGAAGAGGTGCGGCGGGACAAGCAGGGGGCGTATGAAACCTACATTCGCCTGACTGTGGAAACAGAGCGCCAAAGCCGCTCTGTTGCAGGGACGGTTTTCGCTGACGGCAAGCCCCGGATTATCCAGGTGAAGGGCATCAATATGGAAGCTGAGCTCGGCGAGCACATGCTTTACATTACCAATGAAGATAAACCGGGTTTTATCGGCCACCTTGGAATGGAACTGGGCAACAACGAGGTAAATATTGCGACTTTCAACCTCGGCCGGACAGCGCCAGGAGAGGAAGCGATATGTCTCGTTGAAGTGGATGCCCCGGTCTCAAAGGAGGTCATGGCACGCTTGGAGACGGTCTCTCATGTGAAGCAAGTCAAGCCGCTTCGCTTTTGATACCAATGGCGCCCGGATGAGATGTCATCCGGGCGCTTGCTATTTGGCTGGTGTGGATACAGGTTTGAAACGGGCGAAGAGCCGCCCATCAAGAACGACCAACCCACTTAACAAGAGTGCGAAGCCGGCCAGTTGGATCGCCGACAATTCTTCACCCAACAAAAGCCATCCAAAAAACAAGGCACTGGCAGGCACCAGAAGCGTGACCAGCGAAGCGTTGGTCGCGCCAGCTTCGGCCAGAAGCCGGAAATACATCAGGTAAGCAAGTGCAGTCGCGAAGATCCCGAGCGCGAGAACGTTGAGCCAAGCAATGACGCCTGGATCCGCCACGCTCCAAGAACCGGATGCGAACAACGCGATCGGGGCCATGATCAAGGTTGATCCGGACAACTGACCAGTTGCCGAGATTAGTGGCGGGAGGCCTTTGAAGCGTTTTGCAAAGGTCGCTGCAAAGGCATAGGACAGCGCCGCTCCCAGACATGCCACCTGAGCCCACAAAGGGTCTGAGACTATGCCGGACAAGCTACCGGAAAGCATCGTTGCGACGCCGGCAATTCCGAGAGCAATACCGGCAATCTTGTGAATGCCGAGAGTTTCCTGGCGGAACAAGACTCCGGCGACCAAAACGGTGAAGACCGGTGTCGTCGCATTGAGGATAGACGCAAGTCCTGCCCCGATCACAGTCTGTCCTGCAAAAAGCAGTGAAAATGGGATAACGTTGTTCAAGAGGCCCATAGCCAAAAACGAGGCCGCCATCTTGATAGGAAACTGCTTCAGAGTGTCTTGGCCCCAGAGCACGAGCCAAAGTGCAAGGCAGGCGGATGCGACGCGGAAAAAGACCAGAGTCAGCGGAGGGATCTCGGCAACCGCAACCTTGGCAAAAATAAACGATCCGCCCCAAATCGCGCCGAGACAAATCAGCAAGATCCAATGCTGCAATTTCATGTGGGAGCTCCAACCAGGTGAATGTCTCCCGGGTACCATGTGTTTTCGGTTCCCGACACCCGAAAACCGAGCGAATGTTGGACGGGCTGGCTTGTCTTGCGCAGCGATAAAATGACCAAGCACCAGAATTGGGGAGAGTTTGTCCGGTAGCTTGCGCAATTCTTCAATTAAATGGCTGGGAAGACTCGCGCGGCAAACCAATCCTGTCTATAGTCCGCGCCGTTTGCCCCGGGGCCTTGTCCGGGGCTTGTTGTGTTGGCGTCAAGGACGTCACGAACCTGCTTTAGGAGAGCAAAAGCTAGATGGCGAATGTGGTTGTTGTCGGTTCGCAATGGGGTGACGAAGGCAAAGGCAAGATTGTCGACTGGTTGTCGGAACAAGCCGATGTCATTGTAAGGTTCCAGGGCGGACACAACGCTGGACATACGCTCGTTATTGACGGTGTGAGCTACAAGCTCTCCTTGCTGCCATCCGGTGTGGCACGTCCCGGCAAATTGTCTGTGATCGGCAATGGTGTTGTGCTGGATCCCCACGCGTTGGCCGAAGAGGTCAAGCGGCTCGGCGAGCAAGGGGTGATTGTCACGCCTGAAAGCCTGCGGGTGGCTGAAAACGCAACCTTGATCCTGTCTTTGCACCGGGAATTGGACGCACTTCGTGAAAACTCCAACACCGGCACCAAGATCGGCACAACAAAGCGCGGTATCGGTCCGGCATATGAAGATAAGGTTGGCCGCCGTGCGATCCGTTTGATGGATCTAAAAAACCTCACAACGCTCCCGGCGAAAATCGACCGGCTACTGACCCACCATAATGCTTTGCGCCGGGGTCTGGGGCAGGACGAAATTGCCGCGGATGCCATTTTCGAAGAGCTGTCCAGTGTCGCAGATCAGGTTCTGCCTTACATGGACAAGGTCTGGTACTTGCTCGACGAGCAACGCCGCCAAGGCAAACGGATCCTCTTTGAAGGGGCTCAAGGCGCACTTCTCGACATCGACCATGGGACATACCCGTTCGTGACATCGTCCAACACTGTGGCCGGGCAGGCCGCGACCGGCTGCGGCCTTGGTCCGGGGTCGGTCGACTATGTTTTGGGTATTACAAAGGCTTACACCACACGTGTGGGCGAGGGGCCTTTCCCGACCGAACAACAAAACGAAGTCGGCGAGTTTCTCGGAACCCGTGGTCACGAGTTCGGCACGGTCACCGGCCGCCGCCGCCGTTGCGGCTGGTTCGATGCCGTTCTAGTCCGCCAAACCGTTTGCACGTCTGGTATCAACGGTATCGCACTGACCAAGCTTGATGTTCTGGATGGTCTTGAGGAAATCAAGATCTGCGTTGGCTACGAACTCGACGGCGAACGCATCGACTATCTACCAGCGTCGCAAGGCGCTCAGGAACGGGTCAAGCCGATCTATGAGAGCATGCCGGGTTGGAAAGAATCCACAGAAGGTGCGCGCACCTGGGCTGAGCTTCCGGCGCAAGCGATTAAATATGTACGGCATGTTGAAGAGCTGATCGGTGCACCGGTCGCGATCTTGTCGACCAGTCCGGAACGCGATGACACAATTCTTGTGCAGAATCCTTTCCAAGACTGAGCGAATTGACGTAAACAATACAATATCAAAGATGCTCAGAGTGCGTTGCGAATCGCTGCGCACTCGGTAGCTTTTGAAATCGGGAATCTCCGGCATCAAAAGCAAAGTGGAACGACAACTGTGCGCGTCTCGCGCGATCTGATAGGCGAAATTCTCTTCGAAAACTTTGTATAAGTCACGAAGAAGTCGCGAATCTGATTCAGGAGATGCATGAGTGCAGTTGGCCGGTAGGCAGGAAGATGGCTGATTACTATTCGATTTTAAAGAAAACGATCGCGTCTTTGCCCGAAAGCAACGGTGCAGCGCGGCGAAGCGTTTACAGCCGTGCGCGCAATGCCTTCGTGAATCAGCTCAAGGCCTATGAGCCGCCGCTGTCGCCATCGGAAATAACGGCAGAGCAACTTCGTCTGGAAGAGGCAATCCGGAAGGTCGAGGCTGAAGCTGCCAGAGAAAGCCTGGGATTGCAGCCATCTGCACCACCGGTTCGCGAACCGGAGCAAGCACCGCTGGTTCCGGCAGCCGCCACGACTCCTCCGGCTGAGACTTCGGCAACACCTGCATCGCCAGTGACATCTCCGGAGCCGTCTGCCTATCCCGTGGAAGACCCCGCAAGTGTTCCTTCGCCCGACGCTTCATACGATAGCCAGCCTCAAGCCGCGACTCTGTCAGGAACGACCGGTTCAAGTCTGACGGAGCCGGATAGTCCAGTATCCTCGCCTGAGACTCCGCCTGCCTACGACCCAGTTTCAGTCGAACCGGGTTCGGTCTCGGATGATCAAGTGTCTCAAACAGAACCGCTCTTTGAAGACGAAGTGGTTCAGCCGCAGACCAGCACAGCGGGTTTAACAGACACCCCAGCATCGTCCCGCGCCAGCCGTTCAAGATCATCTGCTTCAGCGGCGCTTCGCGATTCGGACGAAAAAAACCGGACAGTGCCGATTGCAGCAGCTGCTGTGGTTGCCGTCCTGGTTCTTGGAGCCGCAGCCTATTTCTTTTTGTCTGGGCCGTCTGATGAGACTGTGACCGATGCCGCACCGGCTGTTTCACAAGAGCCGGAAACAGCGATTGTTACGGAACCAGCGGCACCCGTCGAAGACACTGTGGCCGCAACCTCGGAAGATGCGGACGAGACGAGCAAGAATACTGATCGTCTTTTGAATGAGACCGATGCAAATGTGGTCGCACCTGACGCACGCGCAGTGACAACTACGACCATCAACCCGCAAGAAACCGCACCGGGGACTGTTGCTCAACCGTCCATCGTGACGAATGTGGAAAGTACCCCGTCCGCCGATGTCGATACGACAGCAACGGACAGCGCCGGGGTACGCCAGGGCGTCCCGCCGGACAGCCTTGCTGCAGTGAGCCCAGAGCAATCCGAGTCGGCACCGGCAGCTCAGGTCCCGGCTTCCGGAGCGCAGCGTTCCATCCTTTATGAGGAAGGGGCAGATGCCAGCTCTACCGGCACTGCGGCGCAAGGTGCCGTCATCTGGACACTTGGCGAAGAGACCGATCTTGGCGGTGAAGCGCAGTCTGTCCTCTCCGCTGCCGTCGAAATTCCGGAGCGGGATATTAAAGTTGATATCCGTATCAAACCTAACGATGATACGTCCCTGCCGGCAAGCCACTTGGTTGAAATCAAATATGAGCTTCCAGAAGGGTTTTCTGGCGGCGATATCGTCAATGTTCCCGGGTTGGTCATGAAGCCCACCGAGGAAGCGCGCGGTGATGCGTTGATCGGGGCATCCGTCAAGGTATCTCCCGGCTTTTTCTGGATTGCCCTTTCCAGCTTGCCCAATGAGCAACAACGCAATTTGGCACTTCTGCGTGAGCGCGGCTGGATCGACATTCCGATGCTTTATGAGAATGGCAAACGCGGCATTCTCACGCTCGAGAAGGGCCCGATCGGCGAAGATGTCGTTGAAAAGGCAGTCACCGCCTGGCAAGCTGGCTAAGCATAACCAGCCGTCTTTCGTTTTTGGCCGGTGGTCGGCAGTTTCTCTTGCAATTTGTAAATTGGCGGGGCATTGTCCCGCTTGGTCCGAGGGGTGTTCCGGTTTCCGGAACTGAGATGGCATCGCGCCGAACCCTTAGAACCTGATCCGGGTCATGCCGGCGAAGGGACGGAAACCTTAGCCTCTTCCCGGATCTCCAGTGTCATTTTCGGCTTGGCCGAAGGCGGGAGATCCTTATGTCTGCTTATGCGCTTATGCGCTGGGCACACGCTGTTCAACAGCTGCCTGCCCTTTATAGAAACACAAAACCATATGCCCTCCTGCTCAGGAGCGGCAGACCATGATGGTTTTGAATTTTCTACTAAAACGCTGTGCAGGTGTAGCGGTTGCCATCTTTATCTGGGCGGCCTTGGTCCGTTTTTTTGAAATCCCGCCGTATATGCTGCCTGGTCCGGAACGCGTTTTTGTAGCGTTTCAAAACCAGGGCCTGTTTCTCCTGCACCATGCAAGCATTACCTTTTCCGAGACACTTCTCGGTTTCGTCTTTGGAGTCGTTGCAGGGTGCCTTTTGGCGATCCTCATTTGGGTGTTTCCTGTTGCCAAACGGGCGATCATGCCGACGATCCTGGTCACCCAGGCCTTGCCCGTTTTTGCGATCGCGCCGATTCTTGTTTTGTGGCTCGGATTTGGCCTTGCCTCCAAAATTGTCATGGCGGTTTTGGTGATCTTCTTTGCCGTGACCTCCACGTTCTATGATGGTCTGCGCCGCCTTGATCCCGGACTTTCTGACCTCAGCCGCCTTTATCGCGTGTCCCGCCTCAAAGAACTTTGGGTGTTCCGGCTGCCGTCTGCCATGCCTGCCTTGGCGTCCGGCTTGAGGATTGCGGCTGTTTTCGCGCCAATCGGTGCGATTGTCGGGGAGTGGGTCGGCGCGAAGGGCGGGCTCGCTTTCATCATGCTTCAAAGCAACGCGCGGATGCAGACCGATGTGATGTTTGCCGCGCTGATCCTGCTCGCTCTCATGGTTCTGTCTTTGCGGTTCGCCGTGGACCATTTCACCCGGTTTCTTGTTCCTTGGCAGGTTGAAGACTGATCTGCTTTTCCTTGGAGGATTGAATGAAAAAAACACTGCTCTCTGCCGCTCTCGCAGCCGCTCTGTGTGCATCGGCACCTGTACAAGCTGCTGAAAAGCTGACGGTCCTGATGGATTGGTTCACCAATCCCGACCACGCGCCGCTGATCACCGCTCAGGCACTGGGGTTCTTTGAGGCAGAAGGTCTGGATGTCGAATTGATAGAACCCGCCGACCCCGCGATGCCGCCAAAACTGGTTGCAGCAGGACAGGGCGACATTGCCATTTCCTATCAGCCGACCTTACACGCCCAGATCGAAGAAGGACTTCCGCTCAAGTGGATCGGTACGCTCGTCGAGACACCATTGAACTCTCTGATCGTTCTCAAAGACGGTCCGATCAAGGAGTTGAAAGACCTTAAGGGGAAGAAGATCGGATTCTCAGTGTCCGGGTTTGAAGACGCCATGCTCGGCCAAATGCTGCGGTCCGTCGACCTCAGTGTCGATGATGTCGAGCTGATCAATGTCAACTTTGCTCTGTCACCGTCGCTGATGGCCGGTCAAGTCGACGCGGTCATTGGCGCTTACCGGAATTTCGAGCTCACCCAGATTGAGATTGAAGGCAAGGAAGGCAAGGCGTTCTATCCGGAAGAGAACGGTGTGCCGATTTTTGACGAGCTGATCTACGTTGTTCACAAGGACAAGACGGATGATCCGCGCTATGCAAAATTCATGGCGGCCATCGAAGCGGCCACGATTTTCCTGACAAACCATCCGGACGAAGCCTGGAATGCGTTTATCGAAGCCTACCCGAATCTGAATGACGAGCTGAACAAACGCGCCTGGGCCGATACGCTTCCGCGTTTTGCAAAACGCCCTGCAGCCCTTGATGAAGGCCGCTATCAGCGTTTTGCTGAATTCATGGCTGAAAATGACCTGATCTCTAAAGTGGTTCCTGTCGATACCTATGCGGTCGAGATCCGCTGATCACCACGGACAACTCAGAAATCAGCAGCGCGGTGTCTCAGGATGCCGCGCTGCTTTCGTCTCGCGCCAAGGG
>CALDSI010000145.1 GCA_937911395.1 uncultured Labrenzia sp.
CCTCATGCGGGTGCTCAATCGTGAGGTCCTCGGCAGCTTTTTGAACGGACTGGCACTGGCCGTCCTGATCGGTGTGACCGCCTGGTTGTGGTTTTCAAGCGTCGGGCTTGGTGTTGTGATCGGCAGCGCCATCGTGATCAATATGCTGTTTGCCGGTTTGTCCGGCCTGTTGATCCCGATCGCGCTCGACCGGCTCAATATTGATCCGGCCATCGCATCCAGTGTGTTCGTGACAACCGTGACGGACGTCGTCGGTTTCTTCGCCTTCCTCGGCACTGCCGCCCTCTGGTTCGGTCTGCCGTTTTAGAGCTGCGCTTGCCTCGCGTCAGCTGAGGTCAGTGCTCCTGAGATTATCCCGCAACTTCATGATCTTGGTTTGAAGATCAACAATCTCCTCAAGGCTCAGGCCTGTTGAGGAGAAGATGCACTCTGCGAAATGTTCAGTCTTCTTTTGAAGATTTCGACCCTTGCGGGTGAGCTTCAGGATCACCTGCCGTTCGTCCTTGGTGGAGCGGGTGCGCGTGAGGAGACCCATGGCTTCCAGGCGTTTCAGAAGCGGTGTGAGCGTGTTGGTGTCCAACTGAAGTTTTTGCGTGATCGCCCCGACCGGAACGTTGTTCTTGTCCCACAATACGGTCATGGCGAGGAATTGCGGATACGTCAGGCCGACGTCCTTCAGCAGCGTTTTATAGACGCCATGCATCGCGTGGTTTGCCGAGTAGAGCGAAAAGCACAGATATTTGTCCAGCGGCAGCGGGCCATCAGGACGGATCTCCAGCGAGCCAATCCCGTTGGATTTTTCGCCGTTTTCAATTGGATTTTCTACGGCTGCGTCCGATGTCTTCACTGGTACGGCACCGGTTGCAATTTCTGGATCAGTGCCTTCAACTGCTGCCATATCCGAAGCCAAGGCTACCGTTTCAGCGGCTTTTTTGGACTTCCGTTTCTTTGGCTTGGAAGGCTTTTCCGGCGCAGCTGACTTCTTGTCTTTTTTGGGTTTTTCGTCTTCGGGCGCATTGAAGCCGATTGCGTCCAGAAGAGACATTTGATTGGTCGTCGTACTCATAATCCGCCTTATAAATCGCGCGCGACTTGATCGCAACCTGTTGACGTTTTTGCCAGTGCAGCTTATGTGGGTAAATTATATCGTGCACGATATAAAATGCTGCCTACCGGCAAATACAGTTTTCACGTTGTAAGGGAATGATAAGATGAGCGTTGAAGTGCTTTATGAAACGAAAGCAAAGGCAACCGGCGGGCGCGATGGAGCGGTCGAAACTCTGACCGGATCGTTCAAGATCAAACTGACGACGCCGAAAGAACTCGGCGGTGCCGGAGGTGAGGGCAACAACCCGGAAGAGCTGTTTGCATCCGGTTATGCAGCCTGTTTCATCGGCGCCATGAAATTCGTTGGCAGCCAGGAAAAAATTGCGGTCCCAGCAGACACGTCCATCACCGCGACAGTCGGCATTGGCCCGAGATCCGAGGGTGGATTTGGTTTGGAGGTCGCGCTGGAAGTCTCAGTTCCGGGTATGGATAAGGCTGAGGCTGAAGCATTGGTCGCCAAGGCGCATGAGGTATGCCCGTACTCCAATGCGACTCGTGGCAACATCGACGTGAAATTGTCGGTCGTTTGACGTGATCCGCCGGTTCATCTCCAAATGTGGACCGGCAGGCTATTTTAGCCAGATCTTAAAACCGGATCAGATTGCTATTACCGAGTGGTAGCTTGTTCGGTGCGATCGTAGGTGAACGGATCGAAAATGTACTCTTTCCAAGCCGGATCCAGTTCCGAAATATGAGGATTGGTTAGTCGGAAGATTTTCCGCGATCCGAGTTTTACAAACTTGATGCTGGATCCATACTCTCTTTGCCACAACGCGATCAAGGAGCGGTCGTTATACGCACGGATCAGGCCTTTATTCAGCCTTTCGATCAATTCGGTATTTGATTTGGACGTGACAAGAAAACGGGGAAGCGGGTAATAGAGCGCAACACCTTCGTCATAAGCCAAATTCAAAATCGACCTGTGTGTTTCCCATTCCGCTTTCAGCTCGTTGGCGCCGCGCGGAAACAGATCTACCCGGTTCAGCGCAACCATTCTGAACATGCTGTTGTGATCACCGATTGTCCGGACATCAAATCCGTGGTGCCGCAAGATTGCAGTATCAAGCCACCCGATCCCTTGTACGACGTTAAATTTTTTCAAGTCCTCCAGTGTCTCCACAGAAGTGAGGCTAGCTTTTGTTTTGTTTGATGCAAAGGCAACACGGTAGCCCACGATCCCTAGATCGACTGGGAAGGGAACCATCCCGACCAAGTTTGCCAACTCATTGTTCGCTGAAGCTTTTATGACGTAGTTTTTGTAAGAACCGTTCGCTGCGGCGGCAAGGGCTCTTTGGCTGTTCTGGCCGATTGGGGTTTCCTTGATAATGAAGTCGCCATACTCGGCTCTGGTCTTTTCCAGAGCGAGGTGAATAACCGCGTGATCGTAGTCGTAGCGGGCGTCGGTTTCTGTTTCAGGTCCCTGAACTGTAACAACAAGGGGGGCTGCCGGCACCGCACCATTGGCAACAAACAGAAGAGTGCTCCCTAAAAGGAGTGTTCTAATCAGATTCCGCAACTTCATCCTCCCCGCCAATAGAGTCACGCAAATCTGGGCGATAATGCCAAATAATAAGTTAGTAATCTGGGGGAGATTTCGCACAAATGGGGCGACCTTGCATCGAGGGCATTCTCGCGACTGCGGTTTATGTCAATGACATGGATGCTGCACATGGCTTTTGTGACGGGGGATGGGCCCGGCAGCTGCAGGTGGCCATCTTCACTGGCCAGACACTCCTTCGACGTCGTTCCAGTACAGCGAAACAAACGACAAGCTTACCTGCTTCGCTGGATCTGGAACGAGCTGTGATCAGTTCAATGCTCACCTGCGATAGGGTGAGAGGCTTGCAGTCTGATGTTGCGGGCGAGCGGATACCATTTGCTCAGTTTGCGTTTCGTCTCATCGATGACGTTAGGGATCATGTCACGAGAGTTTGCCGGTTCACGCACTGGAATGAACGTTACGGAGCGGCTCCACGGCACAAAGTCCTGGCCCATCGTTAGCTGAGGTGTCACGCCGCCGAACCTTACGCACGGCACATCCAACACGCCTGCCAAATCAGCAACGTTGGTATTTGCAGATATAACGACGTCACATAGATTTATGAGGCAGGCGAGCGTGTCGAGGTCATTGAAAAGGTCAGCATCCTTGAAGTGGAAAAAGCGGCCCTTGCACTTGGAGGCAATTTTCTCGATCTCTTCGTCAGTGACTTTGTATTGAAGGTTGATGTAGATCGCGTCTTCTTTGTTGATGATTTCAATCATATCGTCCGCGTTCATGTAGTAACGGGCGCGGCTCGCCTTCATGTTCTGAGATCGCCAACACAGACCGATGATTGGCTTTTCATCATGGCCAGGAACATCGGATAGGATGTTTCGAGCGCGTTCGATATCGGTGGTGTAGACAGTTTCCCTGACCTTTTCGAAGCTTTTAAGGTCAGGCCTCAGAAATCTTGGCGTGTCACTTAAACAAAATGCCAGGTCGAAGTCTGTTTGTTTTTTTGACTTCCGTGCAGCCTGTGTTCCGGTGGTTCCGGTAAAGGGGCGGACTTCTATTTGCGGAAACGAATTGCTGAAGAACGGGACGAACCGTGGCTCGGTTTCCAGGATGATTTTTTCTGCGGACTGAGCAAGCTCGGGAATGAGCGAAGCTCCTTTCAACGTGTCTCCGAGGCCTTGATCGGACCATACCAACAACGTCTTGCCTTTCAGGTCCTCTCCTGTCCAAGAGGGTGCAGGGTAGTTTAGAAAAACAGCGCCATTGACGGCCCCGGTGTCAAATCGCGCGCCGTAGTGTTCCCAAGCTTGTTCAATATTGCCGCGCCCGAACTCAATGAATGCTCTGAGCCACTGAAACTGGCCAATTGTTCTTTTTCGCTCTGAAGTGGGTGTAAAATGTTGATGGTGCTTGATCCAATCGCGAATGAGTAGATCTGCTTGATCGTAGCGCTCCAGCATCAGCAGGCAATGAACATGCAACTCGCGGCCCTTGGCATCGCTCGGTTTTTTTCTCGTGCAAAGCTCAAGATACGGCAATGCCTCATAGTTTCTTGACAAATGCAGCAAGAGGTTTGCGAAGCAGAAAGCGATGGCTGTGTTTTGCGGCCTTTCTGAAGCCGCTTTGGACAGAATGCTGAAACACTCAAGGTGTTGTTCTGTTGCAAACAGAATGTCTGCCTTCAAAACGATGTAATCGATGTCGTTCGGAGCGGCTTCCAGGAGATAGTCGGCAATCTGTTCAGCCCGTTCGGAGTTGCCCACCTGCTGGAAGGCTTTTGCGCACTGGGCTAAGCACTTTAGGTCTGGTGTCAGCTTAGCCATTTCTTGGTCAATCAAAGCATCAGCGGCATCCAGCTGAGCATGCTTTATGAGCACAGAAGCTTTCAGAGCATTAGCATCCACTGATCCAGGGTCGAGTTTGAGCGCTTTATCCAAAACAGTGAGGATTGATTGAAGCTCTGCGTTTTTCTTCACAAGGGCTGTGGCGAGTTTTAAATGCGGCGCTGGGTCCTCCGGCGCAAAGCGGACCGCTTTTCGAAAGGCGTCCACCGCTTTTTCCACCTCGCCATTGCCCAGGTATGCCGAGCCCAGGAGAAGATTGACCTGAGGCGATTTTGGAAGCTTTTTTGCAAGTGGCTTGAACAGCTTTGCTGCGTCCTCGAATTGTTTCGAGTGAAGATATTGAGCTGCTAGGTGTAACTTTTCCTGATAAGGATTGGCGGCTTTGGTCTTCTTTGAAACGAGCTGTTGCAATGTTATCCGTCCATTTGCTTTAGCCAAAAGAACACAGCTTAACATGCTCAGAGCACTCATTTTTGAGATCAGAATTTATTCTCAGGAGCGATGAACTAGATCTAGAATAATTGGTGAAGCTGACGCGAAGCTGAACTTGGAACCTGCCTGCCACGATTAGGAGTTAGGCGCGTGCGGCCAAAATTGGACGGAATTCTTGAGACTGCGGTCTATGTCGATGACATGGACGCTGCACATGGCTTTTATGAAGGGGTTTTGGGCCTGAAGCGCATGGTCGCTGGCGATCGGCTTTTCGCCTACGATGCCGGGCCAGCGCAAACCCTTCTCGTCTTCTACCGCGGACACACTGGAGAGGATGTGCCAACATCTGGCGGGATTGTTCCCGGGCACGACACAAGTGGGCATGGGCATTTTGCCTTCCGGATTTCGAATGATCAGCTCGATCCCTGGAGGGATTACCTCCCATCGAAAGGCGTCGAAATCATCAGCGAGGTTGTCTGGCCGGCGGGTGGCACCAGCCTTTATTTCAAGGATCCGGACGGCAATATTCTTGAACTCGCATCGGCGCCGCTTTGGCCGAACTTTCTGGCCTAAATTATAAAGACTTTTACGCCATGGTGGCCGCTGCATGGGGACGGCGAGGGATGGTATGAAATTCTTGCAAGCGGTTTTGCGGACCTTGTTCTACATTGCCGTCGGTGGTGTGATTTCGATTGCAGGGGCGGCTTTCTTTTTCATGAACTGGGAACCGGACCGGGACGATTATCCTGTGCGCGGCATTGATGTCTCGCATCATCAAGGTGCGATCGACTGGGTGAGGGCTGCAAGCGACGACGTTGCCTTCGCCTATATCAAGGCCAGCGAAGGTGGGGATTTTCGAGATAGGGCATTTGCGGCCAACTGGCAGGCGGCGAGGGCCGCCGGCCTGCCAACGGGTGCCTATCACTTCTTCAGCTTGTGTAAGGACGGTGCATCGCAGGCGCGCAACTTTTTGGCCGTCCTGCCGGACGAGCCGGATATGCTGGCGCCCGTTGTTGATCTGGAGTTTGAGGGAAATTGTGCCCGGCGGCCAACGACGGAAGAACTGCTGCGTGAGATCAGCGCCTTTGTTGCGGCGGTGGAACCGATTGCAGGCAAGCGGGTCATTTTCTATGCGCCGGAAGAGTTTTACCGGACGTATTTGAGTGGCAATGGGCTGAACCGCAGGCTTTGGGTGCGCTCCATCTGGCATGCGCCGTCCTATGCCTCAGATTGGGTGCTCTGGCAGTATCACCAGCGCGGGACTGTCGACGGAATATCCGGCAGTGTTGATTTGAATGTTCTCCAGAACGATTTGTCTGTTGTTGATATTCAAGGATAAAATACTGAAATAAATATCGAAAATAAGATCTATTGACTTTAACGTAAAAAGGCGGAAATGTGCCCGCGAAGGATCGGGTATGCAGCGCTATTTTACCATCACACAGCTCACGCAAGAGTTCGACATCACCACCAGAACGCTTCGGTTTTATGAGGCGCAGGGGTTGGTGACACCGCAGCGCCGCGGCCGTCAAAGGCTGTACACGCCCGGGGACCGGACCCGCATAAAGTTGATTTTGCGCGGCAAACGGCTGGGCTTTTCGCTGGCCGAAGTCAAAGAGCTCATTGGCATGTACGGCAGTGCACCGGGAGAAACTGGGCAGCTGCGGCTCCTGATGGAGAAAATCGCTGCACGGCGCGAAGAGCTATTGGAAAAACAACGCGATATTGAATTGACGTTGCTTGAGCTGGAAGAGGTGGAGGCCGGTGCGCTCGCGCGCATGGAGGAGCTTTCCCCAGTGACCAGTGAGGAGCGTTGAAGATGGATTTGAAACCGCGATCAGCCGACTGGGAACAGCGGGTCCGCAAGAGTTTTGAAGCGCAAGCCTTCATGGATCACCTCGGTGCGCGCATGGTCCATTTAGCGCCTGGCGCGGTTGATCTGGAACTGTCGATGCGCCCGGAGCTGACACAACAGCATGGGTTCTTTCATGCCGGTGCCACATCCTCGATCGCTGACAGCGCCGCCGGCTATGCGGCCCTGACGCTCTTCGCAGATGGCACGGGCGTCCTGACCACAGAATACAAGATCAATCTGCTCAATCCTGCGGCCCAGCCAACGCTTGTTGCCCGCGGCCGAGTTCTGAAACCGGGGCGGACGCTGACGATTGCCCGTGCTGATGTTTATGGGTTGTCGGAGGATGCACAAGTCCATGTGGCAACCGGACTTTTCACCCTGATGAGCCTTGCGGGCATGAAGGATTGAACATGACACCAGTTACGATCAGACCGATCGAGCGGGCGGATAAAGCCGCATGGCTGCCGCTCTGGCAGGCCTATCTGACGTTTTACGAGCAGACCCTGGCAGACGAAGTCACCGATGGGTTGTTCGAGCGGTTGCTGTCAGATGGCTATCATGACGGGCTGGTGGCGGAGCAAGACGGCAAACTGGTCGGTTTCGTGCATTTCCTTGAGCACGCCTCGACCTGGTCGCTCACCCCAACCTGCTATCTCGAAGATCTTTATGTCGACAGCGCTCAGCGCGGCGGCGGCGTTGGCCGCAAGCTGATTGAGGCCGTCTACGCAGCGGCTGAGCAAAGCGGCTGCAGCAATGTCTACTGGCACACACACGATCACAACACCGTTGCCCGGCAGCTCTATGACCGGGTCGGTATCCTGAGCAATTTCGTGCGCTACGAAAAGCGCAAATGGGAGGACAGCGTATGATCCGCAACGATTTTCCAAGCTTCAACTTTGACCTCGGCGAGACCGCCGACATGCTGCGCGACACCGTGCGGTCCTATTCTCAGGACCGGATCGCGCCGTTGGCTGAAAAGATTGACCGCGACGACTGGTTTCCGCGCGAGCTGTGGCCGGAAATGGGTGAACTGGGTCTGCACGGCATCACGGTTGAAGAAGAGTGGGGCGGTTCCGGCCTCGGCTATTTGGAACACTGCATCGCTATGGAAGAGGTCAGCCGGGCGTCGGCGTCCATCGGTCTGAGTTATGGGGCGCATTCGAACCTGTGCATCAACCAATTGCGCCGCTGGGGCAATGACGATCAGAAAAAACGCTATCTCGGCAAATTGGTGTCCGGTGAGCATCTTGGCGCGCTGGCGATGTCCGAGCCGGAGGCAGGATCCGACGTTGTGTCGATGAAGCTGCGCGCCGATAAAAAAGGCGACAACTACGTCCTCTACGGCTCCAAGATGTGGATCACCTACGGTCCGTCCGCGGACACGATGATCATCTATGCCAAGACCTATATGGACGCTGGCCCCAAAGGCATGACAGCCTTCCTGGTCGAGAAGGACTTTAAGGGCTTTTCCGTTGCCCAGAAGCTCGACAAGCTGGGCATGCGCGGATCTGAAACCGGGGAACTGGTCTTCCAGGATTGTGAAGTGCCGGAAGAAAACGTGCTCGGTGACGTCGGTAAGGGGGTCAATGTCCT
This sequence comes from uncultured Labrenzia sp., assembly GCA_937911395.1. Classification (GTDB taxonomy): domain Bacteria; phylum Pseudomonadota; class Alphaproteobacteria; order Rhizobiales; family Stappiaceae; genus Roseibium. The sequence goes on from CALDSI010000145.1 coordinate 8,327, forward strand.
TATGTCCGGCCTCGATTACGAGCGGGCGGTTCTGGCCGCCGGTGCCGTTGGCATCATGCAAGCCGCCATGGACGTGGTTATCCCTTACGTTCACGAGCGCGAGCAGTTCGGCAAGCCGATCGGCACTTTCCAGCTGGTCCAGGGCAAGGTCGCGGACATGTATGTTTCCATGAACGCCTCCAAGGCCTATGTCTACGCGGTCGCAAAGGCCTGTGACCGGGGTGAAACCACCCGCGAAGACGCTGCCGGCGCGATCCTTTATGCCGCGGAAAACGCAACCAAGATGGCGCTGGATGCCATTCAGCTTCTCGGTGGCAACGGTTACATCAACGAGTACCCGACCGGACGGCTTTTGCGCGATGCCAAGCTTTATGAAATCGGCGCGGGCACCTCTGAAATCCGGCGCATGCTGATCGGCCGTGAGATCTTTTCAAAAACGGCCTAATTTTTCGATCGCTTAGGAACTCCGTTTCCTGGGCGGTGAGCATTCTTGTAGTGCTCACCGCTACTTTTTTGGGGTTTTTGGTACCGCAAATACTATGGCACTAAATTGCGCTCAAGCCGTTGATCTTCTGTTGCAGGGCATTGCTTCTGATCAAGTCAATTTGGTGCGTGAGTCCTGGCAGGACCTTCATAAGTCAAAAGAAACATCGGCAATGGAGATAAAGCGCAGACTACTAAACAACATTTGGGAGACCGTCCCGCAGGGACCATCGGCAAGATATTTTGGTGTTCTTCTTGCCATTCTCCATGAGTTGGACCCACAAGAGTTTTGCAAAGAGGTGAAGCGCCTCTCCAACACAAGCCTCACCCCACTTCACCGATTGACGCTCAACTTGCTTGCGCAGCGATGCAATGATCTACCATCGGCTTATGTTTCCGATCAAACGCCACTTTATGTTTCCAATGAAATTGACAATAAAACTGCAGCCGTAGGTCTACTTTCAAAGTGGAGCGTAACACCTGGGATATGTCTCGATGGTGTAACCAGGATAGATGTTATCGCTCAGAACCGTCACTTGGACTATCTCGGCCTCTATAGCCCATATTATTCTAGGATTGTCTTGACATGGGATCTGGACAACGAGCGGGGTCTCATCCGCTGGTTGCGGAAACTGAGACTTGAACAAACCTTTTATCATGAAGTGGGTCATCATGTGCTGGGGCATCTCGATCGTGGCCAAGTCCCAGAGCAGGAAAAAGAAGCGGATCGTTATGCAGCCAGACTTCTAAAACGGTCGCGGCCAATAACAGTCCTTACCATTCGGATTTTGCTTTGGCCGTATTTCTTTTATCGCAGGGTCAAAAGTGTCCGTGCGCAATAGCGACCAATTGCCAACCAGATGCATCGCAAATTGGTGACGGCCTTCTTCGTTCGTTCAATGTGGCAGCAGGACGAGCATAGACCTTGGTCGGACCGCCTTTACTCTTCCTCTCCGATTCTACCGACGTTTTTTTGGGTGCATGTCGAAAAAGACGGACGCCGAACGTCAGAAGGGTGTCGAAACCTGAATTTGGTGTTTTGAGAGGACCTTTTGTCAGATCAGAAGGGGTGTGACCCTGTTCACCTCCTCCGATTGGTTCAAGGATGCATTGGGAGCAAACGTCTTGCGATTTGATCGGAAAAGAACAAGTCTGCTCGCGGCCCGATATTGGATTTCGATAGATTTTGACACTGAAGAAACGAGGATTTCAGTATCAAAATCAAA
>CALDSI010000146.1 GCA_937911395.1 uncultured Labrenzia sp.
CAGCAATGCCCTGAGCCGATTGCGGTCCATTGGGAGAGGCTCCCGTCCGGCCGTAAGTTGTCGGCGCTGTTGCGTTTTTGGCCCCAACAGCTTTTGCGACCGAAGTAACAATGTTGTTTGTTACCTCGCGGGCTGTTGCAAGAACTGCCAGATTGATGCGCAGCACGGGTTGGAACTCACCATGCTGTCGGCGCAGCGACTGTGTCGCGGCTGGGGCAAGGTTGCCAAGCGCAACGGCATGATCCTTTGCGGACATCATGCCGCGTGTATATTCATGAATGAGACGCGCCTTGTCGGCCTGCAACTCACCGGCTTCTTTCAGCTTTCCCGCCCGGACAAGATCGGTCTCCATCTCAATCACGGACAGGAGCGCTTCCATCGTACCGGACAATGCAGAGCAGAAGTTTTCAGCTTCCTGCTTGCTCGCCGGCCGGTCGAGAGAAAAGGGATGGGTGCTGGTATCTGGCTGTGCGGTCATCGGGCGCCTTCCTGCAAAGCAAGCAATTCACGTTCAACACTATCTGCGATTCCAACGCCGCCGGCAGCAGAAATCGTACGCGCATATTCATCGACAAGCATGCCTTGCCAGGCATCAGACCCCGTTCCGCCACCCCAGGCACCGCCATTCTCAAGGCCGGAAAACATGCTTTGCAGCATATTGTTCAAGAACACAGCTTCAAACTCTTCTGCTGCGGCCCGCGCGGCGGTCTTGTCGCTCGGGTTCACGCCCTGAAGGACATCAAGCGGGTTGGAACGCGGCATGGAAGGGGCAAGTGGCAAATCCATCAGAGCACCTCGATTTCGGCTTGGAGAGCGCCAGCAGCTTTGATTGCCTGGAGAATGGAGATCATGTCACGCGGACCAATTCCGAGCGCATTCAGTCCATCGACCAGTTGTTTCAACGTCACTGTATTTGGAACGATTGCCAATTTCGCGTCTGGATCTGTGTTCACATTGAGATCCGTGCGTGGTGCAATCGCCGTCTGACCATTTGCGAAGGGCAGGGGCTGAACGACTTCCGGTGTCTCGGCAATCGTCACGGTTAGGTTGCCTTGAGCAACAGCGACCATCGAAACCTTGACGTCCTGGCCCATGACGATGATGCCGGAGTTTTCATCGATGATGACCCGTGCGGCGAGGTCCGGTTCTACAATCAACTGTTCGATGTCGGTCAACAGATCAACAATGTTGCCATCATACTGGCGCGGCAAGTCCAGCTGGACCGTTGCCGGATCGACAGGTTCTGCAGTTGGCATGCCGATCAATTCGTTGATAGACAGTGCTACGCGCCGCGCTGTGGTGAGATCCGGGTTGCGTAAGGCTAGGCGAACTTTTGTCAGCGATGCGAGTTTGAAATCCAGTTCGCGCTCGACCAGGCCGCCATTTGCAATCCTGCCAGCTGTCGGCACGCCGCGGACAATGGACGCAGCGTCGCCTTGTGCCGAAAAGCCGCCAATCGCGACTGAACCTTGCGCGATTGCATACACTTCGCCATCTGCACCAACCAAGGGCGTCACAAGCAGCGTGCCGCCTTGAAGAGAAGAGGCGTCGCCCAAAGCGCTAACGCTCACGTCTATTCGCGTCCCTTGAGTAGAGAACGGCGGTAGGTTTGCCGTCACCATGACGGCTGCAACCGTGTTGGTATTGAGCGGAATGTTCCGTGTGTTCACACCGAGCCGTTCCAGCATGGCCTGCAAGCTCTGCTGCGTAAACGGTGTGTTGTTGAGGCTGTCGCCGGTGCCGTTCAAACCGACTACCAGGCCGTACCCGATCAGCTGGTTCTCACGGATGCCTTCAAAATCCGCGATGTCCTTGATCCTTGAGGAGGCTGCAGCCTGAATTGCGATCGCAAGCTGTAAGCCGACAAGGGCAACCGCAATGAGTGTGACGCAGGCCGCGCGGTTTTCGAAATATGTTATCAGACGACGCATTCTTCACGCAGATCCATCTAAAAGGCTGTGGTGCCAGCCATGGGTCACTATGGTTCGAGATGCATTATGCGAGAGCCGTGCCAAGTTTCAGAGCTGGTTGGGTTGAAAAGCTAAAGTGGCTGGATTCTGCGCCGTTTTCCGGAAAATGGCGAGTATATCCACGCAAATATGGCGAATAGAGTTAATGATAAACAATAGAAGCCCGGCAAATATTGCCTTGCTTGCCCGGACTCATTTACCCTTCAAGGCAGATTCTGTCAGGCCATGGAGCAACTTGGTGTTGACCAGCCCTTCAGAACACTAGGATAGAGCAATGCGGATTACCGGGAGCAAACCGTTAACCGGAGTACAGGGGCGCGGCGCCAAGAAGAGCAGCAGCTCTGGCAACGATTTTGCGCCGGACCTTGGTGGAGCTGCTGAGCTACCGGCAACGCAGGCCACAGCTGGCGGGGCTGGTATTCAGGGCTGTGATGCGCTGCTGTCTCTGCAGGAAGTGGATTAACGGACCGAGCGCCGGAAGAAAGCAACGCGCCACGGCCATACACTCTTGGACAGCCTGGAAATGATCCGGGCGGATCTCTTGGCAGGCCATGTTTCCGAAGATCGTTTGGAACAGCTTTCGCTGACAGTCTCAAAGCGCCAATCCAGCGGCGACCCGGAGGTCGATAGCGTGCTGGAAGAGATCGAACTTAGGGTCAAAGTGGAGCTCGCTAAGCTCGGCCGATTCCCTGATTGACGGTGCTTAAGGGCGTTGAAACTGACCCGGGATATTGGCTAAAAATTACGCAACAAATTGAATTAATTGCAGAATTTATGACGCGAATTTTACCAAATGAACCGTTGTCCCCGGGACGAACCGCCTATATATTGCGCCCGTCATAACGGTAAACCGGAGTTGTAGATGACGGTTGATATTGAGTCTGAATACCGACCCTCGGAAGACGAGCCGTTCATGAATGATAGGCAGCGGGAATATTTCAAAAACAAGCTGCTTGCCTGGAAAGATGAGATCCTGAAAGAAAGCGCTGAAACACTCGCGACCCTTCAGGAGGAAAGCCAGAACCACCCTGACTTGGCAGACCGTGCATCTTCGGAGACGGATCGTTCGATCGAGCTGCGCGCACGTGATCGCCAGCGCAAGTTGATTTCAAAAATTGACGCCGCCCTGGAGCGGATTGCGGATGGCAGTTACGGATACTGTGAAGAGACGGGAGAGCCGATTGCTCTGCGCAGGCTCGAGGCACGGCCAATAGCGACCTTGTCGATTGAGGCTCAGGAAGCGCACGAACGCCGTGAGAAGGTGTATCGCGACGACTGATTTCCAGTAACGGCCGGTTTGCTGAATTCGCAAGCCAATTTGACTTGAAGACCTTCCCGGAGACGGGAAGGTTTTTTTATGTCTGATTGAGTGTCGGTGATCGCTGGGATTAAAAGAAATCGGGCACGGCACTCGGGGAGCGAGATGCCGTGCCCGGTTCAGCTGCAGCGGACCTTTCACGTCTGACTGGCCTGCCGCAGCCGGGGGAGCTGGTGAATGATTTTGCCGGTTTAGAACGGCAAGAGGATATCCAGAACCTGGTTGCCGTAGCGCGGCTGCTGAACATCGGTGATCTGGCCACGTCCGCCGTAACCGATGCGGGCTTCCGCAATCTGCTGGCTGGCAATGGTGTTGTTGGAGGTGATGTCTTCCGGACGGACAATACCGGCCACAATCAACTCTCTGACTTCGAAGTTCACCCGGATTTCCTGACGTCCCTCAATGACCAGATTGCCGTTGGGCAGAACCTGGGTCACGACAGCAGCAACAGTTGTGCGCAGTTCTTCCTCGCGGTCCACTTCGCCAGCTCCGGCGAAAGTGGAGCTGCTGGTTACGTTTCCAAGGTCACTCGCAGAAGTGCCTGCCGGCAGGAAGATAGTGTCGATGGCAGTTCCAAGCGCACCGCCAACGCCCGCGCCGTTGGTTTCGGTGCGGCTTCTGGCTGTGTCGTTTTCGATCTCGGCCTTTTCATCGATAGAGACCACTACGGTCAAGATGTCACCGACCTGGCTTGCGCGCTGATCCTTGAAGAAGGCCCGGCTGCCAGATTGCCAAAGGGAGTTCGGATTGTAATGCGCTTGAACCGGGTCCGGCATCGGCATTTGAACCGGCCTGTATCCCGGGGTTGTTGTCGGGTCTTGAATGGCGTTCAGGGCGGGCTGCTGGCCGACATTCGCCAGCCGGTCTGCGGAGCCGCATCCTGCAGCAAGTGCTGCGAGGGCGATGCTGCCCAACAGGGATATGTTGCGAGAGATAGACATTAATTGGCCTCGTGGTTCAGGCTTGCAACAACTGCATGAGCGGCATGAACAACTACTTGGCCGCGGGAAGTCACGGTCGCAGGTACGACACGCCGGGACTGGAGATTCATGACATCAATCACGTCGCCTTTGGCGCCGTTGGTCAGGGCTTTCGCCCGGGAGGTGAGGTTCATGGCACCGAGATTGTAGGTGACTGTGACCTTGTCGCCGCGTTCGACCAGAACCGGATATTCAAAATCCTTGTGCGACAAGGGTTGGCTCGGGCGCAGGTTTACTCGAGCCGCCTTGCCGACAATGTTCGTGCCATCCTGGAGCGCAGCGGTGTTGACCTTCAATCGCGGCAGGCGGATCGTCGTGAAGTCTCCCTCTTGGACGATGTCGCCCCGCTTCAACGGCTGGCCGAGCACAAGAACGTCAATCATCTCAACCGCAGTGCCAGTGACGGTCAATGGGCGTGTGCCGTGTTCGACTGCAATGGTTGCGAACACTGTGAAGTGTCCGTTGTTCCGGCTCCAGTTGATCCTGTCGATACGGACCGGATCTATCGCCTTTGGGTCGGCCAGGATCTGGTCAGGAGCCTGCAGAAGGGTGATATCTAGCCCTTCAGGATCAATGCCTGCTTCAAGCTTTGCCAAATCGTTGCGAATAAGGTTTTCCAGCTGGTGTCGGTTGAGCCGTGTCGCGCCGCGGTGAACGACGACAGTGCGCAGGCCGTCTGTGCCGGCTGTAACGAGGCCGGCATCCCGGGCGCGTTGCGCAACCGTGGTTGCCGGGACATTGCCCGAAGTTCCCATATCAGGGGACCGGAATAGCGGCACTTGTGCCACATCTCCGGCGTTGGAGTAGAAGTCCCCGACTGTCAAAATGTCCGACAAGGTCATGACCTGAGACCGCAGAACCGGGCGCTCATTGGCCACTGCGCTGAAGCTTGCCAGCGAAGCCATTACCAGGCTAAGAGCGGCTATTATTAAGGTCTTCATCGACTTAAGCCTTTCTCGTTAGCGGATCTGAGTGGTGGTTGAGTACATCTGATCGGCCGCCTGGATGACTTTCGAATTCATCTCATAGGCGCGCTGGGCCGAGATCAGATCGGCGATTTCGGTCACCGCATCCACATTGGCCATTTCCAGGAAGTACTGCTGTGTGCTGCCGAAGCCGTCATCGTTCGGATCACCGGTTTGCGGCGCGCCACTCGCATCTGTTTCAAGGAACAGATTGTCACCGATCGCTTCAAGACCGGCTTTGTTGACGAACCGGGCCAGCTGGATCTGTCCGAGCTCCACCGTTGCGCCACCGGCATCGATGCCCTGCACACGGCCATCAGCCGCAATCGTCAGATCGCGGGTGTTCTCCGGTATGGTGATGTTCGGATCCAGCGGATAGCCGTCAATGGTCACAAGCTGTCCATTTTGATCCCGCTCGAATGAACCGTCTCGTGAATATCCGGTGGTGCCGCCCGGCAGCTGGATCTGAAAGAAGCCTTCACCCCGGATTGCAATGTCCAGTTCCTTGCCGGTGTTTTCCAGTGAGCCCTGGGACATCACTCGGCCCGTCGCAGCAAGCTTCACGCCGGTGCCGATCTGGATGCCGGTCGGGACAATGGTGCCGTCGCCTGATGTTTCTGTGCCCATGCGGCGCAGGTTTTGGTACAGAAGGTCCTGAAAATCGGCCCGCTGTTTCTTGTAACCGGTGGTCCGCATATTGGCGACATTGTTCGAAATGACTTCGACGTTGTATTCCTGCGCCTTCATACCAGTCGCGGCGGTGTAGAGAGCTCTCATGTTGCGTTCTCCTTAAGGCGCTTATGCTTCAAGTTTTCCAAGGACCTGGATCGCCTGTTGGCGAAGATCATTCACGTCCTTGAGCATCTTGGTGATGGATTCGTAGGCCCGGGTGACTTCGATCAACTGGGTCACTTGGTAAACACCCTCGACATTGGAGCGTTCGAGAGCGCCCTGAACGACATTGAACCGCTGCGGGATGCCCGGGTTTTCGCCCCTGTACAGGTTGTCTCCCTGTTTCTCGAGTTCTTGTGGATCTTCAAAGGACGCTACGCGGATGACACCGCGAATTCCAAGTTCGGTTGAAATCGTACCGTCTTTGGCGATCTCAACAGATCCATCTTCGGTCGAGAAGGTGATCGGGCCGCCTGTGGTCAAGACCGGGCGGCCATCGGAGGTGACGAGTTGACCGTTCTGATCGATCACAAACGCACCATCGCGAGTATAGGCTTCGGTGCCGTCACCCATCTGGACGACGAAAAAACCTTCGCCTTCGATCGCCAGGTCCAGATCGTTCCCGGTCATCTTGAATGCACCGGTGTCAAAGTCCGTGATGGACTGATAGTCCAAAACATAGGACAGCGTTTCGTCTGGTGTCTGGAATTCCGTCGCTTCGGCAACCGGCATCAAGTACTCTTCAAAGAGCAGCCGCTGCGACTTAAACCCTGTCGTGTTGATGTTCGCCATGTTGTTGGCGACCACATCAAGCTGATTCCGCAAAGCGGACTGCCTGGACAGGCCTATGAGATGTACGTTCTCCATAATGAACGGTTCCTTTGCTCCCCGATGAGCGCTTCAGTCTCCCCAGACGTCGGCACCCGTTAAGGTTAATGCAGGAGCCGTGCCAGTTTTTAAATCCTTGGGAAAACTGGGCAAAACCCGAGAGTGGGTGATGCGTCCGGCAAGAGATTCCGGCAGAAGTTAACCACTTGGCAATTTTTGCCCGGTGACTCGCTGAAGTGGATTGGTAACCATTCGTTAACCTTTAACACTTTAGTAATTTTTAAAGCGCGCGCGAGCGCTCGCGCATGTGCGGAGGGCAGCATGACCGACGAGAATGCCGCAGCCGAGGAAGATGGTGAGGAAGATGCCGCCGGTGGTGGCGGAAAGAAGAAACTCATTCTCTTTGGGGCGATTGGGCTTGTGGTTCTGCTCGCCGTTGGAGGCGGGGCTTACTACTTCTTGTTTATGGGCGACAGCATGCCGGCGCCTGCGCCAGGTGAAGATGCGGCGCCGCAGGAAGTGCAAAGACCGGTGGTTTTTTATGACCTTCCGGAAATGACTGTGAATTTGGCGACCGAGGGCCGCACGACCTACCTGAAGGTCCGCATCGCTCTGGAGGTCGAAAACCGCGCAATGATCGATCAGATACAACCGTATCTGCCGCGCATCCTCGATGCGTTTCAGATCTACTTGCGCGAGCTTCGTCCCGCAGACCTGGAAGGGTCTGCCGGCCTGTTCCGCTTGAAGGAAGAATTGCTCAGGCGGATCAACTTGTCGGTCTATCCGGCAAAAGTGGAAGGGGTGCTGTTCAAGGAAATCCTTGTTCAGTGATGGTGTGAATGGCAAACGCCGACGACGATGATGATCTGTCCGAAGAGGACATGGCTGATGCGTGGGGTGCTGCTCTGGCGGAGCAGGGCGCAGGTGGCGATGACGATGAAGATCTGGCCGCGGCTTGGGGTGCTGCTCTAGAGGAGCAGGGCGCTGGCAGCTCGGACGACATGGCTGCGCAATGGGCGGCCATGATCGACGACAGCGAGCCGGATCTGGAAAACGCCACCCGTGGCGCCGACCGCGTTCTCAACCAGGAGGAGATCGACAACCTCCTCGGGTTCAACATCGAGGACACGATTGCTGGTGATCAGAGCGGGATTCGCGCGCTGATCAACTCGGCAATGGTGTCTTACGAGCGTTTGCCGATGCTCGAAATTGTGTTTGACCGCCTCGTGCGATTGACCACGACGTCCTTGCGCAACTTCACGTCCGATAACGTCGAAGTATCGCTGGACTCCATCAGCTCCGTGCGGTTTGGCGACTATCTGAATTCTATCCCGTTGCCGGCGATCCTCGGTGTATTCAAGGCGGAGGAGTGGGACGGATTTGGACTGATCACCGTTGAATCGAGCCTCATTTATTCGATCATTGACGTCTTGCTCGGCGGTGGCCGGGGTACCACGGCAGCCCGCGTGGAAGGGCGTCCTTATACGACCATCGAAACGAACCTTGTTCAGCAGATGGTATCGCTGATCCTTCAGGATGCCGAACAGGCTTTCGCGCCGCTGTCTCCGGTCCATTTCAATCTGGAGCGTCTGGAAACAAACCCGCGTTTTGCAGCGATCTCCCGGCCAGCGAACGCGGCGATCCTCGTCGAATTGCGTATCGACATGGAGGACCGCGGCGGGACCGTTGAAATCATGATGCCCTACGCAACTCTGGAGCCGATCCGTGATCTGCTGCTCCAGATGTTCATGGGTGAAAAATTCGGCCGTGATCCGATCTGGGAAGGCCACTTGGCGACAGAAATTCATGCGGCGGAAGTTGAAGTCGATGCGGTGCTTTATGAAACCTACTTGCCGCTCGGCCGGGTACTCAGTCTGGATGTGGGGCAGACCTTGGTCTTCGATGTGTCGCCGACGGATCCAGTGCTTGTGAAATGCGGAAACATTCCGCTGACTGAAGGGACGCTTGGCAAAACGGAAGACTCCATTGCCATCCGTATCGCGCGAAACCTGCGCAAACCGAAGATGACATTGGCGGCGTTCGAGCGGGCCATGCAGAGTGAAATGGAGCAACCATGACATCGTTGCCAATCGGATTGATTATTGAGGCTCTTGTTGCCGTTCTGCTTGTCATCACGATCGCTTACTGCTGGATCCTGAACCGCCGTTTGCAGCGCTTGAGAGCCGATGAGCAGACCCTGCGTGCAACCATTTCCGAATTGATGACGGCGACAGAAATTGCCGAGCGCGCAATCCTTGGTTTGAAGACGACCGCCGCCGAGGCAGACAAGTCGCTGGGCAAGCGTCTTAAGGAATCGGAAACCATGTCGAACGCCTTGGCTGACCAGATCCGCGAAGGTGATAAAGTGTTTACGCGGATATCCCAGATTGCAGGGGCGGCGAAGTCATCGGCTCCGCAACGGGAACCTGTTCCGGCAGCGGACCCGTACCCGGTGCAGCCGCAAAATACTCCGGTGCCGCAAACTGTGGGGTACGGAGCTGGCGAACCAGTGGTTCAGCAAAGTGCGCCGGCTGGCGAGCCAGAGCGCAGACGCGCAAGCAGGGCCTCGGATATCCGCAGTGCGGCTGAGGAAGCGACGGCCCGGTTGGAGCAGTTTCGAAACAAGCGTAAGGGTGCTGCTGCATGAACTTGAGATTGTTGCCATTGTTGGGGGTCGCCGCGAGCGCGCTGTTCGGGTTGAAGCTTTTAGGACTTGCTGTGGGTCCTGAAACCGGCAGCCTGCCAATCAATGGTGCAATCGCACAAGAAACGACTGACCCTGCGCCGGATGGCGGCGAAACGCCACCAGCACCGGCTGATGCGGCGGCGCAAGCTCCCGGGGCCGTGCCACCGCCTGCCCAGCCGGTGCTTCCTGATAACTTGGAAATTGGCGGGTCTGCGGCTGAGCGCGCTGTTTTGGAAAGCCTCGGGAAACGTCGGGAAAACCTGCAGAAGCAGGAAGGTCAGTTGGATCTGCGGGAGCGCCTACTTCAGGCGACCGAAGAACGGATCGAGCAGCGGGTTGAGGAACTCAAACAACTCGAGGCCCGCATCGGTGCTGCCGTTGAGGAAAAAAAGCAGCAGGAAGAGAACGAGATCGCTGGTCTTGTGACGATGTACGAAAACATGAAGCCGAAAGACGCGGCTCGAATTTTCAACCGTCTCAGCTTGCCGATCCTTTTGAAGGTCGTGCGCCAAATGAAACCGCGGAAAATGGCGGATATTTTGGCGCGCATGTCTCCTGATGCCGCGGAACGTTTGACGGTGGCGATTGCTAGCCAATCTTCCACGCCGCCAGAGCCGGAAGCGCAACCTGTTCAGGCCCAGGCGCCCACCGGTGGAATCCTTCCCAAGATTCCGTCGAATTGAGCAAAAAACAGCCTGATCTCTTCAAGCGACGTAAGGGCGCGTTAACAAGACATAACTAAACTACAGTGTTGGCGGCAAACGAGGTCAAAACAACTTGCCAAGGCGAAATCAGACATCGCTGGCTCTTATGAAATTCGCAGACTACTGCGAACGGAGCGCCTTTGCGTGTCTGAAGGTTGTCGTCTTGCTCGTTGCGGCCTTGGTTTCGCTGACTGTTCCTGCGTCCGTGGCTCGTGCAGATACACTGGAACCGGTCGAACTGGAGGTTTCTCAAGAACAGGGCTTTGGCCGTATCGTTCTGACCTTTAAGGACCGGACCCTCCTACCGACGTATGACGCGGTTATAACGGGCGGTGTGCTCAGGATCTCATTTCAGGATCCGATTGACGTCAATGTCGATGATGTTCCTTTGGACCTTAGCGACTACGTCACCATCGCCCGGCGCGATCCGGACGGAGCCGCGATTCGGTTCGCGCTGAAAACCCAGTATCAGATCAATACACTTGAGGCAGGCGAAAAGCTCTTCATTGATATCCTGCCGATGACCTGGAGCGGTCTCCCGCCAGGACTGCCAGACGATGTCGTCCGGGAACTGGCGAAACGCGCCGAAGAGGCGATGCGCAAGGTGCGCGCATTGGAGCAGGCGCGCTTGAAGGCGCAAGAAGGGCCACAGGTCACATTGCATGTCGGAGAGCATCCAACATTCACACGCTTGGTTTTTGACTGGTCCATCAAGTTCGACACCGCGTTCGTCCGTGAAAACGACATTATTAAGCTGACATTCAACCATCCGGCGCAGTTGGACATCTCGCACCTGCGTACACACCTTCCACCCGGCGTGATAGATGCGACATCGTTCCTGGACAAAGGCAAACTGAAATTTTTGATGCGCGTTGAACCGTCCGTCGATATCCGGGCATTCCGCGAAGAGCAGACTTACGTAATCGATGTCACGCCGGAGAATATGGAGCCGAATGATCCGGCGAATGCTCTTATAAATCAGGAACTGTCCGTTGCTGATAACGAAAACCGCTCGCAGATGATCACTGCTCCGGGTTTGCGGGATACGCGGGAGGTCCGAAATCCTCGTGGCTTGCCATCTGCAGCAGTGTCTTCTTCCGGTGGGGGGCGGCTCAAGGAATCCCGTGCGGATGAATCTCCAGGTTTTACAGCAGTTCCACTTGGAGGGGTTGGATCGGGTTCCTCGGACAATGGCCGCCAGGCCGTGCCAACGGATGACTCCGCTCAAGCGCCACCGATAGAGGAAATAACCATCGCTCTGGCGCCTCCACCGGCTGGCATCGCAGGCGATGGACCCCGGCAGAAACCACCTGGAACTTCCGGAGTTCCCAACACAGAAAACACAGACAACAACAGGACCGGGCAAGGCCCGGTTCAAGTCGTTTCTGAAGACGAAGCTCTTGTCGAAACCAATTTGCCGCTTGAGACTGTGTCCGCAGATCCAGTGGTTCTGGCAGATGCTGATGGGAACGAGGCGTCTGCGGCAGCGGATGGGAATGAAATCACCGCTTCGATTGGGCCTCAAGACGGCGAGTTCGGCGATTCTTTTGCGACTGGGACGTCTGATGTGAACGTACCGCGGCCGATCCAATTGGCTCAGGCAAGCCAACGTGCCATGCCGCTCGGCGACGTTCCGCCTCTGGAAGAACAAATCTCGCGACCGGCCCCAATGCTGGATTTGTCCATGCAGCAACCTGGCGATCCACTGCCTGAAGCGCCGCAGCCGGATAACGCCATTCCGACCTTGCAACCGGCAGAGGCACTTAACGAAGACAATCGTCCTGCCGTGCCAAACAATTCGGTTCAGATCCGGCAAAACAATACCCTTGGGGGCAGTGACATTCCGGCCGGAATACAGCTGCCGCAAACCGAGGTCCAGGCGCCCGAGACTTGGCGCGCCACCGGTGGTCGTGATGCCGGAGGGCGTGATGCTGGGGCTCCGCGTGTGTCGCCCGAGCGCCCGCCCGAAAACTTTGGCGCGGAAGCCAGGAACTTTGTGTCCGCAGAAGCTCGCCGGATCGGCAACACGGTCAGAGTTGTGTTTCCGTTTTCAGAACCGGTATCGAGCGCTGTCTTCCGTCGGAATGACAGCATCTGGCGTGTGTTTGATACGGACGCAACGATCGATACGCGCGGCATGGTTTCTGCACTTGCCGAAACTGCTGAAACCATCGATGTCGAACAGCACGGGGACTATCAGATCCTCCGCCTGGACATGAATGACCCGGTTCTCGCGACCGTTGGCGCTGATGGTAATGCCTGGTCCCTCGTCATCGGGGATTTGATTTTGGAGCCGTCCATTCCTCTGAAGATGGAGCGGACAGTTCGCGGTGATGGTGGGTCTGTCCTTCGGGTTCTCTATCAGGATCCTCAACATATACGCAGCATCACAGACCCGTTTGTTGGCGACACAATTTCTCTTGTGACCGGTTTTGGCCCGCCGCGAGGATTGCTGAAACCTCAGAACTTCGTTGATTTGGAAGCCTTGAGTTCTGCGCAAGGTATCGCGCTTGCAACGCGCTCTGATGGTGTGAAAATCAAGATCCTCGGTGATGACGTCATTATCGAAAAAGATGGCGGCTTGGCGCTTTCCAACCGCCATTTGCGCGGTGGAACGGGAACACTCAGCCGGATCATCGAGCCGGAAGACGATGGAACTGTCGAGTTTGTGTCTTTGAGCACCACCGGTCCGGGCGCATTCCGGTCCCGCTTGAACGAACTGCAATCAGATCTGACGCAAACACCTGAAGGCAAACGTGCCAAGCCCCTGATGGCTCTGGCACGGTTCTATTTGGCACATCAGTTTCCGCAGGAAGCAATGGGCTGGTTAAATCTTGCATTGGAAGAAAACCTTGCCCTTGCCGAGGACAGCTCGTTCAATCTGGTCAAAGGCGCGGCGCTTGCAATGGCGGATCGGCCAGAGGAAGCGTATGAGCACCTTCACCGGCCCGACCTGAAGAACAGCCCGGATGCGGCGGTCTGGCAGACAATCGTCGATGTAAAGCTTGGCAATTGGACGCAGGCCCGGATCGCCATGCCGCGTGGCCGGGCCGTGGTCGGTAACTATCCGACCTCGATCCAGACGGAATTCAAGCTGGCTGCGGCGCAGTCGATGGTTGAAGCCAATGATTTCGGGATTGCCAACGGCATTCTGGCCGAAATTGAGCCTGCGGAAGTCACGCGTGCCCAAGCCGCACGTTATGACATCTTGCGCGGCCGTGTGGCCGATGCATCCGGCCGCTCCCAGGAAGCCTTGACTGTGTTTGATCTGGTCGCCCGGTCGGATGACCGGCCGCGGGCAGCAGAAGCAGAATATCGTGCGCTGCGCATCCGCTACCGCGATGGTGAGATGACGATTGATGAAGCGATCGATCAGCTCGCGGCCCTTTCGACTTCCTGGCGCGGTGACGAGATCGAACTCAGAACGCTTCGGTTCCTGGCCCAGCTTTATGCGGAGCAAGGCCAATACCGGGAAGCTTTTGAGGCGATGAAATCTGCCGTGCAGGCGGAGCCCGATGCCGATACAACGCGGCTGCTTCAGGAAGAAATGAACGCGTTGTTCAATTCGCTTTTCTTGGACGGCAAAGCGGATGAAATGTCACCGATCAAGGCGCTGGCGTTGTACTATGATTTCAGAGAATTGACACCAATCGGCCGCCAGGGCGATGAAATGGTCCGTCTTCTCGCCAAGCGCCTTGTCGAAGTCGATCTTCTCGATCAGGCAACCGAATTGCTGAGGCATCAGGTCGACAACCGGTTGAAAGGGGCTGCCCGGGCCCAGATTGCTGCTGATCTTGGGGCGATCTATCTCATGGACCGGAAACCCGAGGAAGCGCTTCGTGTGTTGAACCGGACCCGCCAGGCAAGCCTTCCGTCGACGCTTACACGTCAGCGCAACATCGTCGAAGCGCGGGCGCTCACCGAAAGCGGCCGACCGGATCTGGCGCTAGAGCTTGTTCGAAACATGCGCGGCACCGATGTGGACCGTCTTCGGGCCGATACGTTCTGGGCCGCAGAAAGCTGGCGCGATGCCGGTGATCAACTTGAAGCCATGCACGGCTCTCGCTGGTCGGACCAGATCCCCCTGGATGAACTTGAGCGCCGGGATATTCTGCGCGCCGGGATTGCCTATTCTCTTGCCGGTGATCAGCTGAGCCTGGAGCGCTTGCAGAACAAGTACATGGCCAAGATGGCCGACAGTCCGGAAGCTCTGGCATTTGAAGTCGTCACCCGGCCGATCCAGGCGCAAGGTGTCGAGTTCCTTGAAGTTGCCAACCAGTTGGCGGACGTCGACTCCCTGGAAACCTTCTTAGAAGAGTACCGCCGTCAGTACATGTCCCCGGACCGCAGTTCCAACCGCGCGGAAGGTCCGCCGGTCGAAGCTGAACC
>CALDSI010000147.1 GCA_937911395.1 uncultured Labrenzia sp.
TGGAACGTCATTAATATTTTTTGAACATGCAATTAACTTGAAATTAATACTAAAAGTTTGTTATTTACATTTACGATTGCTTAGGCATAAGCATAAGCATAACCCTGACCGCCGAACTCCAGTAGCGGCCAACGCGAGCATGATGGATGTTAAATGATCGACGAGGTGGTTGGGGTCGACAGGGCCTGGTTGCTACCTCAAACGAAAAACCAATGCTTCCTTCGTCAACGGGACATTCGCATCGCAAGGACCAAGGGTTTGAGCGCTCAGCTCATTGTCCAATCTTTCGAAATCAATCAGATGATTGCCGGCAGCCAGATCCGACAACCAAGGATGGCCACTTGTTCACCGGCTAACAAATTGTAGAAGAAGCCTAAGTATTTTGATGAACACTTCAAGCTGCGCACGATTATTGTCACTAGTGACATAATCGTACCTATTTCTTTCTAATTTGCGCGTAAAAGTTGCTCATCGTTAACCTTTACAGTAATTTAATTTATGCACTTTAGGTAAATTTTATCAATTAATTCATATACTTATTTTCCAACATCAAATCCCCGAAAATAACCGTGTTAATAAATATATTGATAATTTTAATAAAAAATTTATCTTCAGGCGGTCGCAACCATCACGCATTGACGAAACATATTACGAGTAAGCGAAAGCTAGTAAGGGGTTATCATGGCTTTTTCTGTTAACACTTCTTTTGACTCCGCATATTATCTGTCCCAAAATCCAGACGTTGCAGCTGCCATTGAAGCAGGTTTGATTGGGAGCGCGGAAGAACACTACAATCTATTTGGATTTTCTGAGGGCCGAGATCCAAACCCTTACTTCGATACATCGTTTTATTTAGAACAGAACCCGGATGTCGCTGCGGCAGGCATTAACCCGTTTGACCACTTTATTCAGTTCGGCGAAGCGGAAGGCCGCGCTCCGAATGCGATTTTCGATCCGGCATACTATCTGGCACAAAACCCGGATGTTGCTGCTTCGGGCATGAGCCCATTTCTTCACTTCATCAACAACGGCGCTGCCGAAGGCCGCGCTCCAAACGCGTCAGTCGCCTCCCAAATTGGCGAAGGTTTCGATGAATCCACTTATCTCGGGGCAAACCCGGATGTCGCTGCGGCGATTGGCAGCGGTGGTTTGTCAAGCGGCTATCAGCACTGGCTGCTTTTCGGCTTTGATGAGGGCCGGGAGGGTGCGCAAAATCTGGCTGGTGAAACCCTTGATCAGCCCAGCAATGACGGCACACCGGCCGATAACCCGGACGACTCTCCTGCTGATCCAGATGCGCCAGGCGCCCCGGGTGGTGGCGGCGGCGGCGGAGGCGGCGCTCCTGCAGACACAACCGATCCCGTTTTCACGTCCGGTGATACATTTAGTGTCGAAGAAAACACAACGACTGTGGGCACTGTTGTCGCAACGGATAATGCAGCTGTTACTTACACAATCTCCGGCGGCGAAGACGCTGCCGCCTTTGCCATTGACGGCACAACAGGCGCACTGAGCTTTAATGCTGCACCTGACTTTGAAAATCCGACCGATACGGGCGGCGCTTCTAATGAGTATCTGGTCCAGGTAACTGCCACAGATGCAGCTGGCAACACTGCAACGCAGGACATCGAAGTCACCGTAGAAGACATCACGGTGAAAAATGTCCGGACTGGTGAAAACTACACCTCCATCCAGGACGCTATCGATGCCGCAGTCAATGGAGATGAACTCCTCCTCGACGGTCAAACATTCACCCTACCCGCTACGCTCAACGTCAATAAAGAGCTGACAATCACGGGCGCGGGCGAAGGCCAGACCATCATTGATGCCAGCGCCCTTGAGAGCTATGGCGTTCTTGTAGAAGCCGATAATGTCACCATTCAAAATCTGACCATCAACGGCCCCGGCGTAGCCGGCGCAAGCACAAATGACAACTACGGTATCAAGGTCCAGCCAGACACCGGGGACGCGAGCGACCGCCTTCTCAACTTCAACCTTGAAGATGTCACAGTACAAGGTTCATTGCGCACCGAAATCGACTTTAACGGTGTTGACGGCGCAACACTTAGAAACGTAACGGCTGATGGGCAAGGCACCGGCGGCAACGGAATTTCGTTGACCGACTCAGCCAATATCGTCCTGGAAGACATCACGACCACCGGCAACACCTGGGGGTCTGTCGCGATCTACAGTTATCAGACCTTTTACGATCAAACTCCAAACAACATCACTTTCCAGGGAACCTACACCGCAGCGGAAGACACGAAGATCTATTCACAAACCGGCCCGACAGGTGCTGAAATCGGAACGATCAACTTCAATGCGGTCAACACTGGAAATTGGCAGGTTCTAAACTCTGACTTCCGGGCTGGCGGGGAAGCGTTTGTCTTCTACTTTGCCACTGATGCCGAGGCTCTTGCTTTCGGGATTGCGCTGAATGAATCCACAGACCCGGACAATTCTGCGTCGGCAGTCAAAGGTCCTGACGGCAAGTTTCATGTCTTTGACGGTCTTTCTGTCCAAGCGGCCATCGATGCGGCCGAAGCTGGAGACACGATTGTTCTCGCAGCCGGCGTGACCTTCGACGAGGACCTCAACATCAACAAGTCCGTTACCATTGAAGGCGCCAATGTCGGCATTGCAGCTGACGGTGGCCGCGGAGCGGAAAGCAACATAACTGGTCGGGTCGAGATCAGCGCAGACGGCGTTACGGTTGACGGTGTTCAGTTTGCGCCGGCAGGAGCCGTCCCTGGTCCGGACGACAACCTGATCACGGTAACAGGCGCCAACGCGACCCTGCAAAATCTGGACGTCGATCTTGGCCGGAATACGGCAGGCGAATACCTGTTCGGCATCGTCCTTCAGGGCGAAGGGGCAACTGTACAAAACAGCTCTATTGACCGGACTGATGACGGGATCAACACAACAGGCTTGGACCGGTCTCTGATCCGGGTGTCCGGCCTAGACGATGTTACCATTGATGGCAATGAACTCATCAACGGCAATATCGGTGCCTCCCTTGGAGGTACGCCGACAGATGTGAACATCACCAACAACACGATCACACCAAGCACCACCAACGTCGAGGCTATCTGGGTTGTGAATGCGGGTACTTTGCCTGCAGCCGGCCTGGATTTGTCTGGCAACACCTTCACCGGTGATGAAGGCATTCAAGTCCAAGGTTCGGATCAAGGCGATACCTTCTCCAGCTATGCCACAGACAAAAACGATTTGTTTATTGGCAAAGATGGCAGTGACTTCTTTGTCGGCGGTGGCGGAGATGATGATCTTCGCGGCGACGGCGGCACAGATATCGCCTCCTATTCCGGCAACCAAGCCGACTACAAAGTGACTTTTGTGTCCGCTGGCATCTACACCGTTGAACACCTGAATGGCGGCGCCGATGGAACAGACACACTGACTGATATCGAGTTCCTGCGGTTTGCAGACACTGCGGTTCCGGTTGCAATTGATGCAGCGGTCGTGATCACGGTGGCGCCGTCCGGAGCAGACTATGACAGCATCCAAGATGCAATCGACGCTGCACCGGAAGGCGCAACGATTCAGGTCGCGGCAGGAACCTACACAGAAGACGTCACGCTCAATGTCAATGGCGTCACCCTGGTGACCTCGGAGGGTGCGGAGATCGACGGCAATCTCCGCCTTGAGGCGAACAATATCAAAGTTGATGGCTTCACCCTGGATGGCCCGGGCCGCGCTGTCGTCGATCGCGGTATCGAAGTCGCAGGCGGTGACGGTATCGAGATCGCCAATATGACTGTCAGCAATTTTCTGACAGGCGCTTCCCTGGACTTCGCTTCTGCTCTGGGAACACCGACCAACGTCACGTTCTCCGGCAACACCTTTACCTCCAACTGGGCAGGTATCGGCAGCACCGAGAATGTTACGGGGCTCGTCATCAACGGCAACACCTTCGATGACAACATCGAGGCGATTGGTCTTGGTGGAGGCGTCGGACTAGCGGCACCGGCAGCCGATATTGCAGGACTTCTTTCCGGCAACACCTTCACAAACGTTGATGGAGAGGAATATGCAGTCGGTGACTATACAGGCACACCGCAACCGCTAAGATACTTGCCAGATGGCAAAATTCTTGCGCTGGATGGCGACAATCTCCAGACAATCGTTGACGCAGCACCGGCAGGTTCAACCATCGTTCTCGGCGAGGGTACCTTCACGGGTGATCTCACTATCAACAAATCCCTGACAATCGAGGGTGCCAATCTCGGGCTTGCAGGTAACGATGGCACACGCGGCACGGAAAGCAATATTACCGGACGTGTTACAATATCTGCAGATGACGTCACGATTGATGGTGTTCAGTTTGCGCCGACGGGTGCTGTACCGGGTGCGGACGATAACTTGATCACAGTGACCGGTGCGAACACGACATTGCAAAACCTTGATATCGATCTGGGTCGCAACACTGCAGGTGAATACCTGTTCGGTATTGTGCTTGAAGGAGAAGATGCGACTGTTCAAAACAGCTCCATTGACCGGACCGATGACGGAATCGACACAACCGGCCTAGACCGGTCTCTGATCCGGATCTCCGGCCTGGACGATGTCACCATCGATGGAAACGAGCTCATCAACGGCAATATCGGCGGACAAACTGGCGATGGAAGCAACGTATCAACCGGTATTGAAATTGCTAACAACACTATAACTGGTAGCTCGACCAACACGGACTCCATCTGGATTACCGGCCCTGGTTTTGGTGCACTGCCCGACACCATTGACTTCTCGAAGCTCAACCTGTCTGGCAATACGTTCAATACCGATGCCGGCTTGCAGCTCCGCGGAACGGAAACTGCAGATGACTTCACTGCATTTGCAACTGACCAAAATGATCTGTTCTACGGCAACGGTGGCAATGACATCATTGTTGGCGGTGCAGGAACAGACACAGCGGTTTACTCCGGTGCTGAAGCAAATTACCTGGTCCTGAACAATGGCGATGGAAGTTTCACTATCACGGACACAGTAGGTGATGAAGGCAGCGATACACTTATCGGAATTGAACAGCTGCAATTCAGTGATGGTACGTCCATCCTTTGATAGATTGTTAGCACTGCGAACAGAAAAGGCCGGGCACAGCCCGGCCTTTTCTTATTTGTTGGAAAATTGACAAAAACGAAGGACACCTTGAGAGCTCGAAAAAGCACCCGCAAGCGATGAGCGTTGTTTCAGGGGATTGTCAGATGGCCGCTATAATATTGCTTTGACCAGAGTTCGAGACCGGTTAGGCCCTTTTTGTGCCAAACGATCCCATCTGCCTGAAGTCAGCAGCCGAATAAAGGAAAAAAATCAAGAAAAAGTGGTGCCCCCCGCCGGAATCGAACCGGCACTCCCGAAGGAACGGGATTTTGAATCCCGCGCGTCTACCAGTTCCGCCAGAGGGGCAACTGACACCGAGGTGCGTGAATATCACCGCCCCCGTGCCGATGCAAGCAGAGATACGCCTCAAATCCGCAAACTATCCACGAACATTTCGACGGGCTGTCTGAAGTCAGCAGTGACCTGCCCCACGGCAACATCATTGCACCGTTTGAACGGCAGATCTGAAGCATAAAAGCGCTGGCCCAGCTTGGGCGGAGCTCCAAAATGGAGGCAGACACAAGCACAGTCACTGGCGCTGGCACCTGCACCGCAGTCTTGTGCTGTGAGCTGATCCAGCATTGGGCGGGCCAACGCGCTGATTGCATGCGCTTGAACAAGCTTGAAAAAGTTTGCCGGCGAAGAAAGGCGCAAATTGTGCGCTTTTTCTAGACAAGCTTTTTGGCTTTCGATACATCTTCACCATGACCAAATCAGCACGTGAAATCGAGCTTAAACTCGAACTGGACCCGGCAGCGCAGGACGAAATCAAACGGTCCGGCGCACTCAAGGATTTTATCGCCTCCCGATCGGTCACCAAGACCCTGCAGTCCATCTATTTCGACACGCCGGATCAGGCCCTTCGCCAAGCCAAGATCTCCTTGCGTGTGCGCAAATCCGGCCGCAGCTGGGTGCAAACCGCAAAGCTTGGAACAGGTGTCATGGGCGGTTTGTCCTCCCCTGTAGAAGCCGAACATGCCGTTTCCGGACGCGCGCTCGATTTTTCCGTCATTGAAGATGCTGACGTGCGCGCAAAACTTGTCGAGACGATCGGCGACGCCAGTGTTTCTGAGTGCTTTGAAACGGTCATGAAGCGCACAACGCGCCAGTTGACGCGGGAGACCGACGGCGCGCATGTCGAACTTGCCTTCGACACCGGCAACATTCTGGCCGGTCCGGAAAGCCATCCGCTGGTGGAGCTGGAGATGGAACTGAAGGCCGGGCCAAGCGCCGCGCTTTTTGAGGTTGCCAAGCAGCTCTTGAATGATGTGCCGTTCCGCTTTTCACCTTACAGTAAGGCCGAACGCGGCTATAGGTTTGCCGAAGGCCAACCAGACGGAAAAGCCGTTCCCTTCTTTGCAGAAAACGTGGTGTTTGAGCAAGGCATCACAGTGGAACATGCCTTCCGCGATGTGCTGCGGTCCTGCCTCACGCAGATTGCGGAAAACCGGCTGGCGGTTCTCGCCAGTGAAGACCCGGAAGGGCCGCATCAGCTGAGGGTTGGCCTGCGCCGGCTCCGCAGTGCGTTCCGGCTGTTCAAGCCAGCCCTCAATCCGGCGACCATGGCGCCGCTGGATCAGCTGGCCAGAACCATCGCGGCGGAGGCCGGGGCCCTGCGCGATTTCGATGTTCTAGTTGACGAGATCGTCGAACCGGTCGTGGACAAAGCACCGGAAAGCATTTCCTTTGACGCCCTGCTCGCCGATCTTCATGCATCCCGAGGCAAAGACACCCGCACCGCACTGGTGACCCATCTAAAATCAGCAGAGGTGAACGCCTTCTTGCTGGATCTCGCGGCATACACGGAAGGCCGGGGATGGCTCGATCCGGAGAACTTTGATCAGAGCAGCCTTCTGGCGCAACCAATCGAGGATTTTGCTGCTCAAGCCCTCGCCAAACAGTGGAAGAAGGTCAACAAATACGGCAAGCGACTGGATGAGTTGATCATTTCAGAGCGTCACGATATGCGCAAGGCCATGAAGAAACTGCGGTATGGCATTGAGTTTTTCGGGAGTCTTTACCCTAGGGAAACGGTCAAACCGGTGCTCAAGCGGATGAAACGCCTGCAGGATATCTTCGGCTATCTCAATGATGTCGCCATGGCAGAACGCCTTCCCGAATTGAGCAATGTGACCGGCAAGAATGCGTTGACCGCCGGACAAGCCATCGGGTTCACAATCGGCTGGCACGAAGCCCAGAGCCAGGCCATGTGGCAGCACGCTCGGGGCTATTGGGATGCGACCAAGGATGTGCCGAAGTTCTGGTCGTGAGGCGTCATCTTCAAACCGGCAGGCATGTCCCGTGAACGTGTTGTCTATCACATTTGTTTTGCATTCGGCCTGATATGCAGACACCAGACTTGATAGGAACTTTCAAAACTCGGGACTGATCAGACATGGCAGCCATCGGCACCCAGAACCGCTATGCGGCCCCCTCCAGGTTGCTGCACTGGGTGATCGCGCTGCTTGTGCTATTGACCTGGCCGTTGGGACTGATGATCGGGTTTGCCAAGAAGGGTGTCGTGCTCAATTTCTATCTCTTGCACGAAAGCACCGGATTTCTCGTCCTGTGGCTCATGCTGATCCGGGTCGGAAATCGCTGGCTGAACAGACCGCCACACCACGAGGCTCCCCCGCTTGAGCGGTATGCTGCCGAAGCGGCCCATGGTCTCTTGTATTTGTTTTTAATCCTTATGCCGGTCTCGGGTTTTCTTGCGACCAATGCGCATGGTTTTCCGCTGAAGTGGTTCGGTATTGTTGAAGTCTGGAGCCCGATTGGCAAAAGCCCGGATATTGCACCGCTGTTTTCGGCAGTTCACGAATGGAGCGCCTGGATGCTGCTTGGATTGTTCGCCGTTCATATCGGCGCGGTGCTGATACATCATGTCATCCGCAAGGACGACACGCTTTACCGGATCATCTGACGCGTCCGGTCCGCGTGTTGGGATTGGCAAGCGCGCGCCCCGACCACACCTTAAGATCCCGGATGGCCTTGAGGGTGGCAACAACCGCCGCAATACACAGGATTGCCTTGGTGACCGGCTCCATAGTCCCTTCAATCAGGAACGCGTGAGCCGTGCCGCCCACCACAACACCCAATGCAAGGGTTGAATGGATCTTCTGCCAGGTTTTTGGATGCCAGCGAACGCGCCGCCGCAGCACCGCAACGAGCACGGCTGCAAAGATGCACCACATGGCGATTACACCCCATGCGGAAAAGGGGGTCGGGGATCTGAATAAAAGCGCATCGACGACATCCGGCGGACTGGTAACCCACAATCCGCCGACATGAAGGACCACCATCAAGACCAGCAATGCCCCGGCCCAACGATGAACGGACTTGCTCTTCACAAGAGACACACCCGGCAACGATCCGCTTGCCAAGAGCGGCTGCAAAACCATCAAAGCCATTGCCAGGATCCCGGCGAAGCCGGAAGCAATGTAAACGGGATCACGCCATGCCAGCAAAGGGCTTAAAGCGGCCGCCGCCAGCGGAGCAATCACAACTGCGCCGATAAGGCCCCAAAGAATGGCCTTTTGGGATGGTTTCATTCCGAATGCGGCCTGCTTATGCCGGGTTCAAAACAAAATGCGCTTCAAGGCTCTTGTCTTGAGAACTGGGCATGACAGGGCGCAAAAACACGGTTTCAAAGTCGCCGCTGTCATAGGCGAGGTGCCCGCGCGGCTGGCCAAAGGCCGGTACAATCTGGGGCATTTCAAGTCGGAACACGCCATTCTCGTCGGTTAGAGTAGCGCCGTGGCTCTCCGGATCCCGTTCATGCCCTTCCGTGGTATGTGCCCAAATCTGGATCCGTTGTCCCGCCAATGGCGCACCGTCACCCGCCCGGCGCACAGTCCCCGTCATCCAGAAGCCGCCGCCGCCAATCCGGTCCACGATCGGCGCTCCAGGTCGGTAGTTGTTGGCGCCGCCGCGCATCGACGGTGTCGGGGGAACACCTTTTGCTTGCGCAGGAACAATCAGTCCGGAAGTGCCGGTCACGATTGCCGCACCGCCAGCTGCAAGAATGGTCCGGCGGGAGAAATCGACTGCCATGAATATCCTCCTATCGGTCAGAAAGAGCCATACGCTGCACATTGTTGCAGCGCATTACTGCAGGATATAATGCAGATCGGGACATTTCCGAGGCCACGGCCAAGACTTGAGCCATTCCTCAGGCTCACGGTTTCGTGAACTAAAGCCGAACAGCCCCTTGAGATCAGGGAGACGACAGAGCGTGAGCAGGCTGACCTCAAACAAGATTGCCCCAGGTTTGCGAGCGGGATAAGCAAACAGGGATGCAGCCAAGAAAACATCCACAGGCGCCGGCCGATGCAATCGTCTTGCTGGGAGCTGCAGTTTGGACAGGCGGGCGACCCAGCCCGACACTTCTCCGGCGGATCAAACATGCAGCCGAGCTTTATCAAGCCGGCGCGGCGCCGATTATTGTTGGATGTGGCGGGCTTGGAAACCATCCTCCTGCAGAAGCTGAGGTCATGAAACGCGAGCTGATCGCTTTGGGTGTTCCGGAAAGCGCGATCCGCACCGAGACACGGTCACGCAACACCTTGGAGAATGCCG
>CALDSI010000148.1 GCA_937911395.1 uncultured Labrenzia sp.
CGGCTGGACGCGTGTGAGGGAGCCGGGTATCAACGCGTTCCAAGCGATGTTGAGACGGCTGAAGGACAAGACACTGCATCGATCTACGTGCTTGCAACTGAGAAAGAAGAATGAAGACTTAATCCTAAGCAAGCATATCAGATTTTCCGATGACCGCGTCGGACAAGCTGCGCTACGCGGATACGGACCGGCAAGGCCATGTGAACAATGCGGTCTTTGCGACCTTTCTGGAAACCGGGCGGACGGAAGTCATCTACGGCGAAGCATTAGCCGATACCGGAGCGTCCTTCGTCATCGCCCGGTTGGAGCTGGATTTCCTGGCTGAAGTGAACTGGCCGGGGGACGTTCAAATTGGGACTGTTGTGCAGGATGTCGGAAGGTCATCCTTCAAACTGCATCAGAAAATCTTCCAGGACGACAAAGCTGTTGCACAGTCTGTTACCGTAATCGTGCAGATGAACAATGAAAGCCGCCGGTCGCATCCGCTGACTGACCGCGCGAAGGACCGTCTCAATACACTGACCAGCCCTGCGTCAACTTGCTAGCAGGCATGACTGTTTTGTGGCTTGATCTTTAACGGAAAGAACGACACTTAAGGCCCATGGTAACGATCGTCGACACGCTCAATCGCCCGAGAAATCCTTCCGAAGCGCGCCCGCGCCACCCGGAAAAGGCGCACCGCCCGGATAATCCCGTCCAGCGCAAGCCCAAGTGGATTCGCGTAAAGGCGCCGACATCGCCTGTCTACAAAGAGACCCATAACACGGTTCGGCAAAACAACCTGGTGACCGTGTGTGAAGAGGCTGGCTGCCCCAATATTGGCGAGTGCTGGTCCAAGAAACATGCATCTTTCATGATTTTGGGCGACACCTGCACCCGAGCCTGCGCCTTCTGTAACGTGCGCACCGGCATGCCCGGACCAGTTGATCCGAACGAACCCCAGGGTGTTGCGGACGCCGTTGCAACGATGGGTTTGGAACATGTCGTGGTCACATCTGTCGACCGCGATGATTTGGACGATGGCGGTGCACGGCATTTCGCAGATGTCATTCAGGCCATCCGAAAAACCTCTCCATCGACAACGGTTGAGGTGCTTACTCCAGATTTCCTGCGCAAGGATGGATCAATGGAAATCGTTGTTGAAGCGCGGCCGGATGTCTTCAACCACAATCTTGAGACGGTTCCGTCCAAGTATCTAAAGGTTCGCCCAGGGGCACGATATTTCCATTCCATCCGCCTTCTTCAGAAGGTGAAGGAACTGGATCCGGAAATGTTCACCAAATCCGGCATCATGGTCGGCCTTGGCGAAGAGCGGAACGAAGTGCTCCAGCTGATGGACGACTTGCGCGCCGCGGATGTCGATTTCTTAACGATCGGTCAGTACCTGCAGCCGTCGAAGAAGCACCATCCGGTGTTGTCGTTCGTCACGCCTGAAGAATTCAAGGGCTATGAGCGGATCGCTTACGCCAAGGGATTCTTGAAAGTTTCTGCAAGCCCCCTGACACGGTCCTCACATCATGCGGGAGAGGATTTCGCGGATCTGCGCGCCGCCCGCAAGGCAAAACTCGGCCACTAACGGCCGGCTTAAAGGATTTGGCAAGGCGATAGGACCACACTGACCCATGCCCAGTTTTTCATCTTCGCATAAGGTCAATCACAAGGCGGACGACATGTTCCGCCTCGTGGCGGATGTTGAGCAGTATCCAAAATTCGTTCCGCTCTGCCAGGACCTTCATGTGCGCGGCCGCAAGGAGCTGCCGGACGGGCGCACCGTGCTGGTCGCCGACATGACCGTTGCCTATAAGATGTTCAAAGAAACCTTCACCAGCCGGGTGGAACTTCAGCCGGAGAGCAAGACCATCTTGGTGGAGTATCTTGACGGCCCGTTCAAGCATCTTGAGAACAAGTGGACGTTCAAGGATGTTGAAGATGGCCAGAGCACGGTCGGGGTTTACATCAATTACGAGTTCCGCAGCCGAGCGCTGGGATCGTTGATGGGGGTCATGTTCGATAAGGCGTTCCGGAAATTTTCAAACGCATTCGAAACCCGCGCAGATCAAGTCTATGGCGGCTAGGTCTTGGTCCGGCCGCTAATGCCGATTTATTTGAACTGCTTGAATGCGTCGCGGATCGTATGGATGCGGCTTGCACGTGTCTGGAAGGAGCCTTCAGGTTCCCGCAGGGCCTCAATCTCCCGCTTGTCCAGGCCAAGGTCGTAAAGGCTGGCAAAGGCCGTATTATCGCTGCATAACACGTTGCGCTCCTCACCGAAGTTTTCTTCGAGGATCAGTGTTCTACCGGCGGCAACTTCTTCCTCGGTCCAAACGACAGTGGTCGTGCTGACCCAGAATAAGCGATCACAATACTGCGCCTGGTAGTAGCCTTCTTTAGGCCGTGTCAGAATTTCGTGGGAGCCGGTGAATGTACCATCCGGATATTGAGATCGAATATAGTAGTCGCTTTGCGCAAAACTGGAACCGGCCAGAGCGATTGCTGGCAAAAACGTCAGGATTGCTATGCATTGAACGCGTGTCATCGGCAAATGTCCTGTACAGTTTTCGGTTCTCGTCTTTAAGTCACAATCCTTTCTTACTGCAATTGTCTTGCGCGAGCCTTACCAGAAGATTTCAAGCCTATTCAGTGGCGTGGTAAGAGCCTTTTGCCTTGTCGCCGGAGCCGAATGATTTGCTAATTGCAGCGAAGCGGCTGATCGGGTTCACCAGCGGACCATCTTCCTGAATGATCAACCGGGGATCTTCATTGATCCCAAGATCAGCAAGGGTGACTTGTTCCTCCGGATTGGCACAAATCGGCCGCCAGCCTTTGCCGCGATTGTATTCGACGCGTAGCTCATATCCGCGGTCCACTTCAAGCTGGGTCCAGGCAACAGTTGCGTACCTGACCCAATAGGATCGTTGACAATAAGTTACCTCAACCAAACCTTCGGCCATGCGGTTGTAGATTTGATGGGAGCCACGGAAGATACGATGACCGTCCCGGGAGATGATGTAGGTATCACCCGGTTCAAGTTGGTCAGCATAGGTCTGGGTCGGTGCGGTACACGCGAGCGCCAGCGCGGCGGCCATTACTGTCTTTTGGATCATCATATCCGGTCCTTATTCGCGAACTCATTTCGCGAAAGCAAAGCTGCTCAATGTCTTGAATAACCCAAATCCTTCAAGAACAAATTTCTGAAGGGGTTCGAAATTGTCTAAAGTTTTAACGAAATAAACTCTGCGGCATGAGATGCGGTCAGGCTGTAAAATCAGCGCGTATGGTAGCTTTTATATCTGCTGTCAGCCTTGCCCTTGTTAAAGATGCCGCTGATCGCACTCAAGCGGCTGACGGGTTTGTCGTCACTTTGTGACTGCTGGAGGAATTCTCTTGGCTGCATGTCGATGCCAAGATCAGCAAGGGCAACCTGATCCTGCGGGCGTTGACAGATCGGGCGCCATCCACGGCCGAAATTGTATTCGATCTGTACTGTCCGGCCGAGTTCGGTCTCAAACTGAGTCCACGCAACGGAGTGGCTGCGCACATAGTATTCGCGATTGCAGTAGCTGACTTGTTTCAAACCGCTGGAATACTCCAGGTAGAGTTTGTGGCTTCCAACGAATGTGCCTTGTTGATCCCGGGATATAAAATAGAAGTCGCCGGGCTGGGGAATTCCACCTGCCTGAGCACTGACTGGAACCAACAATGTGATCGCCGCGAGAAGGGCGTTTCTGATCGTCATGGCACGGATGTTCTGTTTGCAACGACTGCAACCTACATTTGCCGGGCCGGGTCGTAAAACGCCTTTCTTGACCAGTGTAAACCACCGGTTACCAAGCGGCGGACGGTTTTATCGGTGTTTTATTTGCATTGCACAATTGAGCTCAATCGCGCCAGCAGAACGTTGGGTCATGTGCTTTCGGCAGCGATTGAGCAGCTACTCTTTGCGGGCTCAAAAAAAGTACGCTCTAGCAGCTAGTCCAGAGCGTCGAGCAGAGCGGTGAGGGCGGTCTGAACCGTTTCTAGCCGGATCGAGGTCCTGCCATTGTCGGCAAACCAGCAATGCAAATGCCGAGTCGGCTTATTCTTCATCGCAACAGCAATATGAACGGTTCCGACTGGTTTTTCGTCGCTGCCCCCACCCGGTCCGGCAATTCCTGTAACGGACACTGCGATGTCGGCTTTAGACTTGGCGAGCGCACCTTCTGCCATCGCTATGGCAACGTCTTTGCTAACAGCGCCGACCTTCGCAATCAGTTGTGCCGGTACACCCAGTATCTCTGTCTTGGCTTCGTTGGAATAGGTAACAAAGCCGCGGTCCACGACGGCTGAAGAGCCCGCAATATCGGTCAAGCTCCCTGCAATCAGACCGCCGGTACACGATTCTGCTGTTGCCACCATCATGTTCCGGGCCTTCATGGCGTCCAACACGGCGGTTGCGAGGGTGGCAAGGTCAGAGAGGTTTGCAGGGTGTTTGCCTGACATCTGGATTTCACTCATCTTCGTTCAGTGGCAAGCGGACCGTAACACTGGCAAGCGCTGCGATGCCTTCTTTCCGGCCAGTAAACCCGAGTTTTTCCGATGTTGTCGCCTTTACGGATACCCGAGAAGCGGGAATGTCGCAGATAGCTGCGATCGATGCCCGGATTGTTTCGCGATGCGGTCCGATCTTCGGAGCCTCGCAGACGATGGTGACGTCTATATGGGCGATCCGGCCGCCAAGGTCTTTGACACGTCGGACCGCGTCGATCTGAAACTGGTCCGACGCAGCACCTTTCCACTTTGGGTTGCTTGGCGGAAAATGTTGGCCGATATCACCGTCGCCAATCGCACCAAGCGTAGCGTCAGTAATCGCATGCAGGACCACGTCCGCATCCGAGTGGCCTTTCAATGATTGGGTATGAGGTATGGCCACGCCGCCAAGAACAACCTCTGGTCCGGCCTCAAATGCATGAACATCATATCCGATGCCGGTCCGGATATCTTGAAGGCTTGCCAGAGACAGTTTTTGATGAGTTGAGGCAGTCATGGTCCAGGTCTTTGCTAGAGTTTGTGCGCGGCTGAGGTCGGCCGGCGTTGTTATCTTGAAGTTTGCCGGATCGCCCTTGCTCAGTGCGATCTCAAGGCCAGCCCATTCTGCAAGACTGGTATCATCGGTAAAGTCATCGTGACCAGCAGCTGCCGCGGCTTGATGCGCAGACAGGATCTTGTCGAAGGGGAAACCCTGCGGCGTTTGCGCCGCATGAAGATTGCTGCGGTCGACGCTTTCCAACCTGTCAGCGCCTTGTGGCTGACGTTTTAAGGTGTCAACGACGGGAACAGCGGGAAGAGCACCGTCTTGACCTTCTTCTAATGCTTCGATGACGCCGTCCAATACGTCGGCGCTCAAGAAGGGGCGAGCCGCATCATGTATAAGGACATAATCCGGGTAGGTTTCTTCCAAAGCCTTCAAACCGTTCAAGACCGACTTCTGCCGTGTTTTTCCGCCAACCACCGCCGACAAGAGCTTTGAAGACACTTCTTGCGGCAGGGACCCCACGGCGGTGGTATACGCGTCGCCGTCGTCTGCGTGGATCACCGTAAGAATAGTTGAGATTGCGGGATGATTCCCGAGTGCTTTCAATGTATGGGAGAGGATCGGAGCGTCGGCGATTTGCCGGTACTGCTTCGGAGTGGTGCTGCCGTCCTGCGCCATTCGGCTGCCGCGTCCGGCGGCGACAACAAGAGCGGCGGTTTTCGGCATGGTGTTGGATCTCCGCAGGGCAGTTGCCTCGTTACGAGATCGTCTTTAACCAAATCAATGGCCTGACCGCAATTTATCCCTTGTTGCCATCTGTGAAATGTCTAGTATATAGGCAGAATGAGAAATGCACAGACAATGAGCATTTATGAAAGCGCGTCGCGACCTGGCATGAAGTCTATCAAGATCGGCCCCCACTCCCTGAAAAATCGCGCAGTCCTGGCGCCGATGTC
>CALDSI010000149.1 GCA_937911395.1 uncultured Labrenzia sp.
GCCTTGAAGCTCTTTGGTTTCACATTCCCATATTACCAGACAGTCCCAGCCTTGCTCTGCCAGAGCTTCAAGGCTGGCTTTGTCCCGAGCCCGATTCCGTTCCAGTTTAGGAACCCAGTATTCTAGCCGGGACTTCGGCATCCGGCCGTCTTTGCAGTTTGGGTCAGGATGTTGATGCCAGAAACAGCCGTGGACGAATATCGCCTTTTTCTTTGGACCGAAAACGAGATCAGGTTTTCCGGGCAGGTCCTTGCGGTGGAGGCGGTATCTGTAGCCCAGCGAGTGGACCAGTTTCCGCACCACTATCTCAGGCTTCATGTCTTTCGATCGTATCGCCGACATGTTTTTGGAGCGCCATTCTGGCGAGAGCTTGTCCATAAGGTGAAGTCCTACGACACTCCGCCAAACCTTACTAATAATCGCTGCTTAACACACGATCCCACTGCTCTGCGGAGCATACATGCGCAACAAATTCGTCTCTACCGCAATGGGGCTAGTTGAAAGCTTCAATCAGAAGAGAATGAGTTTGCATATAACCACAGAGGATCACAGTTCTTTCCTTGTATAGCAAATCCCTTGCGCCGCCATTACCACGAACCCGTTTCATGTAATCCTTTTGGTCATACAAAAGTCCTTGCAGCACGCCCCGGTGAACGGCTTTTTGAAGGTTT
The DNA here is from genome assembly GCA_937911395.1 of uncultured Labrenzia sp. Lineage (GTDB taxonomy): Bacteria > Pseudomonadota > Alphaproteobacteria > Rhizobiales > Stappiaceae > Roseibium. The sequence goes on from CALDSI010000149.1 coordinate 672, forward strand.
TCGCGGAAGAATTGTGCTGCCCGCTTACTGCCGCCTTTCAGGCTACGGAGCTCCTGGAAACGCCGCATATCAATGCCTTGGTAGCGGCTTTCGGGCAAAGGCCTATCTTTGAATATCCAATGGATGTTTTCAAACGATTGCTTGCGGATACTCCGCTTGCCGTCCCTGTTGGGCTTATTGAGATAGTCTTCCCGTGCAATGATAATTCCGAGGGAACATTGGCGCTCTTCAGTTGCGACCATAACCAGAATGCAGGGTTCGGAATTGCGGAAGGTTTCCGGCGGTATCATCCAGTTATTGCGGACGGTGTTTTTAACGTCGACGTCTTCATCTGCAAGTCTGAGGTCTCGAAGCCCTTTTGGAACGCCGATAAAGTCACGCAAGAAGTGCTCGACCTTCAGGCCAATGAAGGTTTTTTCGACATTATCCAATTCTGACACTTTTGTCCGTGCAGTACGCACAGGATCAATAACATAGTCTACAGCATCAGAAATAATCTCGGGGAACCGGTCGATAAAAACTTCTTTGCCGCCTACCAGTCTGAAAAGCTCCGCCGCGAGAGCGCCGAGCTTGGCCTCATCGCCTTCGGCACTGCCGCCGTTCATTCGGCTGCTTCACTCACAAGACCGGACATCGCAATTGCTAGCGAAATCTTCCGCCCGACAGCTGCGGCAACCGGCGGCGGAAACGCATTGCCGACTTGGCGATAGGAATTGGTCTTTTTTCCGGAAAACTCCCAGCTGTCCGGGAACCCCTGCAGCCTGGCCACCATCCGCACGGTCAAACGTGGCATCCCTTTGTAGTCAGGCCCAGGCGCTTCTTCTGCGATTGTGCGGCCTTCAACCCCCATATCAGCCCATGCCTTCCGGGCGCGGGTCGGGCCAAGATCCGGACCGCCATGCTTCTTTGAGCCGCCAACCACCGTCGGTGCAATCTTGTTGGCTTGGTGTTTCCATGTACTGG
>CALDSI010000150.1 GCA_937911395.1 uncultured Labrenzia sp.
ACTCCAGGATATGGCGTTTAGATGCCTTTAAGTGGTGGGTTCATCTGGTGCACTTAAGGCTTGTTTGCGCGTGTGCGTTGATGTAGGGACTGCATCGTCCGGCGGCCTCAGTCTCATCGCGCAATTGTAATTTTGCGCGATCCATTTGTATTTCCCGGAGTATTTCAATTGACTTTCCCGACATCTGACGCGATCCGCAATCCGGAGCGCACAGCGAAGCTTTCTTTGCAAAACGGCCGCAGACTGGCCTGGTCCGAGTGGGGCCCGGAGACCGGGCAGCCAGTTCTATTCATCTCAGGGGCCGGAACTGCTGGGTCGCTTGGCTTCGGTGCCGATTGCCTGGATGAACTGAACATTCGCCTGATCGCTCCCGACCGGCCGGGCCTTGGCGGCTCTGACCCGGTCCTCGACAAAACCCTGCAAAGCGTTGCTGATGATTTTGCTGAAGTGATCCGGCACCTGAGACCTGGCTCAATTCCGGTTGTGGCCGTCTCGCAGGGCGTGCCTTTCGCACTGGCGCTTTCGGCCGGAGGGCCGGTCAGTCGGCTGGCAGTTGTCTCCGGGCAGGACGAACTGTCCCGGCCGGAGTTCTTCAGTAACCTGCCTGACCAGCTTCAGCAGATGGTGCGGGATGCCAGGAACAATCCCGATGCATTGATTGCCATGCTCGAAGGCTTTGCCGATCCGGATAGCTTTCTGGAGTTCATCATCTCAACCAGCTCCGAGTTGGATCAAGCGGTCTATTCGTCCGAACCGTTTCACTCGGCCTTCAAATCCGCTCTGGAACGTGGGTTTGTACAAGGGCCGAGCGGCTATGCCCTCGATACGGTTGCCGCGATGGGACCATGGACATTCAATTGGGACGATATCACCTGTCCCGTGGATCTTTGGTACGGCGGCAAGGATGCAAGCCCGGTGCACTCGCCTGATGGCGGGGCGCTGATGGCATCCCGCCTCAAGCATGTGAACCGGCATTTCTTTGAGGACGAGGGCGGTTCATTGCTTTGGACGCAATCACGGGACATTCTCAAGGCGCTCGTTTCGAAACAATAGCCGGTCTAGCCGCTGACAAAAAACTAGAGCCGCTGAGACAATCACGCTCCGCGGTCGTATCCTTCGAACAATCGGTTTGTTTCGTGGGCAGCCCAGGCTGGGAGATACAAAGCTTGGATTAAGCAGACTGCGCGACCTGAGGGCTGTCGGTGCGGGCCTGCGGCAGCGAGAAGCTGACAACGGTCCCTTTCTTGACCTCAGATACAATGTCAAGTTTTCCGCCATGCAATTCAACCAGGGACCGGGCAATGGCAAGGCCCAGTCCGGACCCTTGGTGGGTCTTGGTAAACTGGTTTTCCACCTGAACAAACGGCTTGGCCAACCGCTCGATGTCGCGCTCTGAAATGCCAATCCCGGTGTCGGATACTTCAAACCGGACCCTGTCGCCGCGCGGACGGGCCTTCAATGTGACGGTCCCATTGTCCGGGGTGAACTTGACGGCATTGGCAAGGAGATTGAGGAGCACCTGTTTCAGTGCGCGTATGTCAACATCGACATGGAGATTGTCGGCGACGTCTGCAGAGAAGACGAAGATCATTTCCGCAGCGGCGCAAGTGATGATCCGCGCTGCGTCTTCTGCAGCCTCGCTTGCGTTGACCACCTCGGTTTCGATCGACATCCGGCCAGCTTCGATCTTCGACATATCGAGGATATCGTTGATCACATTTAAAAGGTAGGTGCCGGAAGAATAGATGTCCTTGCAATAATCTGCATACCGGTCTGTGCCGAGCGGACCAAACATTTCCTGCGTCATGATATCGGAAAAGCCGATGATGGCGTTCAACGGTGTCCGCAGCTCGTGGGAGATGTTGGCGAGGAATTCAGACTTCGCCGGGTGGGCCGCTTCTGCGCGCGGCTTTTCTTCCTGATACTTCTCGGCCATTTCGGAATGCTGACGCGTCTGGACCTCCAGGATCTTGCGGGACCGCTGCAGGTCTGTGACCGTTGCTTTCAGGCGTTTCTCAGATTCCGTGAGGCGTTCTTCGTGCTTTTTCAGCGCGGTAATGTCGGTGCCCACGGAAACGAAGCCGCCGTCCTTGGTCCGGCGTTCCGAGATTTGCAGCCAGCGTCCATCTTCCAGCTGAGCTTCATAAGATCCTTCCGGTCCGCCCTGACGCTTGCTGAGTTGAACCGGCTGCGGAGAAGCTGGCCCATTTTCGGCTGCGGCGAGAACATCCGTGTAAGGGGTTCCCGGCTTCACAGCGCTCGGCGGCAGGTTGTGCAGGGACTGATAGTTGGAGTTGCAAATCACCAATTCGTTGCGGGTGTTCCAAAGGACAAATGCCTCGGAGATGGTCTCGATCGCATCGCGCAGGCGCAAGTCCGCCATCTGGCTCTGCTCTGCAAGCAAATGCTGTTCGGTTATGTCGAGGCAGATGCCGATAAGGTGCGGTTCCGCCCGGCCTGGATCGACCTGGATTTCGCCCCGGGCCCGCAGCCAAATCCAACTGCCGTCGGCGTGGCGCATACGGAATGTCTCATCGACCAGCGTTTCCCCGCTTTCAAGGAGGTGTTCGGCGAGCCCGAGCAGGTCGATGTCATCCGGATGCGTAAGGTCGGAGACTTCCGAAAAGCTCAAGATGTCATCCTTCGGTTCCCGGCCGAGCAGTTCATAAAGAGACGAGGACCAGAACATGCGTCCACGGGAGAGATCCCAATCGAATAGACCGCAGCGGCCGTGAGTAAGGGCAGTGTCTATGCGGGCCCGGGTCGCCGCATAGTTCTCGTCTGCCTGTTCGGCGCGTGAGGCTTGGCTGAAGAATCCATAGATAATGGCCAGAAGCACCAGCGACACGCCGACATACAAGGTGACGTTGGCAGATAGGGCACTGCGCCAGTCTGCAAATACGACCGACTCAGGTTGCAGGACCGCAATCATGCCGAGCTGGCCATCGAGGTGGCGAACGGTCGCAAGCACGGGTTCCGAACCGTCACGGCCGGTCAGGTTCACCGGTATGGAAAGAACGCCTGCGCGTTCGCCGAATACGGTCAGGGGTTGCGCCGGACCGAGGAGGTCGGTCAGCGGGCGTCCCTCCAGAGAAGGTTGAAGCGGCGCGGACGCTGCGATGTTGCCGTTCGTGTCTGAGATCAGGAAGATACGGCCCTTGCTGGTCGCACCTGTTGGCAGACTGTCTGCAAGGATGCGTTTCAGTGTCGTCCGGTAGCCCGCTGCCGGAAGGTCTTTACCGGATGCATTGAGCGGGGCTGCAACAACCGAGGCCATGAGGCTGAGGGTGGTCTCCGCGTCTGTGCGGGCGGTTTCATGTTGCCCGACCAATTCGCCTGTCCGATACATGGCAAGGAAAACGAGAAACAGGATGGCGAGAGCCGGGATCAGCCGCCGCATCATGCTGTCAGAGCGTTCAAGGTGGTTATGGGCGGAAGACACGAAGTGGCGCCAGAGCGCTCTTTGCGTGCCCGCGCTGTTTTTACGTCCTGAATCCTTAGCGCTGCGCCGCCCGGTAGCGGAGCCCGCAAATGCTCTTGACATAGGAAGTGTGCCTCAATTCCGCCGCTCCGAAGCCGAGCTCCGAATCACTTCCATTTGAATCAAATCGTCAGTATTTGTCTAGAGTCGCAGAAGAAGAAAATGGTTAACAAGGCGCACTTATACCAGAGCTCTTGTTAACGTTTCCAAATATAGCAACTTACTGCAATGTCCTGTCGACAATGTCCCGGCAGTCTCTCGACAGTTCTTCGCTTGAAGAAACCCTCAAGAGGGCAGATTCAGCAAGGGTTGATCTCCGGCCTTCCAAAGCTCTCCAGGAACGGAAGCTTGTCAGTAATCGCGAGGCGACCTGCGGATTTCTTTTGTCAATCTCTAGGACTGATTCGGCAACAAGCAGGAAACCCTTGCCGTCCGCGCGTGAGAACTGTGTCGGGTTTCCGGTGGCAAAGGAGTGCAGCACGGCGCGGACGCGGTTCGGATTGCTGGGCTCATAAAGCGGATCGGCGATCAAGTCCTGCACCACTTGGAGCGTGTCGTCGCGCGGGGCTGTCGCGCGTGCGGCGAACCATTTGTCCATGGCAAGGGCGCTGGTTTTGTGGCGGGTGCGGAACGCTTGAAGGGCGTCCGTGGCGCCATCGTAGCCGTGGTGCACAAGTAAGGTCAGAGCCATGATCCTGTCGGTCATGTTGTTGGCGTTTTTAAACCGGTCATTGACCAGGGCAATAGCATCCGGGTTGCTCGAGTGAGCATGATAATGCAGGGCCCGGTTGGACAGAGCACGTTTTCCGGCAGAGGCTGCATCCGGCGAGAAGGCGCTGTCTTTTGCGTAATCCAGTGCCAACGGCAAGAGATGAGATTGCAGCTTATCCGCGATTTCGGCAATCAAGCCGGATCGGGCGGTATGTATGGCATCCGGATCAACGTTGGTGCCGATCTCCTGGGCAGTGTCTGTTTCGCTGGGCAGCGTCAGGGCCTGGGCTTTGAGGGTAGGATCGAGACGGTCATCCTCCAGCACGGTTTGCAGAACGGCGACAAGATCTGCAGTGCTTGCGAAATCCGTGTTGCGGCGGACAGCCTCAGTCCGCGCAAGAAGGGTGTGTGTGGCCAGCGTCTGAACGGCTTGCCAGCGGTTGTAAGGGTCGCTGTCGTGCTTTGCCAGGAACGCCAGGTCGTCAGCCGACTGGTCCTGGGTAAGGCGGACCGGAGCAGAGAAGCCGCGTAACAGGGAGACCTTTGGAGCGTCAGGCACATTCTGGAAGGTGATCGTTTGCGTCGGTTTCTTAAGCAGAATAACGTCGCCAACGACATCCTTTCCATCTGCCGTCGAGACCCCAAGATCCTGACCATTGGGTCCAACAAGGCCAAATTTCAGCGGGATTACGGCCGCCTTTGCAGATTTTTGGCCCGGTAACGGCGGGATCTCCTGGGAGAGGGCCAGTTTGAAGCTGTTGTCTTTTGGGTTATGGGCGGTTTTGACGGACACAGTCGGTGTCCCCGCCTGTTCGTACCAGAGTGAAAACTGCTCAAGATCGGTGCCGGTGGCATCTTCGAAACATGTCAAGAATGCTTCAATCGTGGTGGCTTCGCCGTCATGTCGGCCGAAGTACAGGTCCAATCCGGACCGGAAGCCGTCTTCGCCGAGCAGCGTTTGCAGCATCCGGACGACTTCGGCGCCTTTTTCGTAGACCGTCGCGGTATAGAAGTTGTTGATTTCCTGATAGGCTCGCGGTCTTACCGGATGGGCCAGCGGGCCGGCGTCCTCAGGAAACTGGTGCATTTTCAGGAGTTTCACATCCGCGATCCGTTTTACCGGGCGCGAGCGCATGTCGGCTGAAAACTCCTGGTCCCGGAAGACGGTGAGGCCTTCCTTCAGGCAGAGCTGGAACCAATCCCGGCAGGTGATCCGGTTGCCGGTCCAATTGTGGAAGTACTCGTGGGCGATCACGGCCTCAATATTGGCGTAATCCTGATCGGTGGCCGTCTCCGGATCGGCAAGCACATATTTGTCGTTGAAGATGTCGAGGCCCTTGTTCTCCATCGCGCCCATTTTGAAGTCCGTCACGCCAACGATATTGAAAACATCAAGATCATATTCTCGGCCGAAAGCCTCTTCATCCCAGCGCATGGACCGTTTGAGCGAATCCATGGCCCAGTCGCAAAGCGCTTCCTTGCCATGTTCAACGAAGATGTTGAGCTCGACGGGGTTGCCTGATGCAGTGGTAAAGCTGTCCGTGATCTTTGCCAGATCCCCGGCCACCAGAGCGAACAGATAGGCCGGTTTAGGATGGGGATCGTGCCAGACGGCAAAATGCCGTTCGGTGCCCGCAACCAAGCCGGTCTCAATCAGATTTCCATTCGAAAGCAGGACCGGGCACGCTGCGCGCGGGGCTTCCAGCCGGACCGTGTAGACACCGAGGACATCCGGGCGGTCCGGAAAATAAGTTATGCGGCGGAACCCATCGGCTTCACATTGGGTGCAGTAGGTTCCCGATGACCTGTAGAGCCCCATCAACTGCGTGTTTGCATCCGGGTTGAGTTCAGTCGTGATGGTCAATGTGAACGTGTCACCGGTTGGCGGTGTCAGTTCAAGCGCAGATGGTGTTACGTCGTACGCGTTGCTTTGCAGAGTTTGCCCATCAACTGCGATCGACAGCAGTTTGAGGTTATCGCCATCCAGAATGAGAGGCGCGCCGGGTTTCGTATCCGGTCGGCGGGCGATTTTGAGCTCAGAAATCACCTTTGTGGCAGTGGGATCCAGAAGAACATTGAGGTTTGCCGTTTCAATGCGATAGGCCGGCGGCTGGTAGTCTTCCAGCTTGATGGTTGTCGGCGTTTCAGATGGCATTCATGTCTCCGCGTGCGTCTCTGCCGGATTGGGAAGTTCGATATGCTCCCTTGCAACGTTCGTTCACGTTCGTCAATCGTCCGGCCTTGCAAGGAGACTGGATGATGCTTGGTCTATGTGCTAGCGTTTTAGAATAGTTCAGCAAAATCAATTGTTTCAATGTTGTGCCAAAGGCGATTGCCGGTTGCGGTACGATATGGGATTGCCCACGTGACATTCCCCGTGCCATCGTTTTCGCGGGCTGATCATTTTCTGGGAGGTGTGTGGTGTCAGACGAAAACACAAACGATTCAGGATCTGACTCGAAGATCGATTACAACACCAAGCACGTCTACTTTTATCTGCCCAAAGTGCCGACAGAGGATGGGGAAGTTGCCGACAACATCGACCTTGGGGCGATGTTACGGCTGGGTGGCTATTGCGACCTCGAGCAGCAAGCTCACAAGCTTCCAGCAGACGAGCTTGATTACTACCCTCAAAAATACATCGATACGCAGGGGGGCGGCAGCGAAAACATCTTCAAGAAGTCCGCCGGCAGCAGCACCGAGTCCAGCCACGGAATCCTGATGGCCTGCGACGGGCATTTCCTCCTAAAAGCGGCCGAAAAGATGTTCGTCGAAACCGGGGATCACCATCTTCAGGTCAATGGAGACTACGAACACGACACGACGGGCAGTGTGAACGTCCAGTCCGGCGATATCATGACTTTGAGGAGCGGCGCCAACAAGAAGCTGACGCTCAACGCAGGCGATAAAACCGGTGATATGGAGTTGCTCGCCAACAACAAAACTGAAACGGTGCAGGGCGACAACAACAACAATACATCGGGCAATAAAACCGACTCTACGAAAGGGAATAATACGATCACCACTTGGGGATTGACGATGACTTACAGCCTCGACGTGGCTTATTCCGCGTTCGCAGCGGGGCAGATCGTTACGTCCTCTTGGGGACTCCAGCTTTATCTCGCAACCCTCGTCAAGGTTTATCCGGTTTCCGAAGTTGTACTTGCCGGCATGCGGTTTCAGGCGACTGGTCTGAATATGGCAAGTGTCCAAACCCAGTTCGGCTATAAGGCATTGTCGGTCGAAAGCCGTATCGCGAACTTGCGCAGTGACCTGACCAGTCTCGACGGTATTGGTATCAAGATTCAGGAAACGAACATCAACGCCGCAGATAACGCGATCCGTCTTGCTGCCCAGCAGGTGGAACTGAACAACGGTGCTGTACAGGCCAACACCAAAGGCGTTGTAGTGTTTCTGTAGATCGATGCTCCAATCGGGACGCGCATATTTGATTTTTATGGGCAGGGGTAACAGCCACTGTTGGCCCTGAAAAGCCAGCAGTGTTTCCGTCGGTGCGGTCGGTTCTAGCCGCACGTTACGCTTGTCGGGTCAGTGCCAGTTTTATGCCCGGTTTTTCCCTCGGGCAGTTTGTGTTTCCAATATCTATCCAACTTAAATACAAACATAGGCTGTATTGAATCGTTGGATTGCTCGCATAACGATCTTTATGCCATCGTTTCAACGGGCTGTTTCTAAGCTGGGAGGCATGCGGTGTCTGACGGAAACACAAACGATTCAGAATCTGACTCAAAGATCGATTACAACACCAAGCACGGCTATTTTTACCTGCCGAAAGTGCCGACGGAGGATGGTGAAGTCCCTGACAATATCGACCTTGGGGCGATGTTGCGGCTTGGCGGATATTGCGACTTGGAGCAGCAAGCTCAGAATGTCCCTTCAGATCAGCAACACTACTATCCGCAAAAACACATCGAGGCACAGGGCGCGGGCAGCGAAAACATCTTTAAAAAATCGGCAGGGAGCAGCGATCAGTCCAGCCATGGCATTCTGATGGCCTGTGACGGGCATTTTCTTCTGAAGGCCGCTGAAAAAATGTTCGTCGAAACCGGGGATCACCATCTGCAGGTCAACGGAGATTATGAGCACGAGACAACCGGCAGCGTGAATGTTCAGTCCGGCGATACCATGAACCTAAAGAGCGGCACCAACAAAACGCTGACGCTCAACGCAGGCGACAAAACCGGCGACATGGAGTTGTTCGCCAACAACAAAACGGAAACGGTGCAGGGCGACAGCACCGACAACACCACAGGCGACAGTTCCAGCAACACGAGTGGCAACAGCAACTGGTTCACCAAATTGTTCAAGACCAGTTTCGTCGGGAAGATCAGCCTTTCAGGAATGCTTGGTGGTCAGATCGTTCTATCGACATGGGGGCTCCAAGTTTACGGCGTTACGCTGATAAAGGTCTATCCGGTTTCTGAAGTCGTCATTGCTGGTATGCGGTTTCAGGCGACCGGGCTCAATGTGGCGAGTGTCGCCACACAGGTTGGTTTCAAGGCATTGTCCGCAGACACTTTCGCGGCAAAAGTCCGCAACGTTCTTACTGGCTTAGACGATCAACAGATCCAGATAACCGGGGCGACGATAACAGCGGAAGAGCGGGAAGTTCTTGCCAGCGTGGAAGAAGTGGAAGCAAGACAAGGGGCGGTGCGATCGAACATAGTCGGTATCGTATCGTTCCTTTAGGCCTCGGCATCCGACCCACGGCGTCCAACCACAGACAAGTCTGGCTGTTCCGCTTTGACCTTGCTGGCCTGCCGGTCTATGCAGTGCAAACACTTTGCACAGTCAGGACTTTTTGCATGAGCCGCTTGGACAGTTTTATCCGCCGGATGACCTCTCAGAAGATCATTCTCGAGTACCTTGTCGACAAGGTGAATGAGGTTGAGGGGCCGATCTTGGAGCTGGGGCTGGGCAATGGCCGGACATACGATCACCTACGGGAAATCTATCCGAACAAGGAAATTTTCGTTTTCGATCATGCCTTGACGTGCCACCCGAGCTGCGCGCCGGATGCGGAGCACATGATCCAGGGTGACATTCGGGACACGCTGGCGTTCTGCGGGCCGCGGGTCGGCGGTAAGGCGTCTTTTGCGCATATTGATATTGGCTCCGGGGATCCGACCACAGATCTGGCGACGGTTCATTGGCTCGCGCCGATGATTGACGAGCGGATGGCCGTGGGCGGCTATATCCTGACCGGTCTGGAGCTCAAACTTCCCAATTTCGAGTATCTGCCGAACCCGGAGGGGATCAAGGCGGACCGGAACTTCATCTACCGCAAGACTTCCGAAGCTTAAAGACAGCGGACATCAAGGACATACCAAATGACTGCGCCGCTTAAAGGCATCAAAGTCGTCGAATTGGCCCGGATTTTGGCGGGGCCGTGGATTGGTCAGACGCTTGCGGATCTCGGCGCCGACGTCATCAAGGTCGAAGCACCGCAAGGCGACGACACACGTGGGTGGGGCCCGCCGTTCCTGAGCACGGAAAACGGTGAGCCGAGCGATGCGGCTTACTTTCATTCCTGCAACCGTGGCAAGCTGTCAATCACGTGTGATTTCCGGACTGAAGAAGTTCAGGAAGTTGTTCGCAATCTTGTTGCTGTTGCAGAGGTCTTGGTCGAAAACTTCAAGGTCGGCGGACTGGCCAAATACGGTCTTGATTATGACAGCCTGTCAAAGGTCAATCCGAAGCTAATCTATTGTTCCGTAACCGGCTTTGGTCAGGACGGACCTTATGCCCACCGTGCCGGATATGACTTCATGATCCAGGGCATGGGCGGCATCATGGACCTCACCGGCGATCCGGATGGGTCCCCGCAAAAGATCGGCGTTGCCTTCGCTGACATCTTTACTGGCCTTTATGGTGTGATCGGCGTTTTGGCCGCGCTTCGACGCCGTGATGAGACCGGGGAGGGCGAATGGGTCGACATGGCGCTTTTGGACGCCCAGGTCGGCGTTCTGGCAAATCAGGCGCTCAACTATTTCGTGACTGGCAAGACGCCAAAGCGGCTGGGCAATGCGCACCCCAACATTGTTCCGTATCAGGTCTTTCCGGCCGGTGATGGCCACCTCATCATCGCGGTGGGCAATGACGGGCAATACAAGCGCTTGTGCGGAGTGCTGGGCCGGCCAGAGCTTGCAGACGATCCGAAGTTTGCGACGAATGCTGCACGGGTTGCGTCCAGAACGGAATTGGTTGCAATCCTGACGGAAGAGACCGCCGCGCGGGCGCGGGACGATCTCCTCGCGGCTCTGGAAATGGAGGGTGTTCCAGCTGGCCCGATCAACTCCGTGCAAGACGTCTTTGAAGACAAACAAATCAATCACCGGGAGATGAAAGTCGACCTGCCTGCAACGGATGTGGAGGGTGGGTCCGTGACATCAGTCCGGACACCAATCCGATTCAAGAACGGATCGCTTGTTTTGGAGCGGGCAGCGCCGGCACTTGGTGAACACACCGCCGAGATCCTGGCTGAGCTTGGTTTGACGGACAAAGGCTGATCTCAATGAGCACGCCGGTTAAGGAGACTGACTTCCTCAAGATCCTGAACGAAAAGCTTTTGTCGGACAATTGGGGCAAGGTCACCAATTACACGCTTGATTACCGGCGCCGGGACGGGACATGGCAGCGGCAGACCCGCGAGGTCTATGACCGGGGTCATGGTGCGGCGTGCTTGCTGCACAATCCGGAAACAGGCTGTGTTCTTCTAACACGTCAATTCCGCTTGCCCGTTTGGCTCACTGATGGGTCCGCAGCGTTCATCGAGGCACCGGCAGGCTTGCTTGAAGGTGCGCACCCGGAAGAGCGGATGCGTGCGGAGTTGATGGAGGAAACCGGTTTTGAAGTATCGGAGTTGGAGCATCTCTTCGATCTGCAAATGAGCCCCGGGTCCATTACGGAGATCTTGTCCTATTTCCGGGGCAGCTATCAGGAACGCCACCGGACAGGCGAGGGCGGCGGTGCTGAAAGCGAGGGAGAGGACATCGAAGTGCTTCATATTCCGCTGGAAGAGGCGCTTCAGATGGTGTCCGATGGACGTATTCGGGATGCTAAAACGGAGATTCTCCTTCAAGATCTGGCACTGCGTGAACTTCGAGCCGCAAAAGACTGAAGCTGCAGGGAAACAATCGGATGGTATTCTTCTCAGCGGCTGCCTTAATTTGAAGGCAACTGTCAGGCATTACGATTTTTAGGCAAACTCAGGACGGAGCCAGATGGCGCTGAATTTTCGCAAACCCCGGCGTGTCCGGCTGCAGCTGACGACGATTGTCGGGCTCGGCTTCGGCGGGTTTGTGGCTTTGGCCATCGGATTGGTCCTGACCCTTTCAGTAACCGCCAATTTCCAGAACACCTTCTCCTTGTTGAACGACAAGACGATCTTGAGCACGCAGTCGCTTGAGACCCAGGTGCGCACCCATTTCCAGTCGGTTGAAAATGCGGTGATTGGTTT
>CALDSI010000151.1 GCA_937911395.1 uncultured Labrenzia sp.
CGACGGCGGCCTGCGCCTTCGGTGTCAATCCAACAATCGCAAGGCCTGCCGGCAACATTAAGCCCTTCTGTGATCCCGTGACAGCGGCATCAACGCCCCATTCATCCATGCGGAAGTCCATGGACTCGCTCGAGCTGACCCCGTCGACATAAAGCAGCGCCGGATGCTTGGCATTGTTGAGCGCGCGTCGAACCGCGGCGATGTCCGATTTAACGCCCGTTGCCGTCTCATTGTGCGTGGCAAGCACCGCCTTGATCTCATGATGGGCGTCTGCGGCCAGAATCTCTTCATAGCGATCCGCTGGCAAACCAGTTCCCCACGGCGCATCAACAATCACAACATCCAGCCCGTGACGCTGACAAAGGTCGATCCAGCGATGGGAGAACATGCCATTGCGGGCTGCCAGGATCTTGTCGCCTGGGCTCAATGTGTTTGCGATCACCGTTTCCCATCCACCGGTGCCGGTAGACGGAAAAATGAACACCTCTGCAAGCTCGCTCTTGAGTATCTTTTTTACGCCGGACAGCGCGGGCTGGAGAATTTCGCCAAACAGCGGCGAACGGTGATCCAGTGTCGGCATATCGCACGCCTTGCGAAGCACCTCCGGCATGTTTGTCGGACCTGGAATGAAAACAGGATTTTGAAAGCTCATGGCCGTTTCCTCTCACGGTTTCATTAAACGGTACCGGAGCGCCTATCGAGCTTGCAATTTTTTTAAAAAACTTTTTCAAAAATGATTTCTTCGAAAAAAATCAATATTGTCAAATAGATATATTTTTCATATGCTGAATTAGTTTTTCAATAATATGTTGAGACAGTCTCATGTCAGAACGTGAAAACGACTTGATCACCGGGAGAAAGGCACGGGGACGGCCGCGCGCTTGGGACGACAAGAGCGGTCAGAACACCATCAAATCACTCGACAGGGCAATGGCGGTTTTCGAGCACCTGAGTACCCAATCGGGTGTCTCACTGTCTGGTCTCTCTGACCAGACCGGAGAATCCACTGCGACGCTCTATCGGATCCTTTTCACCCTCGAAACGCGCGGCTTGGTCGAATTCGACCAAGCCCAGCAACTCTGGCACATCGGGCCTGCGGCCTGCATCGTGGGCGCCCGCTTCCTGCGCCGCACCAGTCTTGTTGAGCGGGCACGGCCAATCCTGCGGGAGCTCATGGAACAAACTGGCGAAACCGCCAATCTCGGCATACAAAAAGGAGACCAGGTGCTTTTCGTAAGTCAGGTGGAAACGCATGCCAGCATCCGGGCCTTCTTTCCGCCGGGCTCCTTGTCTCCTCTGCACGCATCCGGGATCGGCAAGGCCCTTCTCGCCTTCATGCCGGACACACAGTGTGAAAAAATCCTGAAGGGTGCCAAGCGGGAAAGGTTTACCAGCTACACATTATGCGACGCAGCGCTCCTGAAAGCCGATCTGGCCCAGGCGCAAACGCGCGGCTATTCGATCGACGGGGAGGAAAAAAACCTGGGTATGCGCTGCATCGCAGCGCCGGTTTTCAACCACTATGGCGAGATCGCGGCCGGCTTGTCGATCTCCGGACCAACAAGTCGGGTAACAGAGGACAAGATCGAGAGCTTTGGCTCCGCCGTCATGAGCGCAGCAGGGCAGTTGACATCAGCACTCGGCGGAGAACCGCTTATTGAAACATCGGATCGGTAAGGCCGATGTCGGCCGCAGAAGCGCCTCTGCCATACCCGTTATGGTAAGCCGTGAAGGGCACATCAAATTCTCGGACGGTGTAAAGCCCGATCTTGAAGTAATAGCCGTTGACCTCTTTGTCGGTATAACCGGTCGGTCCGTTGTAGCGGATGAACTCTTCCCAAACGCCGTTTGTGCAAGCCAAATCGATGGGTTGGCATTGACGCCGCCAACCAACAATTTCACCATCATCTTCAGGCGACCAGATGGCTTTGTAAGCGTATTCGTGAAACACCTCTAGCTGAAGTTCCGGCTGCGAATGAAGGATCTCGCCATCGCCCTTCTTGGTTCCAAGCTTTTTGATCCGCTCACCGTTCCAAAGAGTGACAACAAACCGGCCATCCCAAAGGCGATGGGACAAGGGCGGCCGCAAGCTTTCTTGACCTTCATTCACCCGCTCGTGCCATTGCGCCATCACCAATCGGTGCTTTGACTCCATTGGAAAATCGCCTGGCAGAAGCGTTGAGAACCGGTACCAGGTCTCATCCCCGTTTTTAGCAACGTGCATGTCGCGCAACTCAGCGCGGGTTCCAGATGAAATCTTTTTGTCGTCAGGAGATATCGTGAACTTGATGGCCGCGATGCTTTCCCCGGGCAGATCAATTTCGACAAGTTCCGCGGAATTGCAGTCCACCAGCCGCTTGACACTGATGTCCTTGGGAACATCCGCCGGATCAATATCGCATTTGATGGACTCCTCGGTGACAACGACCGGAACACCCTCGATCACAACCTCTTCTTGAGCCGCCATCACACCACCGACTGCACAGAACAAAGAGACGAAAACACCGGCAAGCCGAACCCAAACCGACTGAACCGTAAGAATAACTTTGCTTGGCATTCGCAATCCACCCATCAAATGAACCTGCTACGCGGCGTAGCTTTCTGACAAGGGTAAGAACATCCCTTTGATGACACAAGCCGCTACCATGACTTGACGCTTACCTGGTTGGCACTGACGCAAGAAACTGAAACTCAGTAAAATTTGCTTTCAGCATCGCGGGACACACGCGTACCAACAGCGTCGCTGGCAACCGCATCAACAACATCTATGCCTGTATCAACACCAATGACATGCACATGAACATCGTGCTGTTTGGCCAAGACCAGGGCCGAACGGTCCATGAACCCCAAGGAGTTGGTGATCGCGGTCTCGATAGAAAGTGTCCGATACCGTTTTGCGTCCGGGTTGGTCTTCGGATCGCTGTCGTAAACCCCATCAATACCGTTTTTCAGACAGAGAACGCTGGCACACTCCAACTCCACGGCACGCTGGACAGACGGATAATCTGTGGTCACAAAGGGCTGCCCGATCCCACCGCTCAAAATGACGAGCCGGCCTTTTTCCAGATGCCTTAGCGCCCGCCGGCGGATGTATTTTTCGCCAATTGCCGGAATATCGACGGCCGACATCAACCGGACTTCAAGATCCGATGTTGCTTCCACCTTAGCCCGAAGAAGAATGCCATTGGCGATGGTCCCGAGCATGCCAACATTGTCCGCTTCGACATGCTCAATGTTCCAATCTGAGGAGCTGGTGCCCCGGAATATGTTTCCGCCGCCGACAACGACCGCAACTTCGTGACCGTTTTCAGCAAGCGCAACAAGGTGGGACGACACTCTGGAGATCGCGGCGTCGGAAAAGACACCTGCGGATCCTTCGGCCAGTGCTTCACCGCTTACTTTGACCAACAGTCTCATCGCGCCACCTCTGTGTTGAACCAAGCAGATCAATGGCAGCGGATGTGGCGCCGTGTGGCAACCACAGCCGTCGCAATTGGCGAGGCCTAATGTTCCTTCGGGGCGTAGTCTGCCGGATCGACCAGCCCTGGGCGGCCATCAATCTCAAGACGCGTGTGACGGGGTTCAGATGTTGCGATCACCTTGCCGGATTTGACAACAGCCAACCGGGTGGCCTTGAGCCGGATCGCCTCAATGGTATCGCGCGCTTGCAGAAGCACAAAATCCGCCTTGCAGCCCTTCTCCAGGCCGTAGCCTTCAAGCCCCATCGCTTTTGCCGGATGGCTGGTCACGCAGTCATAACAATAGCGGATCGCCTCACGGCTGGTCATCTGGGCGACATGCAGCCCCATGCTGGCGACCTCAAGCATGTCGCCTGAGCCCATGGAGTACCAGGGATCCATCACGCAATCATGCCCAAACGCGACGTTTATGCCATAGGAGCGCATTTCCGGAACGCGCGTCTGACCCCGCCGTTTTGGATAGGTGTCATGCCTTCCCTGAAGCGTAATGTTGATCAGCGGGTTCGCGATCGCATGCACCTCAGCTTCGGCGATCAACGGTAAGAGTTTTGAGACGTAATAATTGTCCATGGAATGCATCGAGGTCAGGTGCGATCCGGCCACCTTGCCTTCCAAACCCAGTCTCTGGGTTTCGTAGGCGAGCGTCTCGATGTGGCGCGACATCGGGTCATCGGTCTCATCGCAATGCATGTCGACCATCAGGCCCCGTTCGGCCGCAATTTCGCAAAGTCGGCGAACGGACTTCGCCCCATCGTCCATGGTCCGCTCGAAATGCGGAATGCCACCAACGATATCAACACCCATATCGAGCGCTTTCAGAAGATTTGTTTCAGCACCCGGTGAGCGGTAAAGACCGTCTTGCGGAAAAGCGACCAGCTGAAGATCGATGTAATCCTTGACCTTTTCGCGGACTTCCAAAAGGCCCTGAACGCCGGTGAGCTTGTCATCACACACATCGACATGGGTGCGGATGGCAAGCAGTCCCTGAGACACAGCGAGATCGCAGTATCTCAATGCCCGTTCGACCACGGCGTCGACGGTCAGGATTTCTTTCAGCTCGCCCCAGAGCGCGATGCCCTCTAAGAGCGTCCCACTCTGGTTCATGCGCGGCAGACCAAGAGACAAGGTCGCATCCATGTGAAAATGACTGTCGACGAAGGGCGGCGACACCAACTTGCCATCGGCTTCAATCACCTTACCCGCGTCCGCAGTAATTCCGGCCTCGACGGCCGCAATCCGACCATCCTTACAGGCAATGTCTATGCCGGTCTGTCCATCCGGCAAGTTTGCGTTTTTGACGAGAAGATCAAAGGACATCGAGGAATACCTGTCAGCGTTGGCCGCGGAAATAAGGAACAAGCAGCGCCCGCGGATAATCAGCTTTCCTGGCCACCACGATCAACGCGATGATGGATAGGATATACGGCATCATCAGGAAGACCTGTCCGGGGATGAAGCTGCCGACTTCTGTCTGGAGGCGGACCTGGAACGCGTCAAATGCACCGAACAACAGCGCGCCAATCAGCGCTTTTCCAGGCCGCCAGGACGCGAAGACGGTCAAGGCGATGCAGATCCAGCCCCGGCCATTGACCATGCCGAAGAAAAACGCATCGAAGGCCGACATGGTCAAAAACGCTCCGCCCAGCGCCATGATCGACGAGCCGACAACGACTGCGCCCATGCGCAGGCCGTAGACCGAGAGCCCCTGAGATTCGACAGCCGACGGATTGTCGCCAACAGCCTGGATCGCAAGGCCGAGCGGCGTGCGATAAAGTACATAGCCTGTCGCAAGAACAAGGATGAGCGCTAGAAATGTCAGCGAAGTCTGCTGGAACAAGGCGGGCCCGATAAACGGCAGATCAGACAGGATCGGGATATCCAGCGGTTGAAACGCTTCAATCCGCGGCGGCGACGAGACATCCGGCAGAGCGGTCCGATAGATAAAATAACTGAGCGATGTTGCGAACAGTGTGACGCCGATCCCCGAGACGTGCTGGGACAGCCCGAGCGGCACTGTCAGGATGGCGTGAAGCAACCCGAACAGCCCACCGGCCAATGCGGCGACAAGCACACCGCCCCAAAGCCCCGCTCCGAGCCAGACCGCCATCCAGCCGGCCATGGCACCCGCGGTAAAAATGCCTTCGATCCCAAGATTGAGCACCCCGGCTCGCTCACAGATGAGCGCGCCAATCACCCCAAAAATCAGCGGCGTGGCAATCCGTAGAGAGGCCGCCCAGAAGTTTTCGGATACAAGAATATCGAGGATCTCGATCATTTCGAGGCCTCCTTGGCATGCGGCGCTCCGACGAAGCGGATCTTGAACTTCAAGAACAAGCCGGAGACAAGAACGCACAAGAGCGCCATCGCAACGATCAGATCAGCGAGATAATTGGAAACACCGGTAGCGCGGGACATGGAATCTGCCCCGACAAAGATGCTCGCAATAAAGAGCGCAGCAAAGACAACGCCAATCGGCGACAGCCCTGCCAGCATGGCAACGACGATACCGGAGTATCCGAAACCCGGTGACAGGTCCGCTGTCAGATATCCTTTCAGCCCTGCAACTTCACCCACACCTGCAAGGCCTGCCAGCGCACCGGAGAGCAATCCAACCCGAATAAAGGTTGCCGTGACCGGGATACCGGCATGACGGGCTGCGGACGCGTTCTCTCCGACTGCCCTGATTTCAAAACCCCAGACCGTGCGTTTCAAAAGAAAATAAACGCCAAGCGCGGAAATCAGCGCGATGATGAGACCCCAATGGATGCGCATCCGGTCCATCAGCTTGGGCAACGCGGCTTCATCCAGAATGGGTTCCGATTGCGGCCATCCCATCCCCATCGGGTCCTTCATGGGGCCTTCCAGCATCATCTGCACAAACAGCAGAATGACGAAATTCAGGAGAAGCGTCGTCACCACTTCATCGACGCCAAGCCGGGTCTTTAGAAGCGTTGGCCCGAGCATGACCAAGCCGCCAGCCAGCGCACCTGCAAGAACAACGGCCGGAATGAGCACGAAGGAAGGCCCCGAGATCAGCCCCGTACCGACCGCAACGGCGGCCAACGCTCCGGCATAAAGCTGCCCCTCTGCACCGATGTTCCAAAGCTTTGCCCGGAAAGCAACGGCGGCGGCAAGTCCCGTCAAGATCAATGGCGTTGCGCGGGTCAGCATTTCGGTGAAGGCAAAGGCTGACCCAAAAGCGCCCTTGATCATAAGGCCATAGGCTTCAAAAACTGACAGACCTGCGAACAGCATCGGGACAGCCGCCAGAACGAGGGCGGCAACAGCGGCTGCCACGGTCACGCTGATGACTTTGGAAACGGCAACTGGACCTCGGGGTTCAAAACGGATCATGCAGCTTCTTCCCCATCGTGCCCAGCCATACGCAGACCGAGCTTGCCGCGATCGAGGTCTTCCGTCGGTTCTGCTTGTGAGAGATGGCCGCGATGAATGACGGCGATGCGGTCGGAAAGACGCATGAGTTCGTCCAGATCTTCAGAAATGAGAATGACGCCTGCACCACGGGCGCGTGCTGCAAGGAGGCGTTTGTGAACGTCGGACGTGGCACCGACATCAAGCCCGCGCGAGGGCTGGGCGGCGAGCACGACTTTGGGCTCCGTTTCAAGCGTTCTCGCCAAAACGATTTTCTGGATATTGCCACCAGACAGAAGCCTGGCCGGACTTGCCTCGCTTTGGCAGCGAATATCATAAGCCTTGATAAGACCCTTCGCCCGCTCACGCATCGCCGAAAACCGGAGCATCCCGAAGCGCTGGTTTTCCGGTTTGCGGATCCCTTCAATCGCCAAGTTTTCAGATACGGTCATCGCGCCAACGATGCCATCGTGATGACGATCTTCAGGTATGCGCGCCAGACCGATGTCAATCATTTGACGTGCAGAGACTTGCCCGAGCTCATCGCCTTCCAGCATCAATTTGCCAGCTGACACCGTCTCTAGACCGGAAACAACCCGTGCCAGCGTGGTTTGGCCATTGCCAGACACCCCGGCGATGCCAAGGATTTCACCGGCTCGTAAGTCCAACGAAACATCGGAGATTGCGTCCCGACCATGTCCCGCCGCAACGCCGGTCAGGACAAAAAGTGGCGCACCCGGAGTACCGGGCTCGCGTACGGTTTCAGTTATCTCGTACCCAACCATGAGCTCGGCCAACTGGCGTTGCGAACTGCCTTCTGTCGGCAGATCCGCCACCTTCCGGCCTCCGCGCAAGACCGCTACGCGGTGAGAAGAAGCCATCACTTCTGCCAGCTTGTGCGAAATGAAAATGATCCCGAGCCCATCGCCTGCAAGCTTCGTCAACGTGGCAAACAGCGTCTTGGATTCTTGCGGCGTCAGAACTGCCGTCGGTTCATCAAGGACAAGACCCCTCGCATCCCGATAAAGCGCTTTCAGGATCTCAACGCGCTGTTTTTCCCCGACGGAGAGATTGGAAATGCGCGTGTCCAGATTGACCACCAATCCGGATCTTGCCATCAGCTCGTCCAGTTTCTTGCGTGCCGGCAGTCGGGCGGACTTGATGGCGGACAGAGGCTCTGTGCCCAAAAGGATATTGTCGAAGGCACTCAGGTTCTCTGCGAGCGTAAAATGCTGGTGCACCATTCCAATGCCAGCATCCAGTGCGGCATGCGGAGAGCCTGGCTCCAACTCCTCAAGAGCCCCACCTGGCCCCAAAACAAGAACCTGTCCTTCATCGGCCACATAGTGACCAAAAAGGATGATCATCAGCGTGGTTTTGCCGGCACCGTTTTCTCCGAGAAGTGCAAGGATTTCACCTTGTCTCAGGTCCAGCGACACATCGCCGTTGGCTGTCAACGCGCCAAAGCGCTTGGTGATGCCTTCAAGCCGCAACAGAACGAGGGCATCATTTGCTGGCGGCGCCATGCCAACCTCCGATGGTTTTTGAATTCTTGGCCGACAAGGGGGAAAATCGGCAGGTCACTGACGGTCAAAGGTGTCGAACTCTAAGACCGCCAGTTAGAACAGCAGGCGCTGCTTACATCGTGGATTTCGGTTCGCTGTCGTTCACATTGACGCGGAACAGGCCGTCCAGAATCTCCTGTTCTTTTTCTTTGGCAGCCGCGACGGCATCCGCTGGGGCAAGGCTTTCATCAACAATGAAGCTGCCGCCGCCATAGCTCATGAAACTGAACGGACCAAAGTCCGCCGGTTCAAAACTGTCTGACTTTACAAGTCCGATGGCGCGGTCAATGGTCGGCTCCATATGCCAGAGGGCTGAGGAAAGAATGGTACCGGGATAATCGGCTGATGTGTCGATCACGTTGCCGATGGCCAAAAGGCCTTTCTCCTTGGCCGCATCCGAAACACCAAAGCGCTCTGCGTACATAATGTCAGCGCCTTTATCGATCATCGCAAAAGCGGCTTCTTTGGCCTTGGGCGGATCGTACCAGGAGTTGATAAAGGTCACGAGGAACTTCACGTCCGGGTTCACGGATGTTGCCCCATCCATGAACGCGTGCATCAGACGGTTCACTTCCGGAATGGCATACCCGCCGACCATGCCGATGATGTTGGATTCGGTGGTCGCTCCCGCGATCATGCCGGACAGATAGCTCGGCTCATGGATCCAGTTGTCGAAAACGGCAAAGTTTGGTTTTCCCGGGCCAAAAGAAGACCCCATCAGGAACGCTGTGTCCGGATACTCTGCGGCGACCTTGCGTGCGGCGCGCTCCACAGCGAAGGCTTCCCCGACAACAAGGTCCATGCCCTGCTCTGCGTACTCGCGCATCACACGCTCGTAGTCGGTGTTCGCGACGTTTTCAGAGAAGTTGTAAGTGATATCGCCACGCTCTTCTGCAGCTTTCAGCGCCTTATCAATACGGCTCACCCATTGCTGCTCGACCGGTACGGTATAGATCGCAGCAACTTTGATTGGATCTGCTGCTTGTGCAGCTGGCATTGGCATCGCGGCAACGGCTGTGACAGTTATCGCAGCCGCCAAAAGGCCCCGACGGACCTTTGAAAACGGTTTTACGGTGAACATCTGGAAACCCCTGGAGTGCTTTTTAACCCTGAAAGATGATCACAAATCCGGCGTGCCTACAAGTTAAGCAGAGCCAACAAGAGCATTTTTTTTGAACAAACGGCAAAAAACAGCGCTGGATTTTTGTGCGGCTCTGGTGAGCTCCGAACTGCTCAACAAGGAAAATTCCCGTATCCTTAGCCGTAAAATGTTTTGATTTTCACAATTCAACAACCGATACCGAACCAGTTTGGAAATTTCATTTTCATTCCTTTTATCAGAGACTTCTGCACGATTAGGAAAACCTTCAAAGATGAAAACATTCGCCAATTTTTGAATGCATTCAAAAAAATGAAACGTTTCATATTGACCTGTTTCGGGAGTCATGCTTTCACTTAGGAGCCTGTTCACCTGCCAGTCTGGATAGAGGGACGGCAGTCTTCTTTGGGAGGAAATAATGAAGATATTCAAGCTCGCTGCCGCCGCAGCGACCGGTCTCGCTTTGCTTGCTGGTACCGCCATGGCAGATGACAAACCGAAAGTCGGTCTCATCATGAAATCGCTCGCAAACGAGTTCTTTCAAAACATGATGGCAGGCGCTGAAGCCCACCAGGAAAAGCGCGGCGACTATGAACTTCTGGCCGTCGGCATGCAGAACGAAACCGACTTTGAGAGCCAGATCAACGCCGTCGAAAACTTCATCACGCAGGGCGTGGACGCAATTGTGGTGGCTCCTGCCGACAGCCGTGCCATGGTACGCCCGCTGAAGAAGGCGATGGAAGCGGGCATTGTCGTGGTAAACTTCGACGTGGCACTTGATGAAGACGCCAAGAAACAACAGGGCATCGAGCTGGCGTTTGTCGGCCCGGACAACCGCGGTGGTGCGAAACTTGCTGGTGATGCACTCGGCAAAAAACTTGGCGAAGGCGGCAAGGTCGTCATCATCGAGGGCAACCCGGGCGCGGACAATGCCAACCAGCGCCGCATGGGCTTTGAAGACTCTGTCGCCGAGTACAAACTCGACCTTCTCGACAGCCGCACCGCGCATTGGGAAACAGAAGAAGCCAATACCGTCTTCTCCAACATGCTCACCGCGCATCCGGACATCCAAGGCGTGATGGCTGCCAACGATTCCATGGCCATCGGTGTGGTTAAGGCGCTGGAAAGCGCTGGCCGCACCGACATTATGGTTGTCGGTTTCGACAACATCCCGGCCGTCGGCCCGATGATCGAAGACGGCCGGATGCTGGCAACTGTCGACCAATTCGGGACCGACATGGCCGCAAACGCCATTGATCTGGCGCTCGAAGTCGTCGGCGGTGGTGGCGAACTCAAAGGTTGGGTCAAAACCCCGATCGAATTGGTGGCCGCTCAATAATCGGCCCCATGTGCCCCCGCTTGGTCAGCCTTGAGCGGGGGCAAATCCAACTTCTCCAATTACAATATGACTGGACGCACCATGGTAGCAGCGACGCAAACCGCGGCGCAGGCCCCTGCGCATTCCACGCAGTTCCTATCAGTTGAAAGACTGAAGAAATACTTCGGCGGTGTGAAGGCTCTCGACGGCGTGAGTTTCTTCCTCGAACAGGGAGAAGTGCATGCGCTGGTCGGTGAAAATGGTGCTGGCAAGTCCACCTTGATCAAGATCCTGTCTGGTGTGTTCCCCTATGACCACGGTGCGATCTCTTTGGACGGGCAGACATACCGCCCGCAGTCGCCGCATGAGGCCAAGGAACGCGGTGTTCAGGTCGTTCATCAGGAATTCAATCTTCTTGACCACCTGTCCATCGCAGAAAACATCTCAATCGAGAAGCTGCCACGCAACCGGTTTGGCCTTCTGGACCGGCCGGAGCTCAATTCCCGTGCCCGCAAAGCGCTGGACGCCATCGGGCTGACCGATATCGATGTCAAAGCTCCTGTGAGCACCCTTGGCATCGCCCACCGACAACTTGTTGAAATCGCGAGGGCATTGCAGTCCGAAAGCCAGATTCTGATCCTCGATGAACCGACCGCCACATTGACGGAACGCGAAACCAAGCGTCTCTTCGAACTTGTCGCCCGGATCAAGGCAGACGGCGTGACAGTCGTTTTCGTGTCGCATCACTTGGATGAAGTTTTTGAGATTTGCGACCGGGTCACAGTCTTCCGCAACGGCCGCACAATCGC
The DNA here is from genome assembly GCA_937911395.1 of uncultured Labrenzia sp. Lineage (GTDB taxonomy): Bacteria > Pseudomonadota > Alphaproteobacteria > Rhizobiales > Stappiaceae > Roseibium. The sequence continues at coordinate 11,643 of CALDSI010000151.1, forward strand.
AACAGACCTGATCGCCGAGACCACACCGGACGGTATCGTCCAAAGAATGGTCGGCCGCCAGCTCGCCGGAGAGATGGTTTCTGGCGATGAACAAAAAGACTTCGGCGGCGTCGCATTAAGTGTCCAAAATCTCCGGACTGAGGCCAATCCCACCGACACCGGTGTGTCTTTTGACTTGAGGTATGGCGAAATCGTTGGGATCGCCGGGCTCGTTGGAGCGGGCCGTACTGAAATCCTGCGCGGAATTTTCGGAATTGATCCGGTCCGGTCCGGAGAAGTTCAACGGGATGGCGAGACCGCCAGGTTTTCCGGTCCAGGAGATGCCATAGCCGCAGGGATTGGTTTCGTGACCGAGGACCGCAAGGACGAAGGTTTGATCCTCGACATGCCGATCTCTGCCAATATCTCCCTGGCAAACATCAATTCCGTTTCGCAAGCCGGGCTGCTCAAATTCGCAGCCGAGCGGCGTCAGGCCACGGAGGCCGGTGAAAAGCTGAAGCTGAAATACGGAAGAACCGCCGACCCGGCCTCGAGCCTGTCCGGCGGCAACCAGCAAAAAGTTGTGCTGGCCAAATGGTTGGCGCGGGATCCCAAGGTCCTGCTGCTCGACGAGCCGACGCGCGGTGTGGATGTCGGCGCAAAAGCCGAAATTTACGCGATCCTGAAAGATCTGGCCCGCAGCGGCGTCGCTCTGTTGGTGGTCTCGTCCGAAATGCCGGAACTCATGACACTGGCAGATCGCATTCTCGTTCTTGCCGAACACCAGATCCAGGGCACGCTCCAACGCGCCGATTTCTCTGAAGAAAACATTCTTAAACTGGCCTACGGGCAAACCGAACTGGCCGGAGGTAACAGCCAATGACACTCCAGACAACAACCGACACGCTCCCGGCTCCGTCCAGATTTTCCGTTCGGACTGTCTTGCAGAATGCCGGCATCGGCCGCGCCTTGTTGGCCCTGATCATATTCTTTTCCGTGTTCACCGAACACTTTCTGACGCCGAACAACATCACCAACATCCTGACCCAGATCACCATCAACCTGGTTCTCGCTGTCGGCATGACCTTTGTCATTCTGATCGGCGGCATCGATCTGTCTGTCGGGTCGGTGATGGCGTTTGCAGCGGTGGTTGCCGGCAAAGCCATCACCCTTCCCGGATTTGGGCCGGCAGAAGCAATCGCACTTGCGGTCATTGCCGCAACTCTGACCGGTGTGCTGTGCGGGTTAATCAACGGCGCCATCAGTGCTTATTGGGCGTTACCATCGTTCATCATCACTCTCGGCATGTTGAACATTGCCCGTGGTGCGGCATTGCAGGTCTCCGATGCGCAGACAATCTACTCCTTCCCCTATGCCTTTGAGGAATTCGGATCTGCCATGATCTATGGCGTCCCTGTCGTATTTCTAGTGGCGCTGGTCCTGGTGTTCATGGCCTGGTTTGTGTTGAACTTCACAGTCTTCGGGCGATTGCTCTACGGGATTGGCAACAACGAGGAAGCCGTCCGTCTAGCCGGACAATCGGTGCGCCGCTACAAGATCGCCGCCTTCACCATCTGCGGCTTTACCGCTGGCATCGCGGCCGTTGTCTATATGGCCCGCCTCAACATCTCCAGCCCGATCGCCGGGATCGGTTTTGAACTCAATGCTATCGCCGCAGTTATCATAGGCGGCACCAGTTTGAGCGGCGGCCGGGGGTCCGTGATCGGGACACTGCTCGGCGCTTTCATCATTGGTGTGCTCGCAAACGGCTTGATCCTGATCGGGCTGAGCGACTTCATGCGCCAGATGATTACCGGTGTGGTCATCATCTTTGCAGTCATCCTTGATCATTACCGCGCCAAATACGCGGCGACTTGATCGCCTATATTTAAAGCCTCAGCGGACACATCTTCCGCTGAGGCAAATTAATACGGTATACACAATCCGAACCCCATGAGCGGAGCGTAATTTTGAAGCCGGTTACTGTCGTTGGCAGCATAAACATCGACCTCTTCAGCTATCTCGATCGCTGGCCAAAAATCGGTGAAACCGTGATGGTTCGGGAGACCGCCAACACATTGGGCGGCAAAGGTGCAAATCAGGCCGTCGCAGCGACCAAACTCGGCGCCAATGCGACAATGATCGGCGCAGTTGGTACAGACGGTTTTGGTCGCGTTGCCGCAGATCAGCTGGCAGCGTTCAACGTCACCGCAGACCTGATCGAAAAACGCGATTGTGCAACGGGCATGGCATTCATCGATGTTGGGCCGGACGGCGATAACATCATACGGTTGGCAAGTGGTGCCAATGCTCAGATGCAGCCTGAAGACCTTGGGCCGCATTTAAACCAGTTAAGCAAAAGCGGTGTCGTGCTCCTGCAGAACGAAATCAGCCTTGAAACGTCATTGAAAGCCGCGGAGCTCGCACGCGCTGGTGGCGCGCTGGTGATCATGGATCCGGCCCCGGCCCCTCACCCGGCGTGGACCAGGGAGGTCCTTTCCGCTTTTGATGTGCTGACCCCGAACGCAAGTGAGGCTGGTGCCATCTTGGGAAAAACACCAGAAACGCTGGACGAAGGCCGCGACGGCGCACGGCATCTCCGCACTTTCGGTTTGCGCGGAGCAATCATCACTCTGGGAGAAATGGGGGTCGCCTGGTCCTTCGAGGATCAGGATGGTGTTGAACCGGCCCCGAAGGTAACGGCAATCGATACGGTCGCCGCGGGTGATTGCTTTAACGGCGCATTGGCAACCGCATTGTCCCGCGGAGAACCCATGCAATCCGCGATCCGGTTCGCAATGCACGCCGCCGCCCTTGCAACGACGCGCAAAGGGGCTTCTGCGTCGCTGCCAACCGCCGCTGAGCTGGAACAGTTCTACACGCCGGACCTCGTGTAGCGTCGGCCTGAAAGAGGCGGTAAAAGAGCCCACGGCTCGACGTTGGCCGCCAATTTGGTAAAAAGGAGAGAAGCTTCAATGCCGACCATCAAGGATGTCGCGCGCAAAGCCGATGTGTCGGTCGGGACGGTTT
>CALDSI010000152.1 GCA_937911395.1 uncultured Labrenzia sp.
GATCGTTTCGTTTACGCTGCCCGAATCTGGCCAAGGAAACGGTTCACTTCATCGCGCAGCAGGTTGGACTGCTCGGTCAAGTCATTGATGCTGGATTGAACCGCATGGGTGGCATGGCTTGAATCCACCGATGCATCTTTCACCACCTGGATGCTGTCCGAAACGTCACGAGTACCATTCGCGGCCTGAGCAACGTTCTCAGCAACGCTTTGGGTCGTTGCACCTTGCTCTTCCATAGCGGACGCAATTGCTGTTGAAGACTGTTCAAGATCACGCATCACATCGCCGATCTTTGCGATAGAACCGACCGCTGTCTTGGTTTCCGCCTGGATTTCGGTCACCAACTCAGAAATGTTTTCGGTTGCCTTGGCCGTTTCGTTCGCCAACGCCTTCACCTCACTGGCAACAACCGCAAAACCCTTTCCAGCCTCGCCCGCGCGGGCAGATTCGATCGTTGCGTTCAGCGCGAGAAGGTTGGTCTGTTCGGCAATGTCCGAAATCATCGAGACGACCTCGCCGATCCGGTCGGCCATGTTGGCGAGTGTTTCCATCTGCGTCGCAGTGCCCGTCACGTCTTGCGCTGCACTTTTTGAAGCGGCCGACGCCCGGATGATCTGCTCGTTGATCTCGCTGATCGAGGCAGTCATTTCTTCGGCAGCAGATGCAACAACGGAAACGTTTTCCGTGGTCTGCGCAGAGGCAGATGCAGCAACTTCAGCGCGTTCACTGGTGTTTTCCGAGACACGCGCCATCGTCTGTGCGCTCTGGTCCAGGTTTTCAGCAGTGCTGGAAACACGTTCCACGATTGCGCCAACGGATGCTTCGAACTGGTTTGCCAGGTTCTCCATCAACGCCCGTTTTTCTTCCTCAGCCCGGGCCGTGCGGCCCTGCTGCTCCTGTTCAAGCTCCTGTGTCCGGATCGCGTTCGCACGGAAAACTTCGACAGCGCGTGCGATGCTGCCGATTTCATTGCTTCGGTCAGCATAACCGACATCAACATCATTATTGCCACCAGCCAGTTCGTTCATAACTTCTGTCAGCTTGTTGATCGGGCGTGTGATACTCCGTCCGATGAGCCAACCAAGGCCAATTGCCAATACCAAGCTGATCGCCCCAATCACCAGGAAGAGGCTGGTGGAGAAACTGCGCGCAGATTCGAGACCGGCACTGGCAGCCTGCTTGCCGAGATAAGCGGCTTCGGACAGCTTTGACCAATCCGGCATGATCTTCGCAAACGTCTCGTCAGCGGCTGCAACCTGCGCATCAATGAACTGGGCCTTTTCAGCATATTTCTTGAAAGTGGCCTGGTATGTATCGAGAAGTGCGCTGATTTCCTTTTGGTCCGCATCCGGCAAACCACTTTCGGGAAGCATATCTGCAAATTCACTGCGCCGGTCATCGATCCGGCCAATGTATTTGTCGGCGCCGCGCAGCATGAAGTCCTTTTCGTGGCGGCGCATCATCAACATCTTGACGGTCAGTGCATCGAGGTTCGCTGCTTTTAGGCGCTCTTCGACGTTATGCACCGCGCCGCGAAGTTCTCCCTTGAGACCAAGCTTCTCATTCAACCCCATCTCTTTCGATTGAACCACAATCGCATCGAAGTCGACTTTGTGCTGTGCCAAGGTCCTCTCAAGGCTTTCGATCACCGGCATCTGGTCGGCAGCTTCCGGTTTTTCCGCGGTGCGCTTCAGGAATTCAACAGCTTCGCCATACCGCTCATTATAGGAGGCTGTAAGCGTTTCATCCTTCGTCAGCAGGAAGTCCTTTTCCAGCCGCCGCATATCTTGGGCTTTCGCCAACACTTGGGACACATAATAGTCCATCTGGGAATATTCAGCGAGACGATCGTTTTCGGTGCTGACGAGCTGCTGGCTATGCCGGGCGACAAAAAACAGCAGAACGATCGCAACAACGGTGATGGCCGACAAACTGCCCACACGGGCGGCGACAGACAGATTGGTGATTGACTTCATGATTGCACAGACTCTTCTTTATTACCGCAAGATGCATCACACAACTCACGAAAGGTAAGCACAGAAGAAGCAAAACGAATTAATTTTCCTTTACGACCGATCTCTGAAAACAGGAAATTTGAAAGTAATTTGATTGAAATTTTTCGATAAACACAACCAATAGATGATTAATACGGTTAAATACTAAGCCGGATAATAAAAATTTATATGATAATTCAGAGACTCAAAAGAAATTTCCTGATGCTCACAATTTACGTCTACGGAAGCTTCGCAGCTAATGCGACCTCATAGGGTCAAGGTAGAATCTCGCGCTTCCGCTGGACATCAGATCCTCAAACCCGCAGTTCGGACCGTCGCGAAACACTCAAGCTGCCAGAGGGTAAGCTTCTTCCACCAAGTATGGCCCGCCACCAACACTTGATTTTGCTGAGAACAAGACGAACCGGCCTGCAATAAATGGCGGAGCCTGGAAGTTACCGCGCTCGCACAACCACTTGGCAACATCTTCATTATTGGATGTTTTACAGCGGGCAAGAGTAACATGGGGCACGTACTTGCGCCGCTCTGCCGGCAAGTGAAGCCGTTGCAGGATGCGCTCTTGCTCGCTTTGAAGCTCAGACAAAGCCGATGTCAGCTGCACACCGGCCCAGACCGCGTGGGGCTTGCCGTTGCCGAAGGACCCAAGGCCATCAAGCCTGATCTCAATGGGATCGCGGCGGATCCGGTCGAGTGCATCAACCACTTCATCCGCCGTGCGATCATCGATATCGCCAATGAAGCGCAGAGTGATGTGATAGTTTTCCGGATCGATCCAGCGGGCGCCCCGAAGGCCTCCCCGGAGCATGGACAACATGAGGGCCGTCTCAGACGGAATCTCAAGGCCTGTAAAAAGCCGCGGCATAGGTGTTCCCTCCGCCAAACGCTGATGTCCCCATCAGGAATCAACTTGATGAAATTGGCAAGACAAAAAACCAACACTTTGAAGACAATGCAGTTTTTGTGTGGAGAGAAAATTCAAGCCGGACAATTCCTCGCTCGGCTTGAAGGGGTGACCGTGGTTTGATTCTCTTTGAATCCGCGATGGTCGTTACGGCGCGGTGTTGCCGAATTTCTGATGAATCGCATCTATCTTTTCAAGGACGTCGCTGCTTAGCTGCACATCGGCCGCAGCAATGTCATTCTCCAGCTGATCCATCCGCGTTGCCCCAAGAATGACGGACGTCATGAAGTCACGGGACTTGGCAAAGGCAATCGCCATTTGTGCCGGATCGAGACCGGCTTCATCTGCCAGATTGAAATAGGCGTCATAGGCTTCGATCGACCGCGGGTGCTCATAGCGTTGCAGGCGGTCAAACAGCACTTTGCGCGAGCCCGCCGGCATTGCGCCGCTCCTGTACTTGCCCGTCAGATAGCCTTGCGCGAGCGCGGAGTATCCAAGCAAGCCAACATTTTCGCGTTGCGCGATCTCTGCCAATCCGGTTTCGAAAGTGCGGTTGACCAGATTATAGGTGTTCTGGATCGAGGCGACCCGCGGCAAACCAAGGTGCTCGGAGGCCGCAACATAGCGCATGGTGCCCCAGGAGCTCTCATTGGAGATCCCGATGTGGCGGACCTTGCCGCTTTTCACCAGGTCCGCCATCACTTCCAGCGTGCTTTCGATGCTGTTCTCGTCTTCATACAACTCCGGCGGAGCCCAGCGCGCCGGATTGGCGCCGAAGTTGCTCATGTTCCGATCCGGCCAGTGGATCTGGTAAAGGTCGATGTAGTCGGTCTGAAGGTTTTTCAGGCTCCGGTCGACCGCAAATTCGATTTCCGCACGTGTCAGGCTGGCGCCTTTGCCGTGCTCGCGGAACCAATCCATGCCGGTCCGGCCGACAACCTTGGTCGCCAAAACGACTTTGTCCCGGTTGCCGGTTTTTTGAAACCATGTGCCGATGATCCGTTCCGTCCGCCCCTGCGTTTCCTTCTTTGGCGGGATTGCATAGAGCTCGGCCGTATCGAAAAAATTGATCCCCTTCTCCAGGGCATAATCCATTTGAGCATGACCTTCGGCTTCCGTGTTTTGTTCGCCATAGGTCATTGTGCCAAGGCACAATGCGCTGACCTTTATATCCGTGCGGCCAAGCGTGCGCAGTTCCATGAGGGATATCCTTGTTTACAGGTAATTTGTGTTCGGCAGGATCAGAGATGTCTGAATGCTACTTTTTGGAGGCTTGTACCAGCAACTCTTCGACCGTCGGCAGAATGTTTTCAACAATAACGCCAACGCCCTCCGCATTCGGGTGAATGCCATCAGCGAGATTGAGATCCGGTTTCAGCGCAACACCTTCCAGAAAGAAGGGATAGAGCAATGCGCCATGCGCCTCGGCGATGTCTTTGTAGATGGGGTCGAAAGAGGCAGCATAGTCCTCGCCAAGATTGCGTGGGGCGAGCATGCCCGCAACAAGCACCGCAATGTCCTTGTCGGTCAGGCGTTTCACGATCTGTGTAAGGTTGTTCCGTGTCAGGTCCGGCTGAATGCCCCGCAAGGCATCATTGGCTCCGAGCTCAACGATGACAGCGTCAGCGTCTGCTCCTACTGACCAATCTAGCCTGGACAGTCCACCGGAGGACGTGTCACCGGAAACACCGGCATTAATAACCTCAACGGAATGCCCGCGTGCATCGAGCGCTTTTTGTAGCCGTTCCGGAAAACCTTCCCCGGCCTGCAGCTGATAACCGGCGGACAAACTGTCTCCCAGCACAACGAGCTTTATATCAGCGGCATTTGCAGTGCTGGTTCCCAACCACAACAGAGGTAGCATCAAAAACAGAAAGAAACGATACACTCTAATACACTTTCCTGACTGGAAGACTTGGCACAACAGGCCCATATGGTCGCAAAGTGACCACTTGTCGAGGGCATGTGATGGCCATAGCGGCCAACATATGACCGTTATAAAGGCCCAAAGATGACGACGACACCAGCCATTGCCCTGAAAAATGTCCACTTGACCCTAGGGGAAGGGGCCGGACAGGTTCACATCCTGAAGGGTATTGATCTGGAGATCGGAAAGAGCACATCCGTTGGCCTGGTCGGACCATCCGGCTCGGGTAAATCGACCCTCCTCATGGTGATGGCCGGACTGGAACGCGCCGATGAGGGATCCGTTGTCGTTGCCGGATCAGAACTCGGCGGTCTATCGGAAGACCAGCTGGCGCTGTTCAGAGGCCGGAATGTGGGCATCATCTTTCAGTCGTTTCACCTTGTCCCGAACATGACGGCGCTGGAAAACGTCGCAGTGCCGCTTGAACTTGCCGGCGATGCAGACGCCTTCAAGAAAGCCCAGGCAGAGCTAGAAGCCGTTGGTCTTGGTAAACGCCTGCACCACTATCCGGCTCAAATGTCCGGTGGAGAGCAACAGCGGGTCGCCGTTGCGCGCGCTCTCGTTGTTGAGCCGGAAATCCTGATCGCGGATGAGCCGACAGGGAACCTGGACGAAAGCACCGGCGCACAGATCGTCGACCTGATGTTCTCAGCTCAGCGCGATCGGAACACCACACTGGTTCTGGTAACCCACGACCCGGCCCTTGCCGAAAAATGCGACCGGGTCATCCGGGTTCGCTCGGGCGAAATCGAAGAGACCACCCAAAACGTAGACGCAGCACAAGAGCAGGTGTCCGCATGAGCGGATTTGTGTCCGGCGAGCTTGGCCGCAATAACCAGACCTTCCGCCTCGCCCTCCGGTTTGCCCTGCGCGAACTGCGCGGCGGCTTGAAGGGCTTTTACATTTTCGTCGCCTGTATCGCGCTTGGGGTTGCCGCGATTTCCGGCGTGACTTCGGTTTCCAGAGCCTTGACCGAAGGGATCTCCCAAGAAGGCCAAGCCATTTTGGGCGGCGATCTGTCCTTCCGTCTGGTTCATCGCCAAGTGAATGAGGACGAGCGGAGCTATATCGGCAGTCTCGGTGCAGTTTCGGAAGTCGCGACGTTGCGTGCAATGGCCCGGCGCGCAGACACGGCGGACCAGGCGCTTGTAGAGCTTAAGGCTGTGGATGATGTCTATCCGCTCTATGGCGCGCTCGAGCTGCAATCGGGGCAAAGCCTTGTAGACGCACTGGAACAGCGTGACGGGCGCTGGGGAGCTGTGGCCGAACTGGCCCTGCTGGCCCGTCTTGATGTTGAAGTTGGTGACACACTGGAGCTTGGCCG
>CALDSI010000153.1 GCA_937911395.1 uncultured Labrenzia sp.
CGGACTGGCCGATCATGGACAGCGTTTCGATCTGCTCTTGGACGCAGCCAAATCACCCGGAGCAAACTCAGCTCCGGAAATGCGTGCATCTCGTAACGCTGCGCCCAAAGCCCAGACACCGAGTCCTCCTGCTTCGGAACCGAAATCAGATGAAGATGACGGGCTGGATGCATTGTTCTCGATGGTCGAGGCGCCGAAACGATCGGCGGACAGTGAAGTCACACAGGATCTTGCAAAGCACGCCGTCCAGGCATTCTTGTCCCAAACCTCCAGTGGCGAACCGCGCAAACCCGCTCCATCCACACCTGGACCGGTTGGCGACTGGGCCTCTTTCGATGCTATGATCGAAGACCAGGCCGCTCTGTTCCTCAAAGATCGCCGCCTGCATCAGATTCTGGAAAACTGGCTCGCGCTGCGGATGTTGCTGGCTGAGTTGCCACGCGAAAGTTCAATCCGCTTGTTCCTCTTTCAGGTCAGCGCGACAGCTGCCATCGAGGATGTTTTGGCGAGCCTGGAAGAACCGGAGGGTGCGCTCGCCCATGCCGCATTCGACGTGGTTCTTGCCGCCAATGAGTCCAGCCTCGCAAAGGACGGCGCCTCCGGCTTCAAACGTCTGGCCACGGTCGCAGCGGAAAATGCGACGTGCCTGCTCGGCACCCTCGCCCCGGATTTTGCCGGAGAAAGCGCTGACACGGTCGGCAGCCGGGAGACGCCGCACCAAATGCTGGATCAAATCGGCTTTGAACAGTTTGCAAGCCTCCGGCAATCTGCAGCGTCGAGCAGTCTTGCCTTGTTCTGGAACAAGGGACGCCTCTTTGCTGACGATGACGGTCCGGCCGATGTTGGCCTGCCCGCCAGCTGGATTGCCCTGCTGTCAATTCTCCACGCTCAAGCGGCAAACGGATGGCCCGACTTTGGTGTGGGCCAAAAACTGTCGATTGATCAACTGGAAACGGCGGAACACGCCAATACCGGAAAACCGGTGGCGGACAGCGTCATGACATTTGTCTCGCAAGAAGCAGCTCTGTCACTGGCTTCAGCCGGCATCAACGTTTTGCGTGGTCAGGCCAACCGGGCAGAGGTTTATTTTGCCGGATCCCGCACGGTCTCGGCGAGCAAGTCGGAGGAGCCGAACGCAGGTGTTGCGCGCGCACTTTCCATGGCCCGGCTCAACACGTTGCTTCAAGTGGCTTTTTCAACGGCGCCGTCAGGTTCCAAGACAGCAGAAGAGTCTGCCAACAATCTTCAAGCCCGGCTCGACGAAATATCAGACGCCCTTTTCAATGCTGTCCAGTTTTCGGTGAGCGCAGCCCGATCTGAAGAAGACGAAGACGTGCTTGATATCGATGCGACGCTCGCAGGCTCAACTCGGGGCAACCGTCACTTCGGGTTCAGGATCGGGATCTGACCCGGCATTGACCTACCAACTGAGCTGCGACCGGATCCAATCGGCTGCAGATTGGCGCTGCGCGGCGAAGGACGTTACGAAACCCGTGACTTCCGGGGTCCGTCCTGCATCGTCAAACGCAAGGCCTTTCATCAAGGCCGTCCACTGCGCCGAAGAGAGGTGCTCTGGCCTCTCTGGCTGAACCGACGCTTCCATGGCCTCAAGCGCGTTTTTCGGACCGAACGGCCGACGTCCAGCAAGGCACAGATAGACCATGACCGCCAACGAGAACACGTCATCGGCCGCGCAAGGTTCGTGGCCCTCCAGCCGCTGGGGCGAGGCATAACTCGGGGTGATTGCGCCAAGACGGATCAGGATCCGGATCGTGTCTTCTTCATCCTTGCGCAAGGACGGTGCAATCGGCGCAGAGATGTTGAAGTCGATCAGTTTGACCGAGCCATCTGTTTGCACAAAGACATTGCCGGGTTTCAGGTCGGAATGGATGATCCCGTTGGCATGGGCAAACTCGAGAGCCGAGCCCAAATCCTGCACCAGCCGCATCACCTGAGCGAGCTCCAGTTTGCGGTCCTCCGCCTTGCGCAGAAAACTGGAGAGCGTGTCCCCTTCCAGATACTCCATCACCATGAAATGCAGGTTCTGAACGCGGTCCATGTCGTAAACACGAACGATGTTGGGGTGGACGAGATCCCGCAGGCGGCGCGCTTCCCGGTGCATCAGTGCGACAAAATCAGGTTCTATCTCCGGTCCCGCCGTGATGATCTTTAAAGCAACATCGGCTTTCGACAATCCCGCTTTCGCCGCAACAAGATCCCGCGCCTTGAAAACCAGCGACTGCCCGCCCCGGCCGATTTCCTTGATCAACAAATACCGGTCCTTCAGCACAAGGCCCGGTACCGGGGTCATGGTTTCGGCTGGCTCCGCCATTGTATCAACGGCGAGCGTATAGCCAGGATCCGTGTCTGCTTCAGCCATTGTCGTTCAGCCGCACCGTGATCAGTGTTACGTCGTCCGATGATCCCCCCTCGACCGCATGAGCAACCAAACGGTCCGCGACACCCGTACTACCATCTGCGAGCGCATCGGCGATCGATCACACGCCTGTCGACCAGAATGTCTTCATGCGAGCCGAGCGCGCGGGTCAGCCGCCCCAGATCATCACTATGGTCTTCCGATACAAGAAAGAGATGACCTTGGCGCAACAAATAAAGACGGCTGTCGCCGACCCACTGGCACCCGGCATATCCGTCGTGGATGATCAGGGTCAAACCGGTACATCCGCTGATGTCCGCGTCCGGGTTTTCCAGATAACTGCCGTAGAGCTGGTCGTTCACACGATGAAAGGCGGCTTCGATGCGTTGGAGCCGTTCGTTCACGCCTTCGCCATCTGCAAACTCGATCACTTCCAGCTCGTCGACAAAGGCGCGGCTCGCTAGGTGACCATCCCGATGCCCCCCCATGCCGTCAGAGACAGCAAACAGAGCATGTTCGGGCTTGGACACATGATTGTCTTCATTCTGACTGTGGCGCGTGCCTTGCCGGGTGGCGGTTTCGATCTCCAGGCCTGTTCCGGTCTTTTTCTTTTCTGTGACCATGTCTTCGTTTTGCCGTTTGAGGTGCTATCTCCTTGCGATCCGGAAATAACAGCATGCTGTTTCAAGTCCGCTCACGCCAGCCCTGAGCCTCCCAATGCCCCATGAAAATTCCCCGGGCGGCGTCCGCTTCAGGCATGGCTGAGAACACACAAACCTCACTAACCCGTTCCGGCGATCCTTCATGCCACCAGTACCCTGGAGAGGATGATCGCTTCTTCTTTTTTTCCGTCTCCGGCCAGACCAGTATGTGCGCCGGCACTTCATTCGAAGCCACCAGATCTGTCCATGGGATGCACAGGCCCGCTTCACCACTCTCAAGGTCGGGAAGCGTCATCGAAACCTTGTAGGGCGGCTCATCTATCGCCGCCCTGATGTCCGCTGAACAATTTGTGACGCTGTTGAGGAAATTGCGGCGGTTGCTTTCGCCCGCAAGGAACGTCAGCAGGTCAAGCTCCAGGCGATCCATGATTTCGTCGATCTGGAAAATAATGTCGTTGCTGAATTGCTCGACATGCATCGACATCAAAACAGCCAACGGGAAGGTCCGGCCCATGGTGTCTGCGGATCCGGCAACAAGTCCAATCCAGGCGCGGTCATCGAGATGATTGATTGGCAGAGCAAATCGCCAGACCGGGGCACTGAAGTAAGCGTTGTGCCAGGTCTGCGGCGCAGCGGTCGTACATGCGTGAAGCCAGTTGCTCACGATGTTAGCCCAAGCGTCGGTTACCCGTGCCGGTAATCCCTCGAAGACAAAATCTCGTTCGGCGGGGCGTTTGCCAAAAAAGCCGCAGATATGCATGCGCCCCAGCCTCCCTGGTCCATGTGGTTCAAAAAGTTTTCCGGCCGATCCGCTTTAAAGAGCTGGCGGGCACCGGAAGGATGAATAGAGCCCAAGGTTGAACGGGTTCACAACGCTTCCGGCACTCAAGGCGAAGCTGCCCTTGTAGCTGACATCAACTGTCTTGGTGCCGTTGTCGATCCGCTGTTCCTTCTTCACGACCTTTTCGACCGAGAACTCGAACCGGTCGCGTCCACGGACCCGGGACAGGCCAGAGGCACTCAACATCCGGAAGATCGCCCATGTGCCTTCCTTGAGGATCGTGGTCTTTGAATTGTCCAGAAGGGTGATCGACAGTTCCGCGGTGCTCGCATCCGCCTGGCTCGGCCAGCTGAAGTCCTTGCCGCGCACCGGACCGTGCCGGTAAACAATCGAGTCATCGTCAATTTTCAAGGTCGACCGCAGAGCTTCCGGATCCAGGAAGGACGGCCGGATCGTGAATTTGGTCTCCGGACTGCTGCCGCCTTTGGCAAAGAACGCGTCCTTGATCGTTTGAGACGTGGAAATCTGGTTGAGCGTTTCTTGGGCCAAGCCCAGGCCCGCACCTTGCGTCTGGATCGGGCTGAACTGGCGCCGCCGCACCACGATGAACGGTTTCAGGTAGTCGTTGTAAAACGCATCCATGACACCGGAGGGGCCGAGCAGGTCCGTGAAATCCTCCAGGCTGACGTCTTCTTGCGCATCCGGATCGAACGGATACCGCCCGGCGATGATGGCCGTACAAGCCGGTACGACTTCATCTTTCCAACGGCCGTTCAAATAGAGATAGGCCGATTTATTCAAAAGATCCCAGGTACGGTTGACGATCGACAGGACCATCGAACGAACCGGTTCGGGGTTGGTAGACGCTTCCGCCCGCAAGGTCGTGAAGGAATCGGTTGTCGGTGTTTGCGCTCTTCCCTTGACCTATTCATATGCGGCTTTTGTTGGGTCCGGAGCTGTCACAACGCCGGACACATTGCCATATAGATCGCCGAACAGCTGCTGAACGCGGTCCAGCGTCTGGCTGCTCGGCGGAGCGGTCAGATTGTTCAGCGGCCGGAAGGCATTTTCGATTGCAATCCCGGGCCACGGCGCATCCCCGAACGCTGTTTCCACCGCCGCCCTTTGTGCAGCTTCACTTGCAGACGCAGCAATGCCGGTTGCAGCACCAGAAGACGCTGCGGACGCCGCCTGTGTTGCCGCCTGGTTCTGCTGGGAACCTGGAAGCGGCAGCTGGGTGTTTTCGCGCAGGATGTTCAAAACATTCGTGAGTGGCGAATCCGGGCTCGACAAGTCCTGCAGAACAATCTGGGCTCGGCCTAGCGAGCCGATTTCCACCACACGGATATAGCTGATCCCTTCACGCCAGGCCTGGACGTAGTCTTGTGTATACATCCGGACGATTTCCTGGGCGAGCCGGTTATAGGTCGTATCACTGACGCTATCCCCGAGCACCCAGTCGGACCCGATGGATGAGCGGATATATTCCGGAAGCCGGGCCAGGAAGAAATTGTAAAAACCGTTCTTGGTGTAAAGGCCCGGGATCAGGCTGCGGCCACCTGCTGTCGCACTGTCAATGAACAGCGCCCCGGCCCCAAGCGAGCGCGTCAGATTGATCGGCGCGACGCGGTAACGTTGCGCGGAATCCGTCACCATGCGGGTATAGATTTCGCTTGCGTGCGGAACGCGCGGGATCCGGTCGCGGGCTTCCTGGACGATTGGTTGGTCAACGGCCGTCTGGATCGGCAGGAGCTGAATCAGGTTGTTCATGTGCTCCTGCATTGCGCCCCGGTTTTCCGGGTTGAGCACAAATGCTGCCTCATTCTGCGACCGGAAGGCGTTTCTGACCTTGTCTGCATTGTAGTTCTGGCCGGTCGTCAGCATGAGGTAGGTTTCAAGCTGATCGCGCAGAAGCGCCGAATTGCTGCCCGTGGTGTTCGAAACCAGTTGGATTTGCGCTTCAAGACGCGAAGCGATCGATGGCAGAAGATATTCGGTCAGGTAAGAATCATAGGTCTTCGTTGCAGCTGGAAGCAGCTTGGACTGCGACTCAATTGAGAACGGCGTGACGGTCAGCCAATTCTCTTGATCAATCACCTCATCCCGCAAGGCCTTGGCGGCATTGAGCGTCGGCAGAATGCTGATGAGCGAGCGGTTTTGGTCTGCCTCCGTGCGCAAAACACTCACCCGGTTGGAGAGCTCTTCCACCTTCTCCGCCGTCTGCTCGGCGTGATTGAGACCAGCAAGCCAGTAGGCCGACATGCCGATGACAAAGGCACACAACGCCGCCAGACCACCTGCGTAGAGCGCCGCCAGACGCCGCTCCAGACCCGTGTTAACGCCCACAAGGTTCTGCTCGGGAAAGACAATATTGGAGAGCAGATTCTTGATGAAATAGGCTTTGCCCTGCCCGCTGAGCGGCATCTGATGCGATGGGGCCAGCTGGAAACTGCGGCCCATTGCGCCAAGCAAACGGTCGAACGGCGTTCCTTCCTGCGTTCCGGACGTGAAATAGACGCCCCGTAACAAAGGCTGCGCTTCGTAACGGCTGGAGCGGAAAACATCCGCCAAAAAGCTCCGCAAGACCGTGGAGAGAGATCCGAACTCATAAGGAAAGCCGTAAATGCGGCACCTGCGGCTGTTGTTCCGCTCTTCACTTAGCGTGCCAGGCAAGTCCTTTTCCAGACGTGCCACAAGATCAGTAAATCCGGCCTCGAACGCCGGCCCGACAGTGATCTGCTGCGGGTCATACGGCAGTGTGACGCCCCAGACCTGCTCCCGTTCGCGCTGCTTCAGGTCGTCGAAATATTCATCGAAGCCGGCGATCAGGTCACACTTGGTGAACATGACATAGACCGGCAGGCGCATGCCGAATGTCCGGTGCAGTTCGCGCAGGCGCTGGCGCAGAATTTCTGCCTGACGTTTCCGGCTGTCCTCGTCTGCAACGGCCACATCCTCAATGCTGATGGTCAGCAGGATACCGTTGACCGGACGCCGTCTGCGGAACTTGAGAAGCAGCTCGAGAAAACCATTCCAGGCCGCGGCATCAACGCCCTTGTTGACGTCCTGCGTCGTGTACCGGCCAGCCGTATCAATCATCACGGCTTCATTGGAAATCCACCAGTCGCAGTTGCGCGTGCCGCCAATGCCTTGCAGCGCCTCCTGCCCATGTTCGGCAAGCGGGTATTCCAGGCCGGAATTGCGCAAAATGGTGGTTTTACCCGTGCCGGGCGGACCAATGATGATGTACCAGGGCAGTTCGAACAGGAAGTTCCGGCGCCGTTTGCCGTCCAGCGGGTTGTCGCGCAATTTTTGCAGGGCAGCTTCGAACCGTTCCCGGATCAGCTCGACCTCATCGGCTGACATGTCCGTTCCCATGGACACCAATTCGTCATTGGCAAGCATGGAGTTGATAAGCTTGGCATTCGCCCGGCGTGCCAGAACATGGCGAAGGAATGTAATCAGGAAGAACAGGACAAACAGCGCGACGATCGCAATGATCCGCGGCTCGGTCTGAGCAAACGGCGTGAAGCCCGCAATCGTTACAATGCCGCCAAAGAAATAGATTGCAACTGATACTATGATCAGCAGCAGGAGGATTAGCAGGCTTACCGGTCTCAAAAGGCTTGCGAAATACGTCCTTATCATACCTGCCGCCCCTATTTCACTTCGAGCGCTTCAATGGCGCTCAACGGGGGGACGATTTCACCTTCCAGCATGAAATCGCTGTAGGCCCAGGCGATGAACAGGATCGACACGGCAATGATACCGATGATCCACATTGGAGGCAGGACGCTCACCTTCCGGCCACCCTTGTGGCCTTCGGACACTTTCGACAGCGGCTGGTCTGGCTTGATGCGCGTATTGCGCTTGATCAGCCGTGACAGTTCGTTGCGCAGATCTTCCAACTGATCCCGGCCACCTTCCAGAACCCGATAACGGCCTTCGAACCCGAGCATCAGGCAGGCATGCAGCAAGACCAGCAACGGCATCTTGCGCGGCGCATCGCCCTTGATCCGGTCCAAAATGCCAAAGAACTTCTCGCCGCCCCAGGTTTCATTGTGAAACTGGTTTAGCAAACTGTTGGAACTCCACTCGCTCCGGCTGCCCCAGGGCGTCATCAAGACGGTCTCGTCGACTGTTGCACACAGAACATAACGCGCGGCGATGATGTCACCTGCTTCGACGCCTTCCTTTTGCGCGGTTTGCTCGAACTTGTCGATTTCAGCCACAACTTCGCGGCGGAGCGAGACGACATCGGCGCGGTCAATCGCACTGCGCAAGTGCGCTATCAGCAGCAGCAACGGTGATGCCGCGCGAACCAGAACGCGTTCCGGGATGCGGTCGAAAAGGCGAACGATTGATGTTGCAGATTCAACCGAAGAGCCGTTTTGCGAGGCCGGAGCAGACGGATCAGGCTGAGCTTGCTGCGCCGGCTGGGCTACGGAAGGTTGACTGACGAACGCAACAGTCGGCTCATCGCCCGGATCGCCCACCCCTGCCGAGCCCTGCGCCATGGACGTACGTGCCCGCGGCGACAAGCGCTGCGCTACGGTCGGTTGGTCCAGGTCGTCATTTGTCATAAGCTGCTAAGTCACTTGCCTTTATGGATTGCCCAAAGTTCTAGCCCCAACCCCGGGTAGTCGCCGCTCAAGTGTAACGCGAATGCGGCTGTGGTCTGCATTTGCGGCCAAAGTTCATTGTCGGTATCCAACGAAAAGTAGACCGCGTTCTGGATATACGGGATTTGGCGGGGAGCCACTGAGAGTGGCGAGATCCCAATCCCGGGCAGCTGCAGATTGACCAACTCGCGAATCTTTTCGACCGGCCCGACCTTGATCTGAATTGGCATCTGCTTGCGCAGGGTTTCCAGATCCACGTTTGCATACGCGATCAGCACAAAAGAGCGCGCTTGGAACACCATCCGGTCTGACGTTTCGCCCAGCCAGATCCCGTATTCCCGTTTTGTGAGCGGGATGCTGATCGCGTTCTGCTCGACAACAAAACTGAGAAGATTTCGCAGGACGGCGACCAAACCCTGATACGTCATGCGCAGATCGCGATGGTCGTACGCCGGAATTTCAGGGGGCCTGCGGGTGTCGGTCCCATAGGCAGAGATCTCGCCGATCAGAGAAATCAGATCCCGGTAGACCATCTCGGGCATATGCCGTCCGGACATAATCAAATGACCGATCAGAACCTCGTAGCGGTTCACCACGCCGAGCATCATGAGGTCCATCAGGCCGTTACGGGTGCTACTGCCCTGCCCTGCCGCGTTGCTGGCCATCATCTCGCCGCGCTTACGCAAAAGGCTGCGCACTTCTTCAAGATGTGCCAACAACGGCTTGCTTGCAGCAACGAAATTAACCGGGGGAATGAATGTGCCGGAAAGTTGCACACCACCTTGTGCGTCCACACCTTCAATCTCGGCGATCGGCAGATTGGCGGTCTCGTCATGGCTTTCACCTTCGAGGATCAACCGGGCTGTCAGTGTTCCAACCGCGATGTTGGCGGGTGGCCGGTCAGCTTCTGCCGTATTGCGCGCCTCGGACATATGTCGTGTGTAGCGCTGTTTGCCTTGCGCTTCGTGGCCGACTTCCAGTCCGCCGACAGACTTCAGCGGTACAGCCAGATAGATCTTTTTGCCCTGATGTTCCGATGTGATCTCGCGTGCGCCTGCAACCTTGTGCAAGAGCGAGGTATTGAAGACGGATCCGTCCGGAAAGACGATATCCGCGTCCGCGATCTGAACCTGGCCGATCCGCAAGGCGTCCGGATCAAACTCAAGCTTTCGCACGCCCCAAGTGTAGGGCGCCTGGTCTTTCACCCGGTGCTCAAGATTGGTTTCGATCCAGCGGTCATATTGCTGGAGGTGCTGGGGCCGGAGAAACATTCCCTCAAGCCAGAGCGGTTTGCCGCTTGCGTTCAATGCACTCCCCTGCGCTTCTCACCAAGTTTCATGATTCGAACCTAACGGCAAAATACCGACGTTGCGGAGTATCTTCTAATTGATTCCGCTGTGCAAACTCAATTCGTTAGGAACCCCTTGCGGGATCGGTCCTAAAAGACGCCCAATCGGCGGTTTCGAAGCTTTTGTATTCGAACAGCAAGAGTGGTCAGATAGATGACAAACTCGTTTTTCTTTTCTTGTTCGAGTTCGATCGAGTCCTGCCACTGGGCAGATTCAATGTCCCGGAATGCAGCGACAACCCCTATGTAGCGGGCTTCGCTGGAGATACTGCGGTTGTAGTCGACCGTCTGTCCCGGTGTCAGCTCGTATTCCGCACTGCCAACCAGGTCACCGCCCAACAATTTCTTGTCGTTGTCCGCGAAGTCAAAAAAGCTGCCGTTTTGAAATGCCGTCAGCTCTTTCAACTCGTAAACCCGGACCACAACCGGTGCCGGATCTCCATTTTCGTTGGGGTTTACGTTGGCATCGGCCTGCAGCTCGATCTTGATTGGTGTCGGTTTGGCGACACGCGAACACCCGGCAGAAATGGCAATGGGCGCGGCCAGAAGTCCGATGCACGCTGATCGTCGGGTCAGGCTCATTTCTTCCTCTTATTCCAATAATCGTCGGACATGCGCCGCGCCTGCTCTTCCTGCACTTGCGTGAAGGCTTCCATGATCATCTGCCGCACGACTGCCTCATAGTCCTTGCGCATGTGATCATATGTGCTGCGCGCCGTATCCCACTTGTCGCGACGCCCCCCAAGACTTCTTAGGCGCAATGCGCCGTCGCCGTCACCGGCCTGTGCCAAAGCTTCTGGGGATAATTTTTCAAACATCAACCGCATCGCCCGTTGCATGGCCGACATGATAACCATCGAATGGCTCTGCAAATCCTGAAAGGCGTGACGGGTTGCCTGCGCGGGCGACAGATAGCCGTCGGTCCTTGTCAGCAGCATTTCATCCAAGGCCAACTCGCCAACCTTGAAATACTTGAACGGGTTGTTTTCTTTCGGTTCGATCCGGGTTTCGTCAATCCGGAACTCAGACTTCACGACCTTGCGCGCGGCCATCATCGACACGAGGCCGGATGCCATCTCGCGGACCATGGCACCGACATCCTGAAGGATCTGATCCCGGATAGCTTCAGGAACATCGGCTTCTGGAAACCCCATGGCACGTAACAGGATTTGCAGATCCTCATCGCTGCGCGGCCCGGTTGGCATCGGAATGTTCGGGACCTCCTGAACCGATCCTGAGGCTTGCGACTCTTGTGGAGCCGGAGCTGATGGCATGGGTTGCGACGGCATCGCCTGCGCGGGCATTTGTGGTTGCTGCACGGCTGCGGGCACCGGTTGAGGTGCCCCGGCCAGCCGGGCTTCGTCCTTATCCGCACCTTTGGCCTTGGCATCGAGCGCTGCGACCCGTTGTTCACGTCGGGCTTTGAGCGCATCCAGATGAGACAGACCGCCAGCGGTTCCCGGTCCCGGCATGGGCGGCATCATCGAGGAAACAGGTGCGTTCAATCCGGCACTCTGCGGCATTGGCGGAAGTGCCGCTGATGCGGAAGCCGGCTGGGCGGCTTCCTGTACTGAGGCCGGAGCTGGGGCTGAAGAGGCTTGTTGAGCTCCAAAAGAAAAATCGTCCGGGATGGTTGATTGCGCCGCCGGTTGAGGAGCTCCCGGTTGAGACGGCATCGGAGCCGCCTCTTGCGCAGTGGGTGAACCTGGAAGCGGGCCGCCTGGAAGAGACGACCAGAAGTCGTCCGGAATGCCGCCGGAGGCTGCCGGCGTGGCAGCTGGCGCAGGCGTAGCACTTGGCTGTTGTTGAGCTGGCTCGGCCGGCGGCGATACGACCGGTCGAGGTGAAACGCTGGCGGCGACTGGTTGCGCCGGTTGGGCGACGGGTGCGGCCGTGGCTTGCGGCAGAACTTGCGCTGTCGGGGGCACTGCAGTTGGTGCCTGCATGAAGTCCTGCGGGATTTGCTGCGTGGATGCCTGCGGGGCGGCGCTCACCACCGGCTGAGGTGCTGGGTCACTGCCACCAAGATAATCCAGCGGATCCAGAGACTGTTTGCCCTTTGGAGGCGCACCATAGGTCTGTCCCGGCGCCAGGAATTGTGCATCCGGGGTAAAATCGGGTTGCGGCTCCACTGCAGGGGCTGGCTGAACCTGTGGCTGTGCGGCAGCAACAGGAGCGGATTGCACGGGTTGCTGCGCCGTGACGAGTTCTGCAATTATTTCATAAGGACCAGCTGTCAGGACAGTCCCCGGCCCCAGCGGAATAGACCGGCCGCGGCCAATTGGCTGCTCCTGTCCGGCAAGAAACGTCCCGTTGGTGCTCTCGTCAATCAGCAGGTATGCGCCACCTTGAAACACGACGCGCGCATGTATGGATGACAAGATCCGATTGGGATCAGGAAGAACCCAGTCGCACTTTTTTGAGCGCCCAAATGTTCCACCGGAAGTCCCGTAGCGGAATTGACTGCCCAAAGCCGCGCAGGTCAGGATCAACTCACTGCTCATGACACCATCAGACCGTTGGATTGTTTTTCGGCAAGTCCCGTTCCGGCCATACGACCGCTAATATCCGGCGTAGCATGTTCCAGCTCACCGGTATAGTCTGGTCCGCTCCCCAAAGGCAGGCCCGTCAACTGAACAGGATTCTCCAGTTGGCTGTCTTCCTCGGCATCGAGCCACAGCGAAACACCCAGCCGAATATCGCCGATTTTTCCGGCCGTCACCGTGTCCTCCTTGAAGACGAACTGCAGATCCCAATCGAGTGGGTCCCGCATGACCATAGCCAAGAGTTCGGCAATTTCAGGGTGCCGCTCTCCTCCGGGCATGAATGGTTTGAGTTTTTCATAGGACGCTGGGCCCATCCGGACAGTGAACTTGCCGAGGTCGTCTTCAACTTCTTCGCCAAGCACCATGTCTCCACCAAGAAGGGTGTTTCGAACGCCAAGCGAGATCTGGCTGTCTTCACCCATCACTACATGACGGTTCACATACTCTATGATTTCGCACGGCACCTTGAAGAAGCTCGACAAGACCGATGCAACAGCCTCGGCGGAGTTCGAGTACAGCGACATCAAACCAACATGCGGCAGCAGGGCCGATCTTGCGACGGATCCGATTTCCGCCCGGTCCTCGATCGGAAATCCGCACAAAGCCAGGAAGCATTTGGACGTTGCATCAAGCCCATGATCTTCAAACCGGATGTAGTGCCGGGAGCGGCGCCAAATCTGGTACAAAAGGATCGTCAGACGGTGATTGAACAGATCCAAAAGATCTTCAAGAGAAGATGGGTTTTCGTCGCTCTCGATGATCCTTTCCGTGACGTTCGGCGGCAGCGGCGATGCCGGACCATAAAGGCCCAGAAAATTCACCCGGATATCAAATTTGTCGCGCGCCTCGTCATAGGAGATCTCGGAGACATCACTGGCTCCAAAACTCAACGAGCGGGTGGCACGGAACTGGATCGGTTCATCTTTCGGCGCGTGGCCTGGACCCATCTTGTTGACGTCGGCATGCATCAGGCCGATGAGGTAGACGAGCTGAAAGAATTGGCTGTGCGCAAGGTGCCCGGCAAGAGCGTTGTGTTTTTCCGTTGCCTCGACAACTTCCGTCATAGCTGCGCCGCGCTCCCTTCCTTCGGATCCCAGCTCAAGAGCGTGTTGCTGTCGGTCCCGATGATCGAGAGGCGATGCAGACTGTTTATGCTGGCGTAGGATTTCAAAAAGCGGTCCAAAATACAGCCGAAAAGGTACATTTCCGCCTCTCCGCCCATTTCACTCTCGGCGAGCCGAAGCACAAGTTCATAGGCGCGGACGGGACGCCCATTGCGGAAGATATCGACGCTGCGCCGTTCGAAACTCTTGAAGCTTTGAAGCAAGAGATCCCGCTGAAGCGCGGCCTGCCGGTCCACATTCGCCCGGAAATCATAGGCCCCGATCACTGTGCGCAACGCTTCGACGTCGATCAGCGATGCATAGTTGCGGGAGAGGTTGGCAATCAGCGTCCACAAGATCCGGTCATCTAGCGGCGGTGGAACCTCGCCCAAAATCCGGGTGATATTTGTGAACACCAGTTTGGCCGGTGTCTCCGATGTTGGCTGGTTGACCGACCCAATGCCGAACTTGCTGGCGTGCTCCCCATTGGAGCAAAGCAGATTTAGAGAGATTGTTTCGGTCAACGGTTCTCCGGCTTTGTTGAGCCGGGTGACGAACGAAATGTAGTGGTCAATTCCACTTCCGAGAACCGACGGTTTGATGGTCGCACGGTAGTAGAGCTTGTCCGGATCCGCCCCGGACGTATCGTGCGAGAAGGACTCAAACGCCTGGTAATCAATTCGCTTGCTGCTGCCTTGCACCCAACCGGTCACGGACAGCACGTCATGGACGCTGCGCAGCTCGCGGCCGCCAAGTGGCCGCACCGGGTACTCACTGCGATCATGCGACACCAGAAGGGCCTGGCCTTCGGCCTCAAACAGATTGACCGCGGGCGTGGTGTTCAACTGGATCTGGTGCGGCATCACCCGGCTGAGGTTGGAAAAACCCTGATTGAAATGAAACACCAGTTTGAAGCTGTCCGCGGTTACACGGGCGTATTTCTCAAGGCCGCGGATGCGGACATACATGAATTTTTCAGGGCAGGAGAAGTACTCCTGCATGATCCGGAACCCGTCAAATGAACCTTCCGGATATGGTAGACTCGCTTCGTCACGTTCAAACCCGACCGGCTCCAGAACCACGTCCGCGGTGATCGGGTCCTGTCCCTTTGGCAACAGCTGAACCGACCTCAATCGCTTCATCAGATAAAGGTAAAGCTGTTGCGCCGTGTTGGTCTCGCCTTGCCCGCCGAGGTAAAGGGTCAGCGGTGCAGCCGCCAATGCAGCGAGGCCTGCGCCAGCCGTTTTCGTAAAGGACAACTCGAGAGACGCACTGTCCTTGCGGTTGTCCAAGTTGGTATCGCTGATCTCCAGCGGCAGAACGTTGAGGTCCAGAGTCGTGCGAAACGGCACCGCTTCGCCGTTCATGGAAGCGGTCTTGACCGACGTCCCCTTCGGAACGCGAATGGCCAATTCAGAAACATCCGGTGCGTGCCGGAATTTCAAAGTCGTCATCGGCGGGACAGGCCGCAGGTAATGCGGCCAGATCAGCTTGAGCAGCGAATGCGCCACCTCCGGCATTTCAGCATCCAGCCGCTGGCGCAGCCGTCCGACAAGAAACGCAAAGCCTTCCATGAGCCGTTCGACATCGGGGTCTGTCGGGTCATCGGCAAGGTACTTGGACAGACGCGGGTTTGCCTTGGCAAACTCGGCTCCGAGTTCCTTGAGATAGCTGAGTTCATCCCTGTAGTAGGAATTGACCGACATCCAGCACGTATCCTTTTACGGCTTAAGCAGTGAGGCGCACCTTGCCCGAGCTGTCCAGCACAGAATCAAAACGCACGCGAACCTGCCGCGTACCATATTTCAAGTCTGCCTCAACGTTGAACACAAACTCCAGCGGACGGTTCGGATCCTCAATTGTCCGGACCACCGGATTGCTCAGTCGAGGTTCGAATTTGATGATTTGCTGCTCAATATCCCGGCACAGCTCTGAAGCTGTATCCTTGTGGCTCTGGTTGACAGCGTTGAAATCCGCCAGCCCGTAGTCGGGACGCGTTTCACAGCAGCCTGCCATTGAGTTCAACAGGATCCGCAAGTCGGCGAGAATACTGTCCATCAGCGCCGCCTCATGCTGATCCAGCGACTTGAACTCGTCTTTTAGTACATCGCCTTCAAGACGCTGAAAAAGGGATACCGCCACAACAGAGGTCCTCTTGAAGCAACACAGGGCACCAATCGTTTGGCGCCCTGTGAAAGGTCATTCGTCAAGACACTGACCGACTTAAGCCTTGTCGAGCTTGCCTTTCAAGGACAGTGTGAAGTCTGCCCCCATGTACTTGAAGTGCGGCTGTACCGCCATCGACACGCTGTACCAGCCTGGTTCGCCCTCAACATCCGATACGGTGATCGACGCCTTGCGAAGCGGACGGCGCGAACGCACGTCTGCGGACGGATTGTCTTGGTCAGATACGTACTGGCGGATCCAGTTGTTCAGCTCGGACTGCAGTTCGTTGCGGTCTTTCCAGCTGCCGATGTTCTCCCGCTGCAAAACCTTGATGTAATGCGCCAAGCGGTTGATGATCATCATATATGGCAACTGTGTGCCGAGCTTGTAGTTCAGCTCCGCATCCTTGGCTTCCGGATTGTTGCCGAAGAACTTCGGCTTTTGAACCGAGTTTGCCGAGAAGAACGCAGCGTTGTCGGACCCTTTGCGCATTGTCAGGGAAATAAAGCCCTGCTCGGCAAGTTCGTATTCCTTACGATCGGAAACCAGAACTTCTGTCGGGATCTTGCTCTGCAGCTGCCCCATGGCCTCAAAGGTGTGGACCGGCAGATCCTCGACCGCCCCCCCTGACTGAGGGCCGATGATGTTCGGGCACCAGCGGAATTTGGCAAAGCTGTCGGTCAGCTTGGTCGCCATTGCAAACGCTGCGTTGCCCCAGAGGTAATTTTCGCTCTGGGAGCCAGACTCTTCTTCGTAGTTGAATGCCTTTACCGGTGTGGTCTCAGGCCCATACGGGGTACGAAGCATGAAGCGCGGCATGGCCAGCGCAAAATAGCGGGAATCCTCCGACTCGCGGAAAGAGTTCCATTTCGCGTATTTCGGCCCCTCAAAAATGGATTCCATGTCCTTGAGGTTCGGGATCTCCTCAAAGGTATCAACACCGAACATGGCCGGCGCAGCTGCAGCGATAAACGGAGCATGCGACATGGACCCAACGCTGGCGCAGTACTGAGCCAGTTTGATATCCTGTGAGCCGGGGCCGAAATCGTAGTTTGTCACGACCGCGCCAACCGGCTGACCACCGAACTGACCATATTCTGCTGTGTAAATGTGCTTGTAAAGGCCGGACTTCACGACTTCCGGGCTGTCTTCGAAATCTTCCAGAAGCTCGTCTTTGGAGACGCTCATCATTTCGATTTTGATGTTCTGGCGGAAATCTGTCCGGTCCGCGACAAACTTCAGACTGCGCCAAGCGGACTCCAGCGTCTTGAAGTCTTCATTGTGGATGATCTGATCGACCTGGTCCGACAGCTTCTTGTCGATCTCGGTGATCATCATGTCGACGGCA
Organism: uncultured Labrenzia sp.; assembly: GCA_937911395.1. Taxonomy (GTDB): domain Bacteria; phylum Pseudomonadota; class Alphaproteobacteria; order Rhizobiales; family Stappiaceae; genus Roseibium. Next base: position 16,954 of record CALDSI010000153.1, read on the forward strand.
GCGCCAGAGACCTGGCTTTGGCCGTCTGTCGGCTTCAGAAGTTCGGAAATGAATGCAGCAACGCCCTTTTTGGCGACGTCATAACCATCGTCGCTCGGCGCGAGTTTGGTTTCCTGCAAAATCTGGTCAAGCAACGAGGCGTCGAGTTCCTCGGTTTGCGCGCCGGCGCCCTGTTGCTGGTTTTCGGTGTCAGCCATGTTCACGGTCTCTGATCTTGCTGTGGTCCGGGTAAGATGAAATCAGCGGGCGCCGGTTGCGCCGCCGATTTGAACGGCACTTATTCGCCGTCGCCGGAATTGCCGGTCGTCTTGGTGAGTTCAGCCAGAAGTTTTTCTCGGGCAGCTTCATCGCCGAGAACGTTCTGGATTGCCTTTCGGAACGCCGGAACGTTGCCCAGCGGACCCTTCAAGGCGACAAGCGCCTCACGCAGCTCCAGAAGTTTGTTGAGTTCCGGCGTCTGACGCACAACGGATTCAGGAGAGAAATCGGCCAGGCTTTCGATCTTCAGCGAAACAGACAGCTTTTCCTGCTCTTCGCCTTCCTGCTGTTCGACAAGCTTGTTGTCTGTCGACATGTCCAGCTTCAACTCGTGGCTTTTCATCACCTCGTTGAAGTTGTCCTTGTTGATGTTGATCAGGGACCGGTCCTCGACTGGCGTGTCGTCGGGACGCATGGTGTAATCCCCGAGCATGACGAGCTTCAGCGGAAGTTCAACTTCTTCCTTAGCGTCTCCCGTTGCGGGCTTGTACTTGATATTCACCCGCTCCTTGGGAGCGACGGAGGATTCTTTGGACATGCCTTCTCCTTAACGTCAGTCGAGCTTCCGATGTCACTTACGGAAATCATGTTATAAAACCGGTGTTCCCCTGTCCGGGGGCACTTTAGAACTGTTTCATGTCAAATCTGTCTAGAAGAGTCTTAAAAAAGACCTCTCAAAGACATGACTTTTTTCAAAAGGCACACAACAAAACCACTTTGCGCGGTCAGCGCTTGCCCGTCAACTCGGCAGCCGCGCCGAGGTCCAGTATCGATAAAGTTTCCATGACAGAGGCCTTCAAAGGCACCAAATCATTGTCAGAAATGACCTGACGGATGTTTTTGTGGTTGAGACTTCGCCATGAGAGCCGGGCCAATTCGACGACCAGGTCAGGCTCCCAAGCCGCCAGATTCGCATCTTCTGCGGTCTTTCGAAGCCGAGACAATTGAGCTACCAACGGCTGAAGAACATCGAACTGCAGGCACAATTCACTAAGCTTCAACTGTCCACGGAACCAGTCCCGCTCCGCCCGGCAGCCGGCGCAATAGTCTTTCAAGACCGCCAATCCTTCAACAACCTTACCGGCCTGAGCCAGGCTTGCGGCTGTTGATGCGGCTCCCGTAAGCGGATCCCCTTCACCTCCTGTGCCGCCTCCGGCGGCAACGCTCTCGTTGATCCATGCTTTTGTTTCACCGCTCGCAAACGGGGTTCCATCGCTGAAGGACAGAGACAGCACATCCGGCAGGCGCTTCAAGAACCCGGCCAACTCCCCTTCTACCAAAAGACGCGCGGCATCATAGTCGCTGCCGAGCGCGCTCATAGCCTCGCAAATCATGAAGTGCGCATCGATCCAGAAGGGCGACGTCATGAATGCGCCTTCGGCTGATTGGATCAACCCGAGATGATTTCCGGCACCCTTGAGCGCTTGCAGTTCCGCGATCCTGTTTTTCTGAGGTGGCGGCAACGTGGACTTCCCGCTGTTGGCGGGTGGCATCACGGTGATCCGGCCCCAAACAGCAAATCGGGCACACAAATACCCTCTTGGATCCTGCGGTGCGTGTTGCCGGCTGCTGGACGCGACCTTTCCGGCGGCATTAAACAGGGACGTAAATGCTGCATCCGAGTCGCCATCAACAGCAACCTCCGGCACCGCAATTGGTGCAGCGCTCGGGGTTGGCGAGGCTGTTTGCGGCGCGGGCGCGGCAGCCGGTGGCGGTGCAGAAGCTGTGGCAACAGGCTCAGCGCCTGCTGGTTCGGTTGCCTGAGCGCTCCCCGAAGCTGCCTCCCCTGCCGGGCTCGCAATAACCTCGCCTCCAGCGTCCTTGGCTTCTTCCGCGGCTTGGGCCGCCGCTTCTGCCTCGGCTTTCTTACGCGCTTCTTCCTCAAGCACCGAGCTTATGTTTTTTGCGATCGGGCGGAGCGCACGGAGCAGCGGCCCGAGAGCCGCTTGGGATTTGGTGAACTTCTGTTCGAGAGCGGTATCAAGTTCAAGCAGGTAGTCATGCGCCTGAAGCGCAGCCATGCCCTGTTCGCCCTCTGGCGTCTTTCCCTCGACAAGTGACCCAAGTTTTTCTGCAAACCAGTCGAAAGCCCCCGCCCGGCCACGTTCGCGGCGCACAGGCGGTGTCATGTCTTCCCAATGGTCCTTGGACATATCTTCGAGGATCTTGACGCCAATCGCGAGACCCTTGAAATCTTCCTCCAGAAAAAGACCGTAAGCGAGCCGGGTCGCCAGAACGAGATCTTTCGAGTTGTCCTTCAAGACATCGACGGTCTTCTCGTTCAGCATCTTCCAGTTGACGGCAGACGGCCCATCGATCTCCATTTTCCGGAATTCGGCTTCAAGCTCTTCGAATTCGGGACTGTCGCGGAACTCTTCCTGCCCGTCCGCATTCGCCAGAGGGACCTTGCCAACCTCTGCCCGCGGATCGGACAACTCAGGAATTACAATCTCTTCAGCCATTGGAGTATTCCCTTGTCACGGCCCGCAGCATCATGGTCTTCCGGCATCCCGCTTCGTCACAACCAGATCACCGGTCCAGGCTCGGACCATATACCGCCACGTCATTGACAGGAAACACCTGTTGCGTTCTTCATTTCATAAGAATTTCATGCTTCAAGGGAAATCCACGCACTGGCGAGTTTCAGCCCCCTAATCAATCCTGTGGAAGGTATGGTCCAAATGGCGGATGCGGCGCATCTCACGATCAATGACGAAACGGTGGACGGGATTCGGATCATTTGCCCCAAAGGCAAACTGGAGACCCTATCGGCAAAAGATTTTGAAGCGCATCTCAAGTCAGCCGCCCAGGAGAGCGATTCCAGCTTGCTGATCGATATGAGCGGCGTAGATTATGTGACCAGTTTTGGTCTGCGGTCCTTGTTGATCATCACCAAACAGATCGCTCCAGCAGGACGCAAACTGATCCTCTTCGGCGTCAATCCGTCGGTCCATGAGGTCCTGAAGATCTCCGGCTTCCTCAAGATCCTCAGCGTGGTTGAGGGGCGCGATGATGCTCTGGCAGAGATCCGGGGCTAGCTGGCTTTATGCGCGCTCAGCGCCCTAGAAGGAGACCGGGTGGATGACATCGGTTCTCGGGACTTTGGAAGTTGCAAACGAATTAGACGAGCTCTCCAGGATCTACACCTTTCTGGACGACCTTGCTGCACGCCACGGTCTCGATGACCATACCCGCCGTCATCTGACTTTGATCGTAGAAGAGCTTTTCTCCAACACCGTGTCCTACGGCTATCCAGAGGCCGTGGCTGACACCATCAAAACCGAACTCACCAAAGATGGTGATAGGCTCATCTTGACCCTGGAAGATCACGCAACCGCTTTCGACACCGGGACTGCCCCTGTCCTCGATATGACCGAGACATCTGCCGAGAACATGTCAGTTGGTGGACTGGGGCTCTTTCTGGTCCATCAGGTATCTGAAGAGGTGTCGCACTCCCGGAAAGACGGCACCAATACAACGCGCGTCGTCTTGCGGTTGAGCTCTAACGGATCCGATCAGAACTGAAACTCGATCATTGAATAGTCATCCGGCAACTCGGATTGACCAGACTTTTTCTGAACCCACTCCAGAATATGTGCAGGTATGGAGCCGTTTGCGGCAAGCGCCGCGTTGGCCAGACCTTCAAGGCTTAATACATTGCCTTCAAGGTCATCCACCTCATAGGTGCCGTCACTCAAGACCAGCAAGCGATCTCCTGATCTTACCAACACGTCGGACTGATCGAACGTCATATCTTCAATGGCGCCGATCACCATGCCTTCGCTCGTCCCAATGAGCGAAAACGCGCCCTCGTCCTTGGCTGCTGCTGCTGGCAACAGAACGGCTGCCGGATGCCCCCCGGACGCATAAGACAGTTTGCCGGTCGACCTCTGAAAAACGCCGTACCAGATGGTGAAGAACATGTTGTTCTGCCGTTCCATCGGAAAGGCGTTGTTCAACTTGAAAAGCACATCGGAGGGGATCCGGAAATCTGTTTCCGGCAACGCGCAAGAGCGCAACACGTTGATAATCGAGACAGAGAGCAGGGCTGCACCAACACCGTGTCCGCAGACATCGATCAGATATATGGCAAAATGATCGCTATCGAGGTCATGATAGCCGAAGGAGTCGCCGCCAAGTTCCGTTGACGGAACCAAAAGCCAGTCTGCTTTCGGGCCTTCCGACCTCGGTTCCGGCAGGATCGACAACACATACCGGCCTGCGTCGGCCAACTCGGCCTCAAGCCGGCGCTGCGTGTCCAGAAGCAGCTGATTGTTCTCGGCAAGCTGATCTTCCACGGCCTCGCCGTGTTCGATGGTCGCTTCATAAAGAAGCTGCAGATCCGCATGCTCGGCTTTCAACTCTGTCAGCTCAGCGCGCAGGGTATCCAATTCATCTTTCATAGATGCGCTGTACCCGCCGGTTTGAGAATCAGATGAAAACGAATCCGTCATTTTCCGTTTCCAATAACAGTCAGAGTTTTCCGCCGCGCTCCTCGCAGCCGTTCCGCTAGTCATTTAACGGCGTTTGTTGGTTTTGGAAATACGCTGCCTTCGAGCAGCGAAAAATCAACATTCCCCAGATGCTTGCGGATAGATCAGCTCCGTATCTTGTCACCTATCAGAATAACTGCCAAAAGCCGTGATAATTCATACTGGTTGACACTCAATGTTCAAACAGTTGAACTAGGTATGGGGCTTATATTTACCATTCTGGTTGGATCTAGCTTAACGATTTTGACGTCATACTTCCTGCCGCGGTGATAGGGAGCCGCAGTCATCTGTGTTCGGAAACTAAAACTGAGCGCATTTTTCGGCGTCATTAATGGAGTTTGGGCGACGTGTCATATTCGAACGCCAGCGGAGCGGGCGAAACGCCGATGATCGAGATCGATCTGGATGTTCGCGATTTTTCTTCAAACTGGGCCAACTGCGATCTTGTTTCGAGCTACGTCTCCCGAATGGTTTGTCACAATCGTCTCGATTCCATGCTGTTTGCCAATCTCTATTCCTCTGCCCTCAATGAGCTGATGGAAACAGCGTTCCACAGACACGGAAACGACGGCAAGGTCGTGTGCCGGTTCAAACGCCGTGAGAATTCGGACCGCATCGAGATCGATATGCCCGGCAGCGAAGATATCGCGCGCTTTTACGATGACGCGGTCGCCTTGACCAAGCGTCCAGACAAGGACGCCATCTATCTGGATCGCCTCTTCTCAGCAGAGAACCCTGATAGATCCCTCGGTCTTTTGGAGCTGAGCGTCGATTATGGGGCGGAGTGCAACCTGACCCGTGACCAATCAAACAACCGCATTTGCCTGACGGCCGATCTTGTTTTCGAGGATAATGCATCGTGACTTCCCCAGCGACTGGCCACGCATTCGATTGGCGTTTCAATGAAAACGATCAGGAATTCTCCCTGCAGGGCAGCTTGCGGCCACAATCCGCCGATGAGCTCAATGGCTGCATGGAGGCTCTCGATTCTGCGACGTCCACAGTCAAAGGCCGACTCTATCTGAACGTCCGGCGCCTCGTGCGTATGAACAACGTTGCCTTTCAGGCGATTGCCCGGCACCTGGTCGACACGTGCGTCAATCGCCCGGACCTGAACATCCAGGTGACGACGTCGAGCTGTGTTGGATGGTCAACACGCAAATTCCAGGCTTTGGAAAGCGCAAATCAGAACATCACCGTCAGTGAGTACGACAGCGACTTTTATCCTGGGCAGACCTTCCTGGAAGAAGGTGGTTTCATTCCGATCTTGCGGACACAAACCAAGCTGACCTGGCACCACGAGCGCGAAATCCTCGGCCGTCATGGACTTAAGCCTGGCATGCAGATGGCGGACATCTGTTGTGGAATTGGCGATTTCGCAGTTTTGGCGCAAAAGGAATACGAGCTCGGCCGGCTCGTTGCACTCGATCACTCAAAATCAAGCCTTGATTATGCTCGCAAGGTTGCCGCCGAATTTGGCGTAAAGGGCATTGAGTATGTTTATGGCGATGCCTCTGAAATGCTTCTTGAAAGCAACCAATTCGATTTCGTCACTTGCCGCCACGCACTACAGGTTTTTGATCATCCGGAAGAGATCCTGAAAGAACTCTACCGGATCTGCAAACCGGGCGGCCGGGTCTACATCACAAACGAGAAAAACTCGCACTGCCTCGGCGAACCGCGCTCTGAAACCATTCAGTGGACTTATAACGAGGTCGCCAAGCTCTGGGACCACTTCGATATGGATATCGAACTCGGCCCCAAGAGCCGGCGCTATCTGATCGACGGCGGGTTTGAAGACATCAAGATGGAAAGCTTCATGGTCACCAACCTTGACGGCAATCCACAAGACTTCGCAGACATCATCCAATCCTGGGAAAACGTTTATGCTGGCCAAATGGCCGTTGAGCGTGGTGACAGTCCGGAACAGATTGCCCTTTTCCGGCAAGGTTTCCAGGATCACATTTTTGCTGCCCTGCACCCCAAAGGCTACGCTGGTTGGCCAATCTGGGTTGCCTCTGGACGGAAGCCTCTATGACACAGACCCAGTCTCCCGCGACCGCGAACAAGGCCGATCAGGAAGAAGAGATCGGCCGTTTTTCCCGGCACAGTTTTCGCGCCAAGTTCCTGCTTGTGGTCGGGGCGGCCGTGTTGTTCGACATCATGCTGGCCGGCGGTGTGGCCATCTGGAACGTGCAACGGCTTTCCAGAGACGCAACCGCAACTGTGAGCCAGGGTTTGACCGAAGCCACGCAGGAATACCTCAATACCTATATCGACACGACAGCGCTTCGCACGAACCTCCTGCTCGATCAGACATACTCCGAGGTTGAGACCCTCGGCAGCTCGCTGCAGGCCTTGATCGATCATCCGGAAACGGAAATCCGGATTGGCGAAGCCGTGGAGAGTGACCCGGAACTGGGCGATCAAGACATCACCTTTGATCCGCAAGGCGGGTGGGCTCAGAACCTTGCTGGTCCGTCTGTTGTCAGCATCTGGGGCTATTTGCTTGATGATGACGGCAACCTCCTGCCCAGCGCCAGAGAGGAAGTCATCGACAGCGCGGCCTTCAACCTGGTGGCGCCTGCCCTGATGTCATCGGGCTCACAGAAACTGCAGATGTACTATGTCGGCCCCAAAGACACGCCGATCAAGCGGACGACGCCCTATACCACTCAGGCGCAAACCTTTGATCGGCTGTATCCGGGCCACAACGAAGAGAACTTTTGGGATTTCTTCTTTCCCGGCGTTTATGAGGGATGGCAGAACTGGATCAGCGATCCCACTTCCCGTCCGGTCGACCGAAACATTGTTGCAACAGAACCTTACATCGACGCGATCACCGGCGCTCTAATTGTCAGCTTTTTCGAACCGCTGTGGACACAGGACCGGTCCGACGTCGCCGGGATGGCGGCTGTTGATGTCACGCTCGACCAGTTCGGCGAATTGGTTGAGAACGTGCAGATTGCTGACACGGGTTTTGGCTTTCTGACAAGCTCCGCCGGCAATGTCATTGCCGTGAGTGAAGTTGGCGCAGAAAAGCTCGGCCTCATCTCAGTCGATGCCACGGGTCAGGGCGTAACCGGGATCAACCGCTTCTTGAATCAGAGCCGGTATCCCGCGATCTCGAACCTTCTGTTGCCGGAAGATGCCAATACGGTAATCAAAACCCTTGAAATTGATGAAGGCAATGGGCCGGAAAACTTTATCGTTGTTTTGAAGCGACTGGATCCGGTGAACCTGTGGAACGGCTCCACAATTGTCTCCGAAAGCCTGACCCTCGGCTTCCTCGTTTCTGAAGGGGAAATGTACGAAACGCTCGGCGAGGTGCAGGAGGAAATATCCGACGCCACCCGCAGCATTGTTCAATGGCAGATCGCGGCCCTGCTGATCAGCTTGGTAATCGTGTTCATCGCCGTTTATGCGATTTCTGGCCGGATTACCGCTGGCCTAAGCGCCCTTGCAGACGCCGCCCGTGCCCTTCAAAACAAGGACTATTCCGTCCGGGTGAAAATCCCGAGCAAGGATGAGGTCGGCGCTGTGGGCACGGCCTTCAACCGGATGGCTGAGGAAATCAGTTATCATACGGAAAACCTTGAAAAACTGGTCGAAGAGCGCACCGGCAAACTGGAAACGGCGAACAAGGAAATCGTCGCGCTCAACAAGCGTCTCCAGAACGAAAACCTGCGTCTTGGCGCTGAACTCGATGTCGCGAAACGCATTCAGGAGATGGTGCTGCCGCGGCGCAGTGAGCTGGAAGGCATCGCCCAAATCGAAATCGCTGCCTACATGGAGCCGGCGGATGAAGTCGGCGGCGATTACTATGACGTTCTCCATGACGGCGGCCGGGTGAAAGTTGGCATCGGCGACGTGACCGGACACGGGCTGGAAAGTGGCGGCCTGATGCTCATGGTGCAGTCAGTTGCCCGGGCCTTGCAGGAATAGGGCGACAACGACCCAATTGCGTTCCTCGAAGTGCTCAACCGTGCACTTTACAAGAACATCGCACGGACCAACTCCGACAAGCACATGACCCTCGCCTTCGTTGATTACGAGGATGGCAAGGTCACGCTCTCCGGACAGCATGAGGAAGTGCTGATTATCCGGGCGAATGGCGATGTCGAACGGATCGATACGGTCGAACTCGGTTTCCCGGTTGGCCTGGAAGCGGACATTGCACCATTTGTGCAAACTGAAGTCCTGAATTTCGGTCCGGATGATGTTCTTCTGCTGCACACGGACGGTGTGACAGAGGCGGAAAACCCTGACGGCGTTCTTTACGGCTTCGACAGGATGTGCGCCTGTGCCAAAGCCAATGCCGGCAAACCAGCCAAAGCCATTATTGAGGCGATACTGGCAGAAGTTAAAGCACACATTGACACACAAAAAATGTTTGATGACATTACCCTTGTGGTGATGAAGCACAGGTAGGCTATGACAGTGACATTCGGACACGCCGAGCTGACGAATGGGCCGTCAGCAACCACGCTCCACATCACCCTCGCCGCAGAACCGCTGGAGCTGAGCTGGCAACACTGCGGAACAACCTCCGATTTTCTTGGCGATTATTTTGCAAAATGCTGTGCAAAGGGGGTCGATCAGGTCGACGCCCGGCACAGCATCGGCTACTTGCTGAATGAAATATTGGAGAATGCAGTGAAGTTCCGCCACGATGGCAACATCGAGATCAGCTGCTCACTGGACGGAAATCATTTCGAATCCGAGATTTCCAATGTGATTGATCCGGCCACGGCGGAGAAGTTTCAGGAGCTCTTGACGGAAATCCTGGCACGAGATCCGGGCGAACTTCTTCTGGAACGCATTGAAGCCAACGCGACCGATCTGGACTCCTCCGGGTCTGGACTTGGGCTTTTGACGCTAATGAGCGATTATGATGCAAAACTCGGCTGGCGCTTCACACCGGATGCCAGTAATGGTTCGGTCAACTTGAAAACTGTAGCTGCGCTGACATTCTCCTGAGCGCATACATAATTCCGAGGGAACGATTAGAATGGAAATCAGCACCAACGACTACCGTGTCTGGGCAGAAGGGTCGAAGATCCATTATGAAGGCACGATGCGTCTGTCTGGTACGGAGGCGTATGCGCCAATCCTGGAACTCATGAACAATGTGCTCGATTCCAAACCGGAAGAAATCGTACTTGACCTGACCGGTCTGGAATTCCTCAACAGTTCCGGCATCAACCTCCTTGCAAAGTTCACCATCGAGATCCGCAAGCAACCGGAAATCGGTGTGCGTGTTCTCGGCTCCAAAGCCATTCCGTGGCAGTCCAAGTCGTTGCGTAACCTTCAGCGTCTGCACAAGTCTCTCGAGCTGCAAATCAACTGACGGCTGCACATCGCAGCGGCCGGGAAATCGGACATGATCAGCGGACGCCACATTCCGGCAACAGGAAAAGCCCTCATGGCACTCTTGTGCCTGGGGCTTGCCGCGTGCCAGACCTCAACCAATCCCGAATTCAAAAGCACTTATGTCGGCAAACCGTCGGCAGACTTCTTCCTCAAGTATGGCCCGCCCTCGGACGTGATTGCCTATGATGCAATCCCGAAAGGTGCAGATCCGATCAACTACCCGGGCGGAGATCCCAAGGAGCTCGTTTATTATTGGTCGTCCATCAACGAGCGGACCTATACGGAGAAGAAAAACCCGAAGCCGCTGACCGACGAATGCAATCTGGCGATCCTGACTCGGGCCGATGGCAAAATCCTTCGGATGGAAGTCCAGAGCACTTCAATGCCGCTTGAGAAGGTGAAGGCGTATTGCGAGACCATCGTCGAGTAGCCCGCATCTACACTCCGCATTTTCCCTTTATATTCCAGATGTTCAACACCCTCTAGCCGGGCTCGAAGCATGCTGTGTCACCCAACGTGACCCGACTTATCTCCTATGCAAAATTTCGAATACAACGAAACAATTGTTTCAGAAATTGACAATCAAAAAAACAAATGAAACAGTGCGCGCATGACATCTGCGCGACCACAAATCCGAGCTGCCATCACCGCAAATTACGCTGATCTCAGCGAGACCTTGCGGACGGCCGCGGATTACCTTGCAGACAACCAACTTGAAATCGCAACGCGTAGCCTCCGGGCGATCGCGGCTGCGAGCGGTGTCTCCCCTGCCAGCTACACCCGGCTCGCGCGGGCCATTGGTTTTACCGACTACGAAGCCTTGCGCGAACAGGCGCGGATGGAGCTCAGCCAGCGCGGCAGCAGTTTTCAGGACAAGGCCCGGCAGCTTCGAAACGAGGCGGATCAGCCCTTATTGCCCCGCCAGGCGGCAGCTTGTGTCGACAACATCAAGGCCCTGGTCGACGACATTGATCCGGTTCGGCTGGAACAGGTTGTCGACTGCCTGTCGAAAGCACGTAGAACCGTCGTTGTCGGGGCGCTCGCTTCAGCGGGGTTTGCCGATTACTTCGCGTATCTCGCCAACTGGTTCAACGACCGCTGGATCGTGGCGGGGCGCAATGGCGCATCTCTGGGCGGCGCGCTCGCAAGCCTGACCAAAGACGATTGCATCGTGATCGTCTCCAAGCACCCGTATGCCCACCGCTCGGTCCGGGCGGCGGAACTTGCAGCAGAAAACGGTGCGAAAGTGATCGTCCTGACGGACAGTCATGCGTTTCCAGGGTTGCAATTCGCAGACCATCACTTCATTCAGCGCACTGAAAGTCCACACTTTTTCTCATCTTACGCGGCCACGCTCGTTCTCATTGAGACCATCACGGGCATGCTGGTCGCGCGAGCCGGTTCCGAGGCGGAAGCCCGGATCCAAAATGTCGACAGGCACAATCGCTTGCTCGATGAACTTGAAAATGTCTAGGGTGGTTGGACCGCTCTGGAACAAAAACTGAAATAGAGGGAAGCCTAGTCAAATGATGATGAAACTGAACCTTGCAGGTGCTGTTCTTGCGACCAGCATCGCCTTCACCGGCGCAGCTGCCGCGGAAGAATTCATCACCATCGGCACCGGCGGTGTCACAGGTGTTTATTACCCGACCGGTGGCGCAATCTGCCGCCTGGTGAACCGGGATCGCAAAGACCACGGCATCCGCTGCTCGGTCGAATCCACTGGTGGTTCTGTGTACAACATCAACACCATCCGTGAAGGCGAGCTGGAGTTTGGTGTTGCCCAGTCTGACTGGCAGTTCCATGCTTTCAACGGCACATCCAAGTTTGAAGACAAGGGTCCGTTCGAAGAGCTGCGCGCCGTGTTCTCCGTGCACCCGGAGCCGTTCACTGTTGTGGCTCGTGCAGATTCCGGCATCAAGACCTTTGATGACCTGAAAGGCAAGCGCGTCAACATCGGCAACCCGGGTTCCGGTCAGCGCGGCACCATGGAAGTGCTGATGGAAGCCAAAGGCTGGACCGCAGACGATTTTGCGCTCGCAACCGAGCTAAAAGCTGCCGAGCAGTCCGCAGCTCTGTGTGACAACCAGATCGATGCAATGGTCTATACCGTTGGTCACCCGTCCGGTTCCATTCAGGAAGCCACAACTGCATGTGACTCCGTACTCGTGACCGTTGGCGGCGACGCTGTCGACAAGCTGGTTGCTGACAACAGCTACTACCGCACCGCCACCATCCCGGGCGGCATGTACCGCGGCAACGATGCTGACACCGGTACCTTCGGTGTGGGCGCAACCTTCGTGACCTCTTCCAACGTGTCTGAAGACACTGTTTACACCCTGGTCAAGTCGGTCTTCGAAAACTTCGATGCCTTCAAGAAGCTGCACCCGGCATTCGCCAACCTGAAGCCGGAAGAAATGGCTCAGGACGGTCTGTCCGCTCCGCTGCATCCAGGTGCTGCGAAGTACTACAAAGAAAAAGGCTGGATCAACTAATCCAACCTTCTGAAACATGGGCCCGGGGGCAAGCTCCCGGGCCTTTTGTCAGCACAGCCATGCCACACAGAAGATCGCGTGCTGTTTTCAAAACATGTCTTTGTCCAGAGCAGCTTCGCTCATAGGATCTTGGGAATTATCGGACCGGCGAATTGGGGGCCGGACAAACGGGGGAACATTTGATGTCTGAAGAGTATCAGGCGAACAAGAAGGCCGGGTCGAGTGGCCTGTCTGAGGAAGAACTTCAGGAACTGGTCGCAGCGTCCGATTCCGGCTCGCGGAACCCTGCCGGCCCGATTGGGCTCTTTCTGGCAGCTGTCGCATTGGCTTGGTCCGCTTTCCAGGTTCTTCTAGCCTCTCCCCTTGCCAACTATGTTCTGCCCAGCGACCTGATCAACAACAGCCGCCAGGTCCACCTTGCCTTTGCCATCTTCCTCGCTTTCATGGCCTATCCAGCCTTGAAAAGCGCCATCACATCCCGATTCAGGATTGTGTCCTTGCCCTGTCCGGTGCGTTTTTCGCGCTCTACGGCCTCTTCTTCTACGAGAAAATCGTCAACAACGGCGGCCTCGCCGACGATGTCGACAAATGGTTTGCGCTCGCAGGTATCCTGATCCTGTTTGAAGCTGCGCGCCGGACCCTGGGTCCCGCGATGGCCATCGTCGCCACCGTCTTTCTCCTTTACGTCTTCTTCGGCTCCTCCCAATGGGTGCCGGAAGTCATGCGCTGGAAAGGCGCATCGCTACAAAAGGCGATGAGCCATATGTGGATCACATCGGAGGGTGTCTTCGGGATTGCGCTTGGGGTCTCCACAAAGTTCGTATTCCTGTTTGTCCTGTTCGGGGCTTTGCTCGATAAGGCGGGCGCGGGCAACTACTTCATCAAGATGGCCTTCGCTGCGCTTGGCCACCTGAAAGGCGGCCCGGCCAAGGCAGCCGTTGTAGGGTCAGCTGCAACCGGCCTCATCTCCGGTTCGTCCATTGCGAACGTTGTCACCACCGGCACCTTCACCATTCCGCTGATGAAGCGGGTTGGCTTTACAAATGAACAGGCTGGTTCCGTTGAAGTTGCGTCATCCGTAAACGGGCAGATCATGCCTCCGGTCATGGGCGCTGCCGCCTTCCTGATGGTGGAATATGTCGGCATTTCCTATGTCGAGGTCATCACCCACGCCTTCCTGCCGGCTGTCATTTCCTACATCGCATTGGTCTACATCGTGCACCTGGAAGCGGTGAAACGGAACATGCCGACCATTGGCCATAAAACCGTGTCCACCTTGCGCACGGTTCTGGGCATGTTCTTCTTTTTCGCCGGCTTTGCCGCGCTCTGTTACGGCATCAAGTTCCCGATCGGCTGGATCACGGCCCTTGTACCGGATGGCGCCAGCTGGATCCTCGCTGTTCTGGTTTTCGTAGCCTACCTCGTGCTTCTGAAGCTTGCCGCAAGCGTTGACGATCTGCACCCGGACGATCCGAATGCCAAGGACATCGTCCTTCCGGAAATCGCCGATATCTACAAGTCCGGCCTTTATTACCTCCTGCCGATCGTTGTGCTTGTCTACTTCCTGATGATTGAGCAGAAGTCTCCGGGCCTCTCCGCCTTCTGGGCAACCACCCTGCTCTTCGTCATCCTTTTGACCCAGCGGCCGATCAAGGCGATCTTCCGCGGGGAAAACAAGATGGTCGAAGAGTTCAAGGAAGGCGTTGTTGATCTCGCCAAGGGCATGATCGACGGCGCCCGCAACATGATCGGCATCGGTTTGGCAACAGCCACCGCCGGCATCATTGTTGGTACCGTGACCCTGACCGGTATCGGCCAGGTGATGGCCGACCTCGTCGAGCTGGTCTCTGGCGGCAATCTTGTTCTGATGCTAGCCTTTGTCGGACTTCTCTCGCTGGTTCTTGGCATGGGACTTCCGACCACGGCGAACTATATCGTGGTGTCCTCGCTGATGGCCGGTGTGGTCGTAGAACTCGGCGCCCAATCCGGCCTGATCGTGCCGCTCATTGCGGTTCACCTGTTCGTCTTCTACTTCGGGATCATGGCGGATGTGACGCCCCCCGTGGGTCTTGCCTCCTTTGCCGCAGCCGCGGTGTCGGGCGGTGATGCGATCAAGACCGGCTTCACGGCGTTCTTCTATTCGCTCAGAACCGTTGCCCTGCCATTCGTCTTCATCTTCAACACCGATCTGCTTCTGATCAACGTTGGCTGGGGACAGGGTATTCTGGTCTTCATAATGGCAACGATAGCCATATTGGCCTTCACGGCCGGAACCATGGGCTATTTCGTCACCCGCTCACGCATCTATGAGAGCATCGCTCTGGTGCTTGTTGCTTTCATCCTGTTCCGTCCGGACTTCTTCATGAACCGGATCCAGCCTCCGTTTGAGATTGTTCAACCGACCAGTTTCGTTGAGGCCGTTGGCGAGGCTAACCCGGGAGATGAGATCCGCATCACCGTGAACGGCCCCGACTTCGATACAGGATCTCAGGCGGAAACGACCTTCATCCTGACCGTCGGAGACGAGCCGGATGCGGAAGCCCGCCTGTCTGCTGTTGGCCTGACCGTCTTTGACGAAGACGGCGTGATGAAAATGGATGAACCCTTCCCAGGAACACCGTTCTTTGAAACACTCGGCAACTTCGATTTTTACGGGGATGACCCGGTCCAGATCGCAAAAGCCCAGGTGTCTCTTGAGCAAATGCCGAAGGAGCTGATCTACATTCCGGGCCTTCTGCTGCTTGGCCTGATCTATCTGCTCCAACGCCCGCGGGCCCGTGTCGAGCGCAAGGAAATGGAAGGAGCTCCGGCATGAACAAGACCATCCTTTGCGCCGTTGACATCACGCATCCGGAAGACCGTGAGGTCCTTCAAACGGCCGATAAGCTCGCCCGGCTCGACAACGCCCAGCTCGACGTGATCACTGTGGTGCCGAATTTCGGCGTCACGCTTGTTAGCTCTTATTTCGATGAGAATTTTCAGGATCAGATCGTCAACGAGACACAGGAAAAGTTGACAGATATTGTCGGCAGTGTCTTGGGCGAAGAGCGTAACAAGGAGATCCGTCACGTCGTGGCGACGGGCTCCATTTACGAAGAGATCCTGGAGCTGGCCAAACGGACCAACACGGATCTAATCGTGATTGGCGCCCATAAACCGCAGTTGCGTGAGTTCCTGCTAGGGCCGAACGCGGCCCGCGTTGTCCGGCACTCCAAGTGTTCAGTCTACGTCGTCAGGGTCTGATCTGACAGTGCAGACGCAAACAAAGGGCCGGAATTTTCCGGCCTTTTTAATTCAACTTCTTGAAGCGGACGTTCTGGATGTTGAGCGGCCCAACGGGCGTCATCAGGCTGGCTCTGTAAAGCAGAAGATACGGTTTGCCCGGCACCTCGGCCAAGTGGATCTCCATTGAGGTATTGGCTTCCAATTGCTGGATGGTCCTGCGGTTCGGCCTGTGGCCTGCAATCGCCTTGTAACGTGCAGAGCACGTAAGGACGCCACCGGAATAGCCCTTCCGACCACCGCGTTTTTGATATTTCGTTTTGTAGTCCAGAACGATGTCATACCTGTCACGGCCATCATAAATCGGAACCGTACGCTTGCAGCTGTCCGGGTGCAGACCCTTCGGCGCTGGAAACAAGACTGCAGTCAACGGATCAATCACACCCTGTTTGTGGGCATCCGTGACTCGGATCCGCTCGTTCATCCGGTTTTGGGCTGGGTGGATCTTGGTTCCCGTGACGGCGCCATTCGCCATCGAGAGTGAAACAGTGTTCGGTTTGCCATCTTCTTCGGCCTGCATCGAAAACGAAGCAGGGCTCAAGCCATGCGGCGATACGGAACCCGTTGCGAGCACATTGCCGGAACCGTCAGAGACGAAATTGCCGAAGGCTGCCATCTTGCCCTGCCCGTGAATCTTGTAAGACTGGTCTTGGAGGTCGACGGAAAGCGCGCCCTCCCCGATCTTCAGCCCGGTCAGCGAGATGTCGTATTTCACATAAAGGCTGCTCGCCTCGACCGGCATGGCAACAAGGCACAGTGCTGCGGCAAGTGATTTCAGGTGCATCGGGCTCCCCTTCGTTCCGGCTCCTCGTCATTTCTGAAAAAGAGATTGCCCGATGATTTGGGCGCCAGTACGGAGAGTTGGTTCATCTGACATTCATGTTGCCAGCGCTCCGCGATACACCTGATCGTTCAAAGAACTTTGCACAACGTTCCAAAGATATGCCGATTTGGAAAGGATGCTGTTGCATTACCTCCGCTGGCGCCTATCTGATCGTAATAATGCGATGACTTGCTGTTTCACACCGTTTCATCGCGACGAGATCGACCAATATCCGGTTCTGGAGACATTGACCAAATGAGCGAT
>CALDSI010000154.1 GCA_937911395.1 uncultured Labrenzia sp.
AAACGATTTGCCATGCTGACTGTTGATGTGGGCGGTGATCTGGTTCTTGTTCCACGGTTCGATCCGGAAAAGATCCTTCAGATCATTGAGGAGCATCAGATCAACACGGCCTACATGGTAACGACCATGTTCATCCGGCTCTTGAAACTGCCAGCTGCGGTGCGCCGGCAATATGACACATCCTCCCTGCGGCACATCGTTGCCGCCGGCGCACCGTTCCCCCCGGACATCAAACGCGCGATGATCGATTGGTGGGGTCCTGTGATCTTTGAGTATTACGGCGGCACGGAAACCGGAGCGGTGACGCTGTGTTCCAGCGAAGAAGCACTTCAAAAGCCCGGCACGGTGGGTCGCGCAGTCGAGGATGCCACCATCAAGATCTTTGCCGAAGATGGGTCGGAGTGCCCGCCGAATGTGCCAGGCGAAATCTATTGCCGTCTGCATTCCTTTCCCGACTTTGTCTACGAGGGCCGGCCGGAGGACCGGGCAGCTGTGGAGCGGGACGGGCTCTTCACCGTTGGCGACATTGGCTACCTCGATGACGATGGCTATCTGTTCATCTCCGACCGCAAGCGCGACATGATCATCTCCGGTGGGGTCAACATCTATCCGGCGGAGATCGAGGCCGCCATGTTCGGCCATGATCAGGTCCATGATTGTGCGGTTTTTGGAATTCCGGATTCTGAGCTTGGCGAAGCCATCGCTGTTGCCATTCAGCCGGAACCGGACACGACCATTGATACCGGTCAATTGCAGGACTACCTCCGGTCCCGGATTGCCAGCTACCTGATCCCACGTAAGATCCTGATCAAGGACAGCTTGCCCCGGGACGACAATGGCAAGATTTTCAAGCGCAAGCTGCGGGATGCTTTTTGGGCCGATGCCGGCCGGCGGATTTGAATAAGGAACATTTTATGGCCGATGTATTGCCCTCCACCAACGCCACCCTCGATGTTCTCCTGAAGCCTCAATCCGTTGCAATCATCGGGGCGTCGGATGATGCAACCAGGATTGGCGGGCGGCCGGTTTCCAGCACGATTGCTGGCGGGTTCAAGGGTCGGATCTATCCTGTCAACCCGAAGCGGCCAACAGTCCAGGGGCTGAAGGCGTACCCGTCAATCACGGAAGTGCCCGAAGCGGTGGACTGCGCAATTGTTGCCGTGCCCGCGCCTCTCGTTGAAAAGACGGTTACGGACTGCGCCGCCATGGGCACAAAGTCCACGATCATTTTCAGCTCCGGTTTTGCAGAACTCGGAGCGGAGGGAGCAGAAGCACAGCAACGGATCGCGGCAGTTGCGCAGAAAACCGGGATGCGGCTTATCGGTCCGAATTGCATCGGAGCTTTCAGCGTCAGTGCCGGCTGGTTCGGCACGTTTTCCAGTGTTCAGGCCAGCTTGCGCCTCGCTCCGGGGAA
>CALDSI010000155.1 GCA_937911395.1 uncultured Labrenzia sp.
CGAGAATTCTGTCGCAGCCCGCCTCCTTCAGCGCTTTCAGTTTGTCCGGGATCGAAGGCTGACCATATCGCATCGCCCAGTCCACTTTCAGCCGGCCATTGGCATCGCCCAGAATTTCAGTGAGCTTGTCCGACTGACTGCGGGTGATGGTCCGCAGGGGCGACTCATTCTTTTCGTGGTTCCAGATTTCCTCATAGGCTTTGCCGGATTTTCCGGGGCGGGTCATCAAAACAATGCCGTAGAGAATTGGATACCAAATCGCTTTTGGCCATTCGATCACGCGTTTGTCCGACAAGAACTCGCGAAGATACCGGCGCATTGGCCAGTAGTCTGTTGCATCCGGCGTGCCGAGGTTGACAAGAAGTACGCCAACTTTTCCGGCTTTTACATCTGGGTGTCCCTCAGGCAGGCGGACTTTTTGGAACTCAGCCGCCTGATCAAGGATAGGAGCTGTCGGTTGAACGTTCATCTGCTTTCATTACCCTTACGTGTCGCGTCACTTCCGCCCATACATAGGACAACGACTGCGGAAGGCCAATGCGGCATTACCGGCGCAGATGATCTTTCTTAAACTAGACCAACCAGGCGACTGGTAGGCTTAGCCGTAGTCGCGTTCGTCAGCGATGACCTTCCCATCGTTTGGCAGCGTCCCGGGAGACACAAGTTCCACATCTCCCTTCAATCGGGTTACATCCCGCAGCGTATCTGCAACACGTTGAGCAAGCCCGTTGCCCGTGACCTCGGTCTCGACAGACAGCTTCATTGCATCACTTGCACCGGCACGGCTGACAGACAAACGCGCTTTCTTGACTTCCGGATGGTTGCTGAGGATCTGAGCGATTTGGGACGGATCGACAAACATCCCTTTGATTTTGGTTCGCTGATCGGCACGTCCCATCCACCCAGCCAGCCGCATATTGGTCCGCCCGCAGGGCGACTGACCAGGCACAACCATCGACAGGTCCCCGGTTCCAAACCGGATCAAGGGGTAGAGTGGGTTGAAGTTGGTGACGACAAGCTCACCGACTTCGCCTTCGGCAACCGGCTCTCCCGTTCCCGGGCGCACGATCTCGACAATATAGTCCTCGTTGACCACCATCCCTTCGCGAGCTTCGGTCTCATAAGCAATGACACCAAGGTCTGCCGTCGCATAACACTGCGCAACGGATATACCTTTGGATGCGTATTCCTCACGCAAGGCCGGGAACAAGGCTCCGCCGGAGACCAGCGCAACCTTGATGGAGGACATGTCCCGGCCCTGCTCTGCCCCACGGTCGAGGAGAACCTTGAGGTAGTCTGGTGTTCCCGTGAAACCGGTCGGCTTCAACACTTCGACCGCTTCCACTTGCATATCCGTGTTGCCAACACCGGCAGGAAACACGGAGCAGCCCATGGCAATCGCAGCCTGATCCAGGATGAACCCGCCTGGTGTCAGATGATAAGAGAAGGCGTTGAGAACGGTATCGCCCTTCTTGAAGCCCGCGGCATGCAAGGCCCGAGCCCCGTTCCACGGATCAAGACCGGGTGCTTGAGGTTCCCAGATCGGTCCAGGTGACATGAACACGCGTGCGGCCGTGACACCGTTTTGCGACAAGAATCCGCCGAACGGAGGAGCCGATTTCTGCTTCTCAAGCATCTCGGATTTGCGCAAGACCGGCAGTTTTGCAAGCGCTGCACGGTCTGTCACGGAATGCGCATCGACACCATCCAATTGCGCCGCCCACCCTGGGGCAGACTGCATAGCGCCACTCAGTTGCTCCGGTAGCCGGGCAAACAGATCCTGTTCGCGCTGAGCAGGGTTTTGCTGCTCGCGCGCCTCATATGGTTGATTGCTCATGGTCGTCTCCGCCTGTAAGCCCTTGTTTAGGCCAGCCAGCGCTTTCTTCGTTTGTAGTGTTTGACGTCCTTGAAGGAGCGGCGTCCTTCGCCGCCGACACCAAGGTAGAATTCCTTGACGTCTTCGTTCTCGAGGAGGGATTTCCCAGCCCCATCAAGAACAATCCGTCCGGATTCCATAATATAGCCGTAGGTTGCGTATTTGAGCGCAACGTTGGTGTTCTGCTCAGCCAAGAGGAACGATACGCCCTCATTCTGATTGAGCTTGCGAACAATTTCGAAAATCTCTTCCACGAGCTGCGGTGCAAGGCCCACGCTCGGTTCGTCCAGCAGGATCATCTTCGGCCGGCTCATCAGGGCCCGGCCAATGGCACACATCTGCTGCTCACCACCTGAGGTGTACCCCGCCTGGCTCTGGCGGCGTTCTCTCAATCGGGGGAAATAGTCATAAACCATCTCCAGATCTGCCTTTACCGCAGCGTGCCCGTCCTTGCGGGTGTAAGCACCTGTCAGTAGGTTTTCTTCAATGGAGAGGTGGCCAAAGCAATGGCGCCCTTCCATGACCTGGATGCATCCGCGGCGGACCAGATCATTTGGAGACAGCGCTTGAACTTCTTCCCCTTCAAACAGGATCTTGCCCTTTGTCACATCTCCGCGCTCAGCGCCGAGCAGATTGGATATGGCCTTCAATGTGGTTGATTTGCCGGCGCCGTTCGCACCTAGCAAGGCCACGATCCCACCCTTCGGCACAGTCAGGGACACGCCCTTGAGCACCAGGATCACGTGGTCATAAATCACTTCAATATTGTTGACCGACAGGATCGTTTCAGCCGGCTCAGCGGCAGCTTCCGTGTTCGGCGTTTCTACATCCAATAAAGCCATTCCGTCCTCTCCTGAGAGGCTCCGCCGCAGTGGTGCGGCGGAGCGGGCTGCCAATCAGTTCGGGCAGGGTTCGGTCCGTGCCGGCCACGGAGCATTTTTCTCTGCGTATTCCTTGGCCGCAGCTTCGATCAGCGGACGAACGACGTCGGTCATCGGTTCAATCCAGCCAGATGCCTGCTGCCACTTTGTGCCGTTCCACTCCTGAACAAACACAGGATGGCTGCCGGAGTGGTCTTCACAGGTCACCTTCATCGGATGTGCAAAGCCTTTCAGGCCCAACTCCGCGAGGCGAGCTTCATCAAGGTTCAAGGCTTCCAGACCCATCCGCATGTCTTCACCGGTGATCACTTTCTTGCCGGTCAGTTCCTGAGCGGTACGAATACCTTCGGCAACAATCACGGAGTTCAAGACACCACGGTTGTAAAGTGTCTGACCCAGAGTTTCGCTGTCCGTTGAAGACAGGCCGGCGTCAATGACATACTTCTGAATGTCATCCAGAGCCGGGAAGTCACGGCCAACGCCAGAGAAGTTCAGAGCCTTGTAGCCTTTGGCGTCCTGACCGCCTGCAGCCGCATCGTCATCGCCTGCGGACCACCACACACCAATGAACTTGTCCATCGGGTAGCGGATCTTGACGGCTTCCTTGATCGCGGTCGGGTTCATTGCGCCCCAGCCCCACATGATCATGTAGTCCGGACGGTCACGGCGCACGTTCAGCCACTGTGAGGACTGGTTCTGCATTTCCTTAAGACCAACCGGATACTTCAGGAGCTCAAAGCCATGCTTTTCTGCGAGCTGTTCCAGAAGCGGGATCGGCTCACGGCCATAGCCGGCATCCAGGAAGATGTAACCGATCTTTTTGCCGTTCAGATTGTCCAGGCCCCCTTCCTGTTCACCAATGTATTTGATGACCACGGAAGCACCGTCCCAGTATGTGTCCGGCACATTAAAGACCCAAGGGAATGTGTTGCCGTCTGCGGCCGCAGACAGACCGTAACCCATGGAGAGAACCGGAATCTTGTCAACGCTGGCCTTCGGGATCAGCTGGAGCGTGATGCCCGTTGAATACGGGTTATAGACCAGCGCGCCTTTGCCTTTGGTTGCTTCGTAGCACTCCACGCCTTTTTGCGCGTTGTAGCCGGTTTCGCACTCTTCGAGGGCCAGCTTGACACCGCCGATACCACCATCGCGCTCATTGAGCATTTTCAGGTAGTCATGCATGCCGTTGGCGATGTGAATACCTGAAGCTGCAAACGGACCGGTCCGGTAAGTCAGCAGCGGAACATAGTTGGTGTCTTCGGCCTGGGCGACAGGCGTCATAGCGCCCGACAAGCCCACACCGACGGCAACAGCTGTTCCAAGAGCAAGTTGCTTGAAGTTCATTTTGTACTCCTCCCATGCGGACCGGACGATCCGGTACCGCCAGACCAGTGACGCCATTCCTCCCCGGACTGGTCCAAGTCCGGATGGCGGGTATAAGGCTGGCCGCCTTAGTACGGGAACGGCCAGACCCTGAGCTTTTGTTTCCCGATCTGCCACAGCCGAGCAAACCCGTGCGGCTCGACGATCAGGAAGAAGATGATCAATGCACCGACGATCATGAATGTGACATGCTCAACCGCTTCTGCTGCCACGTCAAATCCGAGAACGCCCGGGATGAATTTCAGGAAGACCGGCAGGATCCAGATAAAGGCCGCCCCCATGAAGGCGCCAGCAAGACTGCCCAAGCCGCCCAGGATCACCATGAACAGTACCTGGAAGGACAGCTGGATGGAGTAGGATGACGGTTCAGCCGCGTTGAGCCAGAAGAACACCATCATCGCACCTGCAACACCGCAGATGTAAGACGACACGGCAAAAGCCAGCAGCTTGGTTTGCAAGGGGCGGATGCCCATCA
>CALDSI010000156.1 GCA_937911395.1 uncultured Labrenzia sp.
CCAAACTTGCTTGTCTTGCAGAGGATGGTGTGCTGGCGCCTGGGGAAAACTGGATCCAGGAGAGTATCATCGGCAGCACTTACCGGATCAGCTACCAGCCGGGCACCGGCAAAGGCGTTATTCCAACAATCACCGGACAGGCCTTTATCACCTCCGACGCAAATCTGATTTTCAATCCCGCCGATCCCTATCGCTTGGGGATCCGACCCTAAAACTGGATATCATCATGGATTACAAGAACTTTATCGGCGGAGCATGGCTTGCGACAGCCGAGAGCACTCCCAATGTGAACCCGTCGGACACGACCGACATTCTTGGCCAGGCAGCCAAGGGGACCGTGGCGGATCTCGACAAGGCCATCGACGCTGCGCATGCAGCGGCTCCAGAGTGGGCCGCTTCCACGCCACAGCAAAGGTTCGACGTGCTCGATTTCATTGGGACGGAAATTCTGGCGCGCAAGGAAGAGCTCGGCACCCTGCTCTCCCGCGAAGAAGGCAAGACATTGCCGGAGGGTATTGGTGAAGCCGCGCGTGCGGGCCAAATCTTCAAGTTCTTTGCAGGTGAAGCGCTCCGCCAAACGGGTGACCGGCTCGACTCGGTTCGTCCGGGCGTGGAGATCGATATCACGCGCTCACCGGTTGGCGTCATCGGATTGATCACCCCCTGGAACTTTCCGATCGCCATTCCAGCCTGGAAGCTCGCACCGGCGCTTTGCTACGGCAACACCGTCATCTTGAAACCGGCGGAACTCGTGCCTGGATGCGCACATGCGTTGGTCGAGATCATCTCCCGATCTGGCTTGCCAGCCGGTGTCGTCAATCTGGTGATGGGTCGCGGATCGGAGCTTGGCCCGCGCATGATCGACAGCGTCAAGGTCAACGCGATTTCCTTCACCGGCTCGGTCCCGACGGGCCGCGGGATCGCTGCGGCCTGCGGAGCAAATCTGAAAAAGGTCCAGCTGGAAATGGGCGGCAAGAACCCGATGGTTGTTCTGGACGACGCCGATCTGGAACTTGCCGTCGATTCTTGCTTGAACGGCGCGTTCTTCTCCACTGGTCAGCGCTGCACCGCCAGCTCCCGGTTGATCGTCACGGAGAAGATCCACGACCAGTTTGTGGCAACGCTCTACGACCGGATGATGGCGCTCAAGGTCGGGCATGCCCTTGAAACGGGCATACAGATGGGCCCCGCCGTCGCTCAACGTCAGCTCGAGCAGAACCTTTCCTAAGTCGACATCGCAGGCAAAGCAGGCGGCAAGGTTCTGGGCGGCCAACAACTGGAACTCGCCACAAGCGGTTTCTTTATGGCTCCGGCCTTGATCACGGAAACCACCAACGCCATGCGGATCAACCGTGAGGATGTATTTGGGCCGGTCGCATCTGTAATCCGGGTCAAAGACTATGACGAAGCCCTTGCCATCGCCAACGACACGGAATTCGGACTCAGCGCAGGCATTTGCACCACCTCGCTGAAACACGCGCATCATTTCAAGAAGAATGCCCAAGCCGGAATGGTCATGGTCAACCTGCCAACCGCTGGCGTCGATTATCACGTTCCGTTCGGTGGCACGAAGGGGTCCAGCTTTGGCTCCCGCGAGCAGGGACGCTACGCTGCGGAATTCTACACCACTGTCAAGACAGCCTACACCCTGTCGTAAGCCATTCCCTGTCCCGCCAATGACCTACCCGGCGGGGCAGCCTCTCAAGATTTTATCGGATCTCAACGTGCAAGATGTGATTGTCATCGGAGCCGGCGTTATCGGCATCTCTGCAGCCCTCGCCCTTCAGGCGGACGGCCGCAAGGTGACCGTTCTCGACCGCCAAGACAGCAGTCCAAGAGCCTCAGACATGAACGCCGGTGGTTTTGCCTTTGCGGACATCATGCCACTTGCCGCGCCCGGCATCATGCGCAAGGCGCCCAAGTGGCTGCTGGATCCCTTGGGACCTTTGGCCGTTCCCCCCGCTTACGCATTCAAGATCCTTCCCTGGCTGGTACGTTTCTGGCGGGCCAGCCTGCCAGATAGACATCAGAAGAGCCTCGCGGCACAGGCCGATATGATGAAGCTGTCGCACGGAGCTCTGGAAAGGCTGATCAGCGACACTTCAGCTGACGAGCTGATCCGCAGAGACGGCCAATTGCAGCTTTACGAGGGCGAACGGGAGTATCAGGCGAGTTTGCCCGGTTGGGAGTTACGCCGGAAACATGGCGTCAATTTCAAGCTTCTGAAATCGCCGTATGAAATTGCGGATATCCAGCCCGGCATCGACCGTCGCTTTTCCTTCGCCGGGTTCACACCGGATTGGATCAATACCTGTGACCCAGCGGTCTGGCTTTCCCATTTGACGGCAGCCTTCCGCACGCGCGGCGGAAACGTGATCGAAGCAAATGCAACGCAGCTCCGGTCAACGGGCGACGGGGTTGAGATCCATGCAGCAAACGGGATCCACCGCGCATCGCACGTGATTGTTGCTGCCGGTGCCTGGTCGCACCACTTGGCCAATACGCTCGGCGACACGATCCCGCTGGAAACCGAGCGCGGTTACAACACAACACTTCCGGCAACTGACTTCGATTTGAAGACGCACCTGACCTTCCCTGGACACGGCTTTGTCGTCACCCGCATCAACGACGGCATTCGGGTTGGTGGGGCTGTTGAATTGGGCGGATTGAAGCTTCCCGCCACCTATAAACGGGCCTAGATACTTCTTGATAAGGCCAGCTCCTTTTTGCCCGAGCTCGATAAGAAAACCGGACACCAATGGATGGGGTTCCGCCCTTCCTTGCCGGACAGCCTTCCGGTGATCGGACACTCATCGAAAGACAAACGAGTCATCTACGCCTTCGGGCACGGCCATCTCGGATTGACCCAGTCTGCCGGCACCGCCGAATTGATCCGCGCGCTTGCAAACAAAACACAGCCAACAATCGATCCTGCGGCGTATTCATCCGGCCGCTTCTAAAACCCTTCATCGGAGGAACACCATGAAAATCACCGCGATCAATGTTTACCAGGTGGATCTTCCCCTAAAGGAGGGCCGGTACAGCTGGTCGAATGGCAATTACATTGATGTCTTCGACAGCACCGTTGTTGAACTTTTGACCGATGATGGCCTCACAGGCTATGCGGAGTGCTGTCCGCTTGGATCAGCCTATTTGCCAAGCTACGCCCTTGGCGTGCGCTCCGGCATCCAGGAACTGGCACCGCATCTGATCGGCTTGGATCCGCTCAATATCGGTGAAGTCAATCGCGTTATGGACGCAGCCTTGCGCGGTCATCCTTACGCAAAAGCGCCGATCGACATCGCCTGCTGGGATCTCCTGGGCAAGGCAACCGGCCAACCGGTCTATACGCTGCTGGGTGGCGCGGCGCAGGACAATGTTGTGCTCTACCGGGCGATCAGCCAGGAAGCCCCCGAAACCATGGCCGCCAAGATCGAAGGCTATGCGGCAGAAGGCTACACCAAGTTTCAGCTTAAAGTGGGCGGCGATGCAAATGACGATATTGAACGCATCCGGGCTACACGAGCGGTCTTGAAACCTTCAGACATTCTGGTTGCCGACGCCAACACAGGCTGGACCCGGCATGAAGCTGCACGGGTTGTAGGCGCGGTCTCTTCTCTCGATGTTTACATCGAACAACCCTGCCTCACCTATGAGGAAAGTGTGTC
>CALDSI010000157.1 GCA_937911395.1 uncultured Labrenzia sp.
TCACGCCCTCCTTGGCCTCTGAGGGCCGGTCGTTCGCGCCAATCCACCAGGGCGGGGCAATGCGTTCCGGGCCTTCGGAGCGGACGACCTGGTAGATGCCGCGGCGCCAACGGAACCTTAGCGGCGGCCCGTCCGGCACCATGGCCAGAGCCTCGACTTCTTCTGCCGGCTCGATCAGCCGCAAGGGACGCGTCATTAGGCCCTCCTGCCAGCTGGAGGATTCTGTCCTTCCTGCCGGACGGGTGTCTTCGGCAAACCCGAGTTGAGGACTGGATGAGGGGTGCGCGCGGTGCAGATCGGGAGCAGCTATGCTTTTTGAAAACCCGGACCAGACGAGCGCGTCTTGCCGGGCAAAGGCGGCGGGCACATACCCGGTCTGGCTTTCCGGCAGGTGCCGGTCGACCGGCAAAAGCCGGGTAACACGCTCAGGGCCCAAGCGGGCGCCCAGCCGGTCCACCAGATCGTCCAGGCTGGCATCGGCTTCCACCGCGCCGTTCGCTGTTAGCGCCGATTGAACGGCGGGGGCCTTGTCGGCGACCAGAACATCCAGGCGGACAAGATCGTAACCGAAGCCGGCATCGATCGCCCCTTCATCGGCCTTCAGTTTTTCGGCAAACAGCCGGAGAACGCGTTTGGGGTCGCGCAACGGGCTGCTGGTGCCGACGCGGAATTTTTGAACCGCGCCATCGACCCGGAACAGGCTCAATTCAAAGACGCGGCCGCCTTCGACCCGGCGTTCCAGCGCTTTGGCAGTCTGACCGGCGAGGGAGAGGGCGACCGCCTTGACGTCCTCCAGCTGTGAGATGGGATCGAAGAACCGCCGCTCTGCGGAAATCAGCGGAGCTTCGAAGCGCGGAGAGAGTGCCTCTCCTTGAAGCCCAAGCGCCTGATCAAGCCGGAGGATGAGGTCTGCGCCAAAACGGTTGGTGAGCGGCGCGCGCGGCCGGTCATACAGCTGACCAATGGTTTTCAAGCCAACCTGGTTCAGGCCGGAGACAGCTTCAGGAGGCACCCGAAGAGCTGCAAGCGGCAAGGGGGCGAGGGCTTGCCGTTCCTGGCTGTCCGCCAAAACACCGCCGGAACCGAAGCGGGCGAGCGCCCAAGCCGCCCCTGCGGTTCCGGCGATCGCACCGGCAACGCAAAACCCCTGCCGGTGAAGCCGTTCCAAGGCATCTTTTAAAAGAGCCTCTTCTCCTTTGAAGAGGTGTGCGCAGCCCGTGATGTCGAGAAACAATCCGTCCTTGCCGTCGAGCGCCACCAAAGGCGTGTAGCGGGCGCACCAATCCGCGACAGCGCCCAGCAAGGCGGCGTCCTTTTCCGGATCGGCGTCTTCACACAAAAGATGCGGGATCCGGGCCCGCGCATCGGCTTCCGCCTCGCCGAGGCGTAGGCCGCAGGCCCTTGCGGTTTCATTCAAGGAGACAATCCGGCGGGCGCCCCGGATTTTTTCCAAAACGGCGAGCGGCGGTTCAGCCTGCCGGGCGGAGGGTGTGGAGCTGACCCGCAGCCGGCGCAGGATCCGGTCGCAGGGAAGATCCGCGATCCAGAGCGAGAGGATGCGCTGGTGCGGCAAATGTTTGTCTCGCATGGTCCCACTCCACGGTCAGGCGGCCGGGACGGCCCTCCCGGTTCCGCGTCAGGTCGATGTGCCATGCTGGCGCTCCAAGGCCCGCATGGGGTGCTTTTTCCAAGAACTCCGGAGCCTTTGAGGCGGCCGGAGAAATCTGCCAGCGGGTGACGGCTGCGGTCGGTTCCTGTGCTGCCCCATGACGGAGCAAGATGACCGGGACCGTGCTGCGGCTGGCCCGCAGGGAAATACGGCGGCTTGCTGTGAGATCCACGAGACGTTCCCTGCCCTGGATTTCGCCGGCAACGGCGGCAAGGGCACTGCAGGACGCGCCTTCTTCAAGACACCACAGAACGTCTTCCAGCTTTCTCGCCCGCACCACGATCAGCCGGGCCGGATCAATGCCGAAGTCCAGCAGCCCGGCGCCGTGAAACCGGCCGGATTCCTGAGTGGCCCGGATATCCTGGACCACCAGAACCGGCCCGGACCTTATGGCCAGAAGCCGTGCAAGAAGCGCAAGGCCGAAGCCGCTTAGCGCCCCGGCATTGCGGCTTTCGGAGCTAACCACCTCATGCAAGGCTCCCAATTTCAGTCCGCTGCCCGACAAGCTGTTGCCGGGCTGAAACAGCCTGTCGAGTGTCTCCAGCCCCAAGGGGCACCGGGCGGCGAGGTCATCTGGTCCGTCCTTTCCGGGCGGCTCAGCTTCGAAACCCTCAGCCTGCGTCCTGCCGTCTGCCTGACGGTCTTTCAAAAAACTGTCCGGCCCCTGCGGGTTGGCGGCGGTCGCAGGGGCCGGACCAAACTGCGTCTTAAAGGGGAGGCGACCCTCAAGATCCGCAATGCGGCGACGCAGCTCGGCAAGAGATGTGCTATGTTCGGATTCGGCGGACATTGTGCACGTTGATTCCAATCACGCTGGTTTTTGTTCTCTGTTTGTTCTTATTGATTCCGGAGAACGGGCAGAGAGTCAAGCAGCTTTTTGAAAAGCTGTGCGTGCCCTTTGACCTTGCGTTAAGTTTCAGCGCCTTGTGTTGTTCCGAAGGTCCGAAACACTCAAGTTAGTCGCGCAGCTTTGTCGAGCGGTTAGTGATCCCGCAATGTGGTCACCAAAGATCGCGTATTCCGGACAGATGGTTGCTCTGGGGTACAAAGCCCAGACCTCTGCTGGCTTCTTCTCAGTTAAACGGCAAGAATCCGCATGACAACGGCCAGAAAATCCTGTATACGCCCGCCCAAGTTGGATGAATGCGTGTCTTCCGGCAGGAAGGCCTGTGTTCTGGTCGATGCTTTTTATAGAGCATCGAACTCCATAAAATCCGGCGGATATGCAACATGGCCCAAAGCTGGTGAACCCGTTCTTGGCACCTTTGATCCCAAGGACGCTCTGACCGCTTTGTAATTGAAAAGGGAAACATGCCATGAATATCATCGAGCAGCTGAACGCTGAAGAAATGGCGAAAATCGAAGCTCAGCGTAAGCTTCCTGAATTTTCTCCGGGCGATACCGTCCGCGTTCTGGTGAAAGTCACCGAAGGCAACCGGACCCGTACCCAGGCTTATGAAGGCGTATGCATTGCGCGTTCCGGCGGCGGCATCAACGAAAGCTTCACCGTTCGCAAGATTTCCTACGGCGAAGGTGTTGAGCGTGTGTTCCCGATCTTCTCTCCGATGCTGGAAGGCGTAGAGGTTGTCCGCCGCGGTAAAGTCCGCCGTGCGAAGCTCTACTACCTGCGCGACCGCCGCGGTAAGTCTGCCCGTATCACAGAGAACACCAACGCCCGCTCCAAGCGCCTCAACGAAGACGCCCGCGCGGAAGCAGCTGCTGCAAAGGCAGCCAAGGCTGAAGCCAAAAAGGCCGAAGCAGAAGCAGCTGCTGCAGAGACCGCTGCGGAATAAGCAGCTCTCAAGACCTGTTTCGCAAGACGGCTTCTGGAGTGATCCAGAAGCCGTTTTTCTATTTGAGCTCGCTTGAGTTGACGTATCCCAATGGTAATAATTTGTACGTCATGAACCGTTGCGAGGCTTGGGGCTGCATCTGCAGATAATGACCCCGCATCTATGATTGTAATTTAGTAATTTTTCGCCCTTTTTGAGCAAGCAAAAGCTGTTTCAAAGCGGTCAGATGTGGGAACTCGACGAGCATTCCAACGACCAAAGCCATATAAACCAGCGGCTGGTCCGGTATTGCCACCGCGGTTACTGCAAGCATCAAAGGGGCGTTGCGAGCGGCCGTGGTCATTGTCATGAGAGCATGTTCTGGATAGTCGAAGCGGAACAGGCGCGCCATCCCCTCGTTCATCAAAAATGTTGCGACGAAGAACAAGAAGATTGCCAGAAGTATTCCACTGATTGTGCCAACGTGATCTGACAGCATTGCAATATTGCCAGCAAAAATTTGAAGAATAAGCGCCGAAGTCGCAAGCGGAATGGCGATGTCTGCCCAATTTGTCAGGCGCTCGAAAACACTGGATGAAAAGATCTTTGCACACAGCGCACGCGCAACTTGAGCAACGATAAAGGGCACAAGAAACCACTGCATTAGCAGGTTTGGGATAGTGGAAAAGTCGACGATGCCTGTATTGTGGGTCAGAGCCCAAAGCCAAAATGGATAAAGCAGTAATTGAACGCCCATGTTAATTGGTAGCAGAGCTGCTCCAAGTGCAGTGTTGCCTCTAGCCATATGGGTGAAACCCAAAAACCAATCGGTGCAGGGGGCAAGAAAATAGATCATCAATCCGGTAAAAAGCAGAGGTTTGCCTTGCAAAAACAAGGACGCGATGGCCAAGCCTATAAATGGAACGATCACGTAGTTTGCCAGAAGCGCTAATGTGATGAAGCGCGCGTTCGCAAAGCCATGTGCAACTGAGCGCAGTTGAACGCAAAAAAACAAAAGAGATATGAGAACCAGAAGCGTCTGATCTGTTCCAGATGACAGGAATTTACCCGCAGTCGGGCTTGAAAGACCAACAATCGAACCTGCCACTATGGCTGTGATCAAGAGCGCGGTGACTGCAAGTCCTGTCGTGGAATTCACATTGCTTGGGACTGCCTGGCCTGATGCCGTTACGGTCATAGTAAAAGTCCTTCACTTGAAGAGGCCTATTCAGATGAGACCGGACACGGTGTTGTCCGTACCGAACTGGTCTGAAAGAGATTTCATCTAGTCGATGCTGTCTTCTTCGCGAGGGCACCAAGTGACCGCGTATTCGCGAAGGGAGTCGAAGAGATCTTGCTACCTAACGCCAACCAAGTGGTTCACTTGATCCGAGGGCGCTGGGGTGTGTTGTCAGCACAGGCACTTGTCGTCGTCACAACACGACAAGTCGTCCAGGTACATGTTGTTGTAACGATATGCCTCGAGAGCAGAGGTGTCGGCCCCAAGCCGTGTCGCGATGGCATTGGCCACAACAGCAAAGCGTTGCCGGAACTTATAGATGAAACAGAAAAGGTGCCCCCTGTGGGAGACCTCAGGTCCGACCAGAAACAGACCCGGCAAGGCAGTGGATTCATCTTGGTCCGTTAACAGCGGGATGCCGTTTTCTGAGTAGTCGAACCATTCTGAAACGACTTCGGTGCCACTTCCGAAACCAGTCGCCAAAATGGGCGTATGCTGCGTCAGCCAGCTACGACCGTCGGCTGCGAGAATTCGAACGCCATCCGCCTCGGATTCAAGCGCAATAATTTCAACACCGCCTTCAAGAGCAATGCTGCCACCCTTAAGTGCGGCTCTAAGCCGTTGTTGCGTGTAGGGAGAGAGCGCTCTGCTAGGGTCTTTGTCGGTGTCTTCCCAAGGCGTTTCAGAGTCGAAAACGGTAACGCGTTTGTTTGAGCGGACCAGCCCAAGCGCCGCATCAATGCCGCTTTCATATCCACCGACGACGAAAATCTCGTCGCCGGGCAAATCTTTCCAGCGCTTCACTGTTCCGTAGTGTTTGCCATGTTCCGCGCCGATCAACTTGCCTTTGAAAGGCGTGCCAAATTGCCCGCAGGCCCAAATCACAAAATCGGCATGGAACAGACCCCGATCTGTGCGGAGACTGAACCAATCCCCTGCAGGCTCAAGATCAAAAACTTCAATGCCGCATTGAACATTCAGCCCGAAAGCACCTGCTGCCATATCGAGGTACTTCGCATAAGTGCGTCCATCTGCATGTTCGCATTTCATCGACCAACCGGGTGAACTGTCATAACTAATCGCATTCAGGTCTGTCACACCGAACACATTGCCAGGAAAAGAGGGCGTTAAAAGCCGCGTTCCCGCAGGCCAACGGCGGAAGCTTTCACCGATTTTGCCGCGTTCCAAGACCCAGACATCCGGAATTCCAAGGTCACGCAGAACGCGTGCGACACCCAGTCCTGCCGGCCCAGCGCCGACAACGGCGATAGTGACGTGCTTCGGCAACCGCAATTCTTCAGAAGAATTCATCAGACCAGCACTCCCGAAGGGAAGTAAGTCTTAGAACTCTCGATGAGGCAGGTTGAAGATGAATCTGTTGATTTATAGCTTCGATTTCGAATGGCTGGTGCTGTCTTGCTGTTCAACGAAGCGGCATGAGTGTGTTGCATGAATGCCAATCACGAATGAATTTTGAACGTTATAACATAACTTATTTTGAGAGCAACAGCAGGACCGCCGTACAAAAATATTCTGATATATTTTGTTTCGAAGGTGGAGATTTCCGGCATCTTTCCTGTTTGCCGAACCAGATAAGAAAATGAGAGAGATGGAAAAATGGTTCAGTGAGCTTAAAATCGCCATCAGTCCATAGCTTTCAACACCAAACCGGTTCCAGCGATTATCATCTGAGTTATGCCCCCGGGTCCGCAGCATTCCTTGACTCTCTTCCCTCTTTCCGGCATAAGCCCGCGAACTCCATATGAGTGACTGACAATTCAATCCGCCGACCGGGACCCGCAAAGGTATAAAGAGCGCCCGGAGGTTCCCACCCGACAGCGCGATGCGCCCTCGGGTGTCAAACTGCTTTGCGCCCTCGCATTCGGTTGGATTTGAAGGCCGGTTCCCCATATGGTTCGGGAGATTTCCCGAAACGAATTGAGCCAAGGACCCTTTGATGTTTGAAAGCCTGTCCGATCGACTAAGCGGTATTTTCGACAAGCTCACCGGCCGCGGTGCGCTGTCTGAAAACGACGTCAACGAAGCGCTGCGCGAAATCCGCCGTGCGCTGATCGAGGCCGACGTTGCCCTGCCGATCGTTCGCTCTTTCACCGACAAGGTCCGCCACCGTGCCGTTGGCGCTGAGGTCGTCAAATCCGTCACCCCGGGCCAGATGGTGGTGAAGATTGTTCACGACCAACTTGTTGAAATGCTCGGTGAAGAAGGTCAGCCGATCGACCTGAACGCACCGGCGCCGGTCGCGATCATGATGGTCGGCCTTCAAGGTTCAGGTAAAACCACCACCACAGCCAAGATTGCCCGCCGTTTCACCCAGCGCGACAAGCGCAAGGTGTTGATGGCCTCGCTCGATACCCGCCGTCCGGCCGCGCAAGAGCAGCTGAAAATCCTGGGCGAGCAAAACGACGTTGACACCCTGCCGATCATCGAAGGCCAGGGCCCGGTCGAAATTGCAAACCGTGCGATGTCCGCCGCCAAGCTCGGCGGTTATGACGTGGTTCTCCTCGACACCGCGGGCCGGATCCATATCGATGAGCCGCTGATGGTGGAAATGGCCGAGGTCAAGGCCGCCGCCAATCCGCATGAAATCATTCTTGTTGCCGACAGTTTGACCGGTCAGGACGCCGTTAATTTAGCCCAAAACTTTGACGAGCGCGTAGGCATCACCGGCATCGCCCTGACCCGTATGGACGGCGACGGGCGCGGCGGTGCGGCCCTGTCCATGCAGGCTGTCACCGGCAAGCCGGTCAAGCTGATCGGTACGGGTGAAAAATCCGACGCGCTGGAAGACTTCTATCCGAAACGGATCGCCGATCGGATTCTCGGCATGGGCGACATCGTCTCGCTCGTTGAGAAAGCGGCCGAAGCCATTGATGCGGAACAGGCCGCAAAGATGGCGAAGAAGATGCAGAAGGGTCATTTCGACCTGGAAGATCTTGCCGAGCAGCTCAAGCAGATGGAAAAGCTCGGCGGAATGTCCGGGATGATGGGCATGCTGCCGGGCGTCGGCAAAATGAAAAAGCAGATCGACGCCGCCGGTCTCGACGACAAGATGTTCAAGCGCCAGATCGCGATCATCCAGTCGATGACCCCGACCGAGCGCAAGAAGCCCGACCTCCTCAAAGCCAGCCGGAAAACGCGCATCGCCAGTGGTTCCGGTGTTGAGGTGGCCGAGGTCAACACGCTTTTGAAAATGCACCGCCAGATGGCGGACATGATGAA
>CALDSI010000158.1 GCA_937911395.1 uncultured Labrenzia sp.
GATAGGCAAATCCCAAAACGGCCGTTCGTGCAATATGCAGCATCGGTCTAATTGGCCTCACACCGGTCGTTCCACTCGCTCGAAAACCATCGGTTCCGTGCCGCTCAAAACAGATCCAATTGCCCACCGCCTGTTGCCGTCTTCTTCTGAGTTCGACTTTTCTTTTCCGTTGCGTCTGCCGGAACTGACATCTCTAGCGAAACCTCGACTTGCAGGTCCGGGTCATCATTCACGACTTTATTGACCCGCGTTGAGACGGGAACAGCTTTCAGATAATCGTCTTCGATTGGCAGCATCAGCTGTTTCACATCCCGAACGGGCACATTGCCGGTGTCCAGCCATGTCTCGAAACTCTCCGGTTTCAGGATCACCGGCATGCGGTGGTGAATCTCGGACATCATCCGGTTGGATTGCGTGGTCAGCATCGCACCGGAATCCATGTCGCCACCATCCGGGTCGGACCACGTTTCCCAAAGGCCGGCAAAGGCCATCACCCCGCCGTTTGCAGGCGAGATATAGAAGGGTTGCTTGCCCTCAGGTGTCCGCCGCCACTCGTAAAAACCGGAGGCTGGAAACAGACACCGATGGTGTTTCATGGCCGACCGGAAAGATGGTTTATCGGTAGCTGTCTCTGCGCGCGCATTGATGAGGAGCGTGAAACTTGCCGGGTCTTTCACCCAGGAGGGGATCAGGCCCCAGCGGACAAGTTGAAACCGCCGCTGGCCATGCGCATTGATCACGGTCGCCACCGGTTGAGTCGGCGCGATGTTGTAGCGTGCCGGAAAATTCGGTTGATCGATGTAGCCAAAAAGCGCCCGTACATCGTCCGGTGTGGCTGTCAGGCTGTAACGTCCGCACATGTCTGGTTGTCCTTATTCACATGCCCGTTTGCGAATTATCAAGAAATGACGTGAAGTTAGGCAATTTGAAACGATAAAGCGCTAGCTTTTTCAAAAGTAACATAATCGGGGGTCGGGTATGGAATGTGTGGATCCAGTTTTGGGCGCCGGTGAGCTGGCCGCCGAACGGCTGGAGCAGGCCAATATCAATTCCCAGACCGGCCTGGCAACCGACTACCTAAACCATTTCAATGAAGTGATGATGCTGCTCGAAATGCTGCCGGCAATGCCCGACTGCGCGGCTGATGTTTTGGAATGGCAGCCGCTTGACTACGAAGGGCACTTTGAGAATTCATCCTTCAAGGACAAGAAACTGGCGATCCTTGACTATCATGCCGCACCGGCCCACCATCGCGAGCGCCTTGAAGCTCGCGTCTCCGACATCAATGCGCTCGTGGCTCAAATCCAGGATCAACTCCGCGAAACCGAAGACCCGTCAGTGATCGCCGCGGAGATCGCCGACTTCGCGACCCACGAGATCAAACCACTGATCTCGACGGCAAGTGGTGTGATCCACGGTCACGTCAAACCGGAAGCCGAGCAACCCGAAGGCGATGACGCACAGGCAGAGATCGACGCCCTGTTTGCCTGATAGACCTTTTATGTGACAGAGTTCGGGTATGTCCCGTCCCTTTCCTTCCGCTCCCGTTCTCAGCGTCAGCGTGCTTTGCCACAAGGATGGCTCCGCGCTTCTCATCAAGCGCGGCAAACCGCCCTACAAGGACCATTGGAGCCTGCCCGGAGGCAAAGTCGAATTCGGCGAAACGCTCGCCGAAGCTGCAGCACGGGAGTTGCGCGAGGAGACCGAACTAACGGCAGAACTTGACGGGCCCGTCGAAGTTTTTGATTCCATTCAACGTGATGAAACCGGGAACATCCTTTCTCATTTCGTTTTGGCAGTTTTTGTTGCGGCAAACCCGTCCGGAGTTCTTGTTGCCGGCGATGATGCCACCGCAGCCGAATGGGTGGCCCTGAAAGACCTGGACGGCCGCATCACGACACCTGGAACGCCGGCGCGGATCCGGCGCCTGCTCTCCGAGATCTCCTGAGAAGTTAAATCCTGGGGTCAACGCACCATAGCTGTTGCAGGAAGCGATCGCCCGGCGCATGATCGCCCTATGTTCGGAAACACGATACAACCTGGGTTTCCCGCCGCCGCCTTTTTGGCGGCGTTTCTTGTCGCATCCGGACCTCTAACTGCCTCTGCACAGGACACACCCGGCGTCAGCGCTCCCCCATATGAACCGCAGCTGATGCGGCTGTCTGAAATCTTTGGAGCGCTGCATTACCTGCGCCCGCTGTGCGGAGAAGACGACACGCCGACCTGGCGCGATCGTATGGAGGAATTCCTCGACGCTGAAACACGGGATGAAAACCGGCGACGGCGGTTCATTGAGCGTTTCAATCAGGGTTATCGCGGTTTTTCAGTCGCTTATCAGGACTGCACGGACGCCGCACGTCTCGCCATGGCACAGTATTTGGGCCAAGGCGAAACGATCATATCCGACGTGACCAGCCGTTACGGGCGCTAAACCCGGCAGTTTTTTCCATTTCGTTATCAGTTCGTAAACTTTTTGCATCAAATTTGTGGGTGGCCGTTAAGTTTGTGTTCACGGTTGCTTATCAGCGCGATTCACCGTGCTAGGATCTGTTCATGAGATTCGGGGATGGGACACGCTGGGGTTGATACCATGCGCGTCGGGAAAGACCGGTAAGGGAACGAATGATCAACGACGATTACGCCGAAGCGGCAATGGAAGCCGAATTTGCCGAAGACGAGGATATTCGGCGCGCTGCATTGGGCTTCATTTCAGAAGCCTGGTCAGAAGCTATTGCCAATGGTGTCGACGCGGATGCTGTCGCACATGCCGCAATGTTCACCGCCCTCGCCGACCTTGTTGCGGCCTATGGCGAAGATGCTGTTGCCAAATTGGCGGAAGGTTTGCCGGACCGCATTCAGCGCGGCGACTACACGGTCAACCGGGTTCTGCAGTAGCATCAGCTTGGCAAGTACTGATATTTGGAGAGGCCGGTTCGTCCGGCCTTTTTGAGTCTTGTTTCGCGCAAAGCCCAGGCCGCAGGATCAGCGGATCAGATCGTAAGCCAGTTTCAGGTAAATCAGCCCGCCGAAGATCATCAAAATGGCACCGGCAATATGATTGGCCCGGTCGAGCCAGGCATCGTCGATCCGGGACCTGAAGTGGGTCACCGTTGCGGAAATGAAGATCCACCAGGAACAGGCACCGGCCGTGACACCGGCGACCATCATCATCGATCCGAAGTAATTGTCGTGGTCCGGACGCCAATCTCCCAGACTGCCGAAAATCGCGATAAACGCGAGAATTGTTCCCGGGTTTGTGATGGCCATGAAGAACGCCGCCGTTGCATCGCCCCAGAACCCGTGCTCCTTGCCGTCATCGCCGCCGTTCAAGTGCGGATGGCTGTTCCAGATTTTAAATCCGAAAATGATCAGAAGCGCTCCGCCGACGATCTCAATCAGATCGAATTGGCCTTCGATGAACCGCGTTACGGCGGAGACGCCAAATATCGCGGCGGTCGCATAAATCGTGTCTGCGACAACAGCCCCAAGTCCAACGAACACCCCATGGCGAAACCCGCTGCGCACGGCATGCTGGATGGCCATGACGTTGACGGGTCCGACCGGCGCCGTTGTAATGATACCAATGAAGAAGCCGATAACGGCATATTCCAAAAAGGTCACAGGCCAGCCTTGGGTGTGTTGTCGTCGCCCGAGCGTGAGGGAATACCTTCGATAGCGCTGCAGCCCATGCACCACAAGCATATCAACGCCGTTTCTTATTGTTTTCACATTGCCATGAACTGATTAAAGAAGAACGGCTGGTGGCAAAGCGATTCTAAAGGGGAAAGACCGATGAAATTGCAAACCTTCGGAGCATGCGTTGCCTTTCTCTTGTGTGTTGGGAACGCTCCAGCCAAAACGGTCACTGTCGAGACGATAGAAGTGTCGCCGGCCCAAGGTGAAGACAGTCCTGCAGCCTCCCCAGAAACGATCCCACTCGATGATCTGCCTGGCACCTTGGACGGTGCTGACGAGGCAATTGTCGACGTCCCGGACGTGCTCCAGGATCGCCCACAAATCCTTTACAACAAGTCCTATCTGCCCAAACCCGTCGCCCGCATGCATTCCCAGATGATGGAGGCCGCTCAGTCCGGCGATATCAACCGGATGCGCATCATTCTGGAAAGCAACGAGGTCATGCCGACCCTGTCGTTCGGAGAAATTGAAGACCCGATCGATTTCCTGAAAGAGAGCTCCGGCGACGGGGAAGGTTACGAGATCCTGGCAATCCTCGCAGACATACTGGACGCTGGTTTCGTACATGTGGACGTTGGCACACCGCAGGAAGTGTATGTCTGGCCGTATTTCTCCCGCTATCCGATCCAGAATCTAACGCCGGAGCAAAAGGTTGAGCTGTTCCGGATCGTGACCTCCGGGGACTTTGCCGAAATGGAGCAATACGGCGCTTGGAATTTCTACCGTGTCGGCATCGGCCCGGATGGTACTCTGCATTACTTCGTCGCCGGCGATTGATCCGGATGGATCACGGTTTGCGGAGGGCTGCCATAACCGCATAGCCGCGATAGGTTGGCTTGCAGGAACATGTAGCGCCGTTGTCCCGCGCCAGTCTCTGCAGTTCCTCCCGCAGATCCGCGCGCGGTGTGACGTGGAAAGAGGCCAGCCATTTCATTAGTAGCGCCTTGAACCACACCGGCAGCCCCTCCTGCTGGCCGAAGTCGACGATGTGAATGCGCCCTTCGGGAGCCAGGTGCGCCAATCCAGCCGCCAGCGCCTCACACCAAATCGGCATCATGGACAGGGTGTAGGAGAAGAATACCCGTTCAAACTGGGGAACTCCCAGCGGCTTTACCGCCGCCGGGTCTGAAGCATCACCTCGAACAAGAGTGATCCGGTCTGTGAGGCCTGCTCTTTCGATATTCGCGCGGGCCGTGTCAAGCATCTGTTCAGAAATGTCGAGGCCACAAAACCGCACGTTAGGATAACGCTTGGCCGCCGCGATCAGATTGCGCCCTGTGCCGCAACCAAGCTCAAGAACATGACTGCCCTCCGGTGGCGCCAAATCGCGGATAAGCCGGTCCCGTCCGAGCAGATAATATTTGCGGGTCAGATCGTAGATGTGGCGCTGGTTGCGGTAGACCGCATCCATCAGGCTTGCGGTATCAGCTGTTTGGCTCATGACGTTTTGCGGCGCTCGCCTATCCTTTGAAGACGTACAGGTGGAACCCGCCATAGATCGAGGATCGATCCTGACGGCCGAGCTGAAGGCTCTCCTCAGCTTCATAGGTCCAGCGGTCCAGGATCTCGTCGGCAACACGGCCCGGCAAAAGGCTCGGTTCGGCAGCCGTCCGGAAGATCACCCTTGCGCCCGGACGCGCCGTCCGGGTGATCTCGCTCCAAAGCGCATTGAGCTGGTGATCCGTCATCCAGTCCTGCGCATCAAGCAGGACGTAAGCGTCCAGGACATCCTCGCCAACGCTTTGCAGATGCTCGGTGAAGTTCCGGTTCAGGAGCCGGACGCGGCCCGCGCGGTCGCGAATGTCTTCAAAATGATCGCGCTTCAGATACGGCGGCAGAGGTCCGGATTTACCGGTCGTTCCGCCATCTTGCGGCGCATAACCCCGGCCAAAGGCCTGCCACGCGAAGTAGTTGTCTGACATGGAGAAATCGCAAGCAAGTTTCTCCAGCCGCTCTTTCAGAACTGCAGACATGTTGCCGTCCGCATTGCCGGATACCAGCGCATCATATTGCGCCGGCGGAATGCCTAAACCATAAAGAGACATCTTTTTCGATGTCGCCCAGCGGACCAGGCGCTTGTCAAACAGCGGTGCCAGAGCCGTGTCGAAGAAGCTGCGCTGCTCTTCAAGAGACTTGG
Source organism: uncultured Labrenzia sp. (assembly GCA_937911395.1). GTDB lineage: Bacteria > Pseudomonadota > Alphaproteobacteria > Rhizobiales > Stappiaceae > Roseibium. Next base: position 5,834 of record CALDSI010000158.1, read on the forward strand.
CCCGGACCATGTGCTTGGGGTCAATGCCATACAGGCGGGCGACCAGATGCCCGGCACCAATGCAGTAGCCGAGAAGGCCGTGGTGGTAGAGGTCACGCGAGAACAGCGTTATGCGCTTGCGGCCCCAATTCGCCAGATCCCGGCCTTCCCAGTAGTGAATGGTTTCCGGATCAAGGTTGGCTTTGAGGAAACGCTCATACGCTGCGACGTTGGCCTTCTCGTCCGCCTCACCAAAGAAACGATAAAAGGTCTCGTAGTTCGGGAAGTGCTTTGCCGCAGCGAGTTTCAAACGGCCGAGGGCAACGTGTGCCCGGTTCAAATCAACAGCGGTGATCTCTGCGGGGTTGGCGGTCAGGTAAGACATCACGTTGCAGCCACCAGACGCAATCGTCACCATCCGGCTTTCCGGGGTCAGACGGAGCGCCCGCATATCGACATCCGGGTCTTCCCATATTTGCGGATAGACCAGGCCCTTGAATGCGAAGGTAAAGAGCCGTTCCAGCATTCCATCGCGGGACGCGGCATCTGAGCGGTGCACCGCGTTTTTCAAACGTTTCTTGGATGCAGTTAACGTGCTCTGAGGCATCTCGCTCTCCCGGATCGCTGTTCGAAAGTTCCCTTGCGATACGGGAGAGTGACGACAGATTGGTGACGTTCACGCCAGAATTGTGAGGTTATCCGGATAATAGTCTTGCGCCGGAAATCCGGCACAAGTCGCTTGGCCGATCACTCAGCGCGTGATCACAACGAAGTCTGTGCCAAGACCCGTGTTACGTTGATAGCTGCGGTCCGTCACGGTCAATGATGTCCCCGGCGTCAGCATTTTCGAAAGGTCTTCGGCGACCTTTTGCGGGATCTCCAGTCGATCCAGGATTTCGTATGATGCGCCGCCGCGTTCGCCTTCTGCGGAGACGGCGATCCACTCCACGGACGGGTCGCCCTTTTTAAAATCAAGTGCGGTGAAGACATGGGTGCCGATGTCCTCGCCAGCAGCCTTGATTGTAACCGGAGCGCTATAGATATCGCGGAACTTGCGGCGAACGCGGAGCTTGGCGTTGTGCGGCTTTTCATACCCGGCCTCGCGGTAAATCCGCGCCACCAGACTGTCGGTAATGTTGCCAGTGATCGGCAGGTCCGCGCCTTCCTGATAAAGCTCGATTGCCGCCCGGGTCTTGCGCCCAACAACGCCATCGACCGGCCCGGCATTGTATCCAAGTTCGTTCAAAAGCCGCTGCAAAACCTTGTATTTGCTCGGCGGCTTTTGCGGTGTGATGATCATCCGAAGCGGTCGATCGAAGTGAGGATTTTCAGGTTCCGCTGCCGCCAAGGGCGTCTGCAGAACAGCTGGCTGGATCGCGCCGCGCAGCGCCGGATCCATGGCAATGTTCTGTGCAGACAAACTCGCCACCTTGGTGGAGGGTGATAACGGTTGCGGCAGAGCGCTGTGCGTGACAGGCATTGGTGTTGCAGCTGCCCGCGTAACGACAACATGGTTGCCGCGCGCTGTCATGCCGAAGATTGATTTGGCAAAGCTGCGTGGCAAACGAATGCAGCCGTGAGACGCCGGATACCCAGGAAGTCTGCCCTGATGAAGCGCAATCCCAGACCACGTGAGGCGCTGCATGAACGGCATCGGTGCATTGTCATAAAGATTGGAGAAGTGTTTGCGCCGTTTTTCCAGAATCGAAAACACGCCCGTTGGGGTGCTGTTGCCACGTTTTCCGGAAGAAATCGGCGATGTCTCAATCAGTTCAGACCCACGATAAACATCAATACGCTGCTCATCGAGAGAAACAAGAAAATGCAACGGGTCCTGTTTTTGAATCTCTTCAGGCGTGCCCTGAACCGCTTCGCTGGCAAGGCTTGCTGAGCCCGCTGCCAGGGTCAGAAAAGCCGCACAAGCGAGCTGCGAAAACTTGCGGCCAGCGGCGCGCGATTTCGAAGGTCTTTCACCGTACTTCGTTACAAACATTCCCGAGCTCCCCAACGCAATACCCATAAGCCCTTAGAAAACCTTACAAGTGAGCCGTGTATTTTGGGTTAGGACATAAGGTTACCAAATGGTTTCCAAGCGTCCAGTCCCTCTAAGC
>CALDSI010000159.1 GCA_937911395.1 uncultured Labrenzia sp.
TACACGCCCATCGTCAGCGGGGGCGTTCAAATTGGCCTGACCGGTCTACAGGTTTACCGTCAAACGATTGCCAACGACCACGTTACCGCCCTGCTTGAGGACAACTTCTTTACCCGTCATGACCATCACTTCGGTTTTCATATCGAAGTTTGCCGCATCGCCGGTCGCGGTCTGGTCCTTGGAGGAAATATGAACACCGCCACTTGCCTCGAGCCGCGAAATTTCCTGCTGGGCCGGAACAGCGCCATTGGTTGTATCCGCGCCTTCAGAATTCTGACCATCGCCATCGTAGAAAACCTTCAGCTGCGACGTTTCAAGACGGGTGTCTCCCTGTATCACTACGACATCGCCGATGAACGTCGCGACTTTGGTCTGGTCTTCGACCTTGAGTTCATTTGACTCGATCTCGATCGGTTGACCGTCGCTCGACCCAAATCCGGCGAAAGAATCCGAAAAAGTCTGCGCGGACAGAGGCGCAATTGCCAGCATCAACACTGAATAAGCAACCAAGCCGCATTTAAAGACCGGTTTCATCATTGGCTTTCGTCCTCGGTCGCCGGGTAAAGGATCAGCTTGACGCCCTCTTTAAACCAAACGATTTGTTTGTCTTTGTCGTAATCGATTTTTCCGGCGGTCAACTGAGCCTCGCCGGAACCAATGGTAATAGGGTCGTCAGACGATATCGCACCTGTTTTAAGGTCAACGTCGACCGTCTCAACATCCACTGTATACCCTTCACTCCAGTTCAGCTGCACCCCCTCATAAAGGCGCAATGTTTCCGCAGCGTTATTATATATGCCTTTAAGGGAAATTATCCGCGCGCCCTCGTCCGGTGCAAGCACGATATCTGCGCGAATTTCCTCCAAATCAATGATCCTCGGATCGGTAAGGCGCTGGATCGCCTTGCGTGCTGTTACCTGATAGGAGCGCTCGCCATCATTGCCGGACAGTTTTGGGTGATCCATCACGATCCCGTCGCTGGTCAAAACGAGATTGGCTGCACCGAAAGACCCGAGAACATTGAACAACACCACAGCGCCGATCATGCCGGCCAATATGAGAAGCCCTATTGCGGGAAACAGAAAGCGCAGAATGCGCACCAAAGAGCTGTGCCGCCGTGCGGACCTCTGGACCCGGCTCTCCATCTCGCGAGATCTCAGCCCGCCGAACTGTTGGTTCACTGCGCTCAAAGGCAACTCCAGCACTCCCGAACTCAGTTACGCAGCTTTCCGGCGGCGAAAGCTTCTCAGGAATGAGCAAAAATGTCGTTTTCTTCCCAGCCCTTTAGATCGAGTTCCGCACGAACCGGCAAGAAGTCAAAGCAGGCCTCAGCAATATTCGTACGCTCCTCGCGCTCAAGCATCATCTCAAGCTTCGCCTTCAGATCATGCAGATGCAATACGTCTGATGCTGCATAGGCCAATTGCGCATCCGATAGTGTTTTAGCAGCCCAGTCTGAGCTCTGCTGCTGCTTCGACAGTTCGACCCCTAAAAGCTCGCGGGTGATATCTTTCAATCCATGGCGGTCTGTGTAAGTGCGCACCAGTTTCGAAGCGATTTTGGTACACCAGACCGGAGTTACATGAATCCCCAGATAGTGACGAAGAACTGCCACGTCAAACCGCGCGAAGTGGAAAATCTTCGGTTTGTATGGATCGGTGAACAGTGCCGCCAAATTTGGCGCTTCCGTTTGCCCGCGAGCGATCTGCACTACATCGGCAGACCCATCACCGGGGGAGAGCTGCACAACACACAAACGGTCCCGGTGGGGGTTCAATCCGAGCGTTTCTGAATCTACTGCCACGGCGGATGCCGTCTCATAGGCACTCAAGTCCGGCAAGTCACCTTTGTGGTAGCGGATTGTCATATCGCCATTTCCTTCTGGAGTTTTCTCGGACCGAACAGGCGCACAAGACACACGCGCAGGCCGTCGCTTCCCGTCACGTAAAACATGCCGCGAACAGGCGCAAGTGGCAGGATGATGCGCCGACCGAAAACTGTTATGTTATTTCTTGACCCGAAACGTCTCGTGGCAAGTCTTGCAGGTTTGGGCGAGACGACCAAACGCAGTCGCTATCTGGTCGCGGTCCGCACCCACTTGAACTGCGTCTGCAACGCTCATCGCCGCAGCTTCCATGTCATTTGCAGTGCCTGAGAACTGTTCCCATTTTTCCCAGATGGCCGGGCTCGCTTCAGTTGGCGGCATCAGGCTTTCCGGTGGGAATTGCCGTGTAAGATTGTCACCGCTGTGTCCCGCGATTATCGCCGCGGCACGAACGATTTCCGATGTGTCAAAAGGCTTCTGTTCCCGGAGCATCTGCCCAACTTTTTTCATGCTGGCACTGATCTCCTCCATGGCATCCATCCGCTCTTTCACAATTCCCGTTGCGCCCCCATGCGCAAATGCCAGTGCGACACTTAAGGTCAACATTGCAGCGGAAATTCCTGCAGTCTTTCTGATACTCATTGATGAGCCTTCCACTTCCAAACTTTGCTCGCTCGCTAAAGGGCGGTGTGTCGTCGGTGGGATTGACATGACACCCGTCAAAGACTGCGTCCACCTTGAAGCTATTGCTATCGGTTTCCGTTTAACCGGTCGAAATTGCTCCCGCCAGATCATCAATGATCGGACAGTCCGGACGATCATCACCCTGGCAACCCGCCACCAGGGACTTCAAGGTTTTCTTCAAGGATTTGAGTTCGTTGATCTTGGCATCAATCTCGTCGATCTTCAGGCGCGCGATCGCTTTGACATCTGCGCTCGCCCGATTGCGATCATCATAAAGTGACAAGAGTTCACGGCATTGATCAATGGTGAAGCCGAGACCTCGTGAACGCTGTATGAACGCCAAACGCTGGACGTCTGCCTCCGAGTAATCCCGATAGCCGTTTTCGGAGCGCATGGGTGCGACCAACTTGATGTCTTCGTAGTAGCGGATCGTTTTCGTGGGCAGCCCGCACTGATTTGCAGCATCACCAATGTTCATGAATGAACCCTCGCAACTTGTACCATTTATGACGCAAATCCTTGGCGACCACGAGAGTTGGCCAGAGCCTCTTGGTGTTTCCGGCCGGTTTTTGAAACGCCAACGGATAATCCCTGAAGGATCATAGCCGCAACGTGCCGCCAGCGGCTGCGTTGGGATCGGCATCATTGACCTGCCATGTCGGCCCTTAAACGCAACTTCACTTTTTATTTTTAAACCCTCCAGTTACAGGAAGGTCAAGCACTCCGCTCGGCTGATCGAGCGTGCTTTGAGTACATCGCTCGCATGGGTCGATGTAAACAAAAACGGCCGTGCAGTACCCGGCCATCTTCCATCTCTTCGATTTAAGCTAGAACTACCAGAATGCCATCAATGTCTGGTCCATCCAGCTGACTTTCGAGATCGCTAACCTGTGTTCAAATTGGCGTTCGCAATTATGTGTACAACACGACCGAACTGAGCCTAGAGCACACGCAAAGCCCAACCCATAATACGACAAAGTGCTAGGCTACTCGGCATTCAGAAAAGGTTATGCAGATACGTAATTGGCGACTACACGCAGCCGTCATCTTATTTTTTAGCAACCGAAATCTGGATACGAAAAAAGCTTCGGAAACCAGAGCTTTTCGGAGTGTTTCGGATCGAACTGGATGATCTGAAACGTGTATTTGGTGCCCAGGAGAGGACTCGAACCTCCACGCCCGTAAGGGCACTAGCACCTGAAGCTAGCGCGTCTACCAGTTCCGCCACCTGGGCCGTGAGGGGGGCTTTTAAGGGGCAGCCCACAGCTTGTCAATCGCCGTCTTATACTTTTTCGATCCTTTTCCTCCAGCCCTTCACACACCGGACGCAACGGTCTAAGAGACTGTTGGAAAGTCCCGGCCTTTTTGCCGGGCAAAGCTTTTGGACGCGACAAAGGACCTTCTCACGATGTCCACACCCCTCAACGGCAAACTCGTCACAGTCTTCGGTGGATCCGGCTTCCTCGGCCGGCATATCGTTCAGGCATTGTCCAAACGCGGCTACCGCGTGAGGGCTGCGGTACGGCGGCCCGATCTCGCGAGCCATCTGCAGCCGCTCGGTGCACCGGGTCAAATCATGGCTGTGCAAGCCAATTTACGCCACCGCTGGTCCGTCGATCGCGCCGTTCAAGGGGCCGACGCTGTTATTAATGCGGTCGGTATTCTTGCACCAACCGGAAAACAAAGTTTCGATGCTGTTCAGGCCTTCGGCGCCCGCGCCATTGCCGAGGCCGCCCGTGCGGCCGGACTGAACGGCATTACCCACATTTCAGCAATCGGCGCGGATCCTCAGAGCGCATCTGCCTATGCCCGGTCCAAAGCCGTCGGCGAAGCCGGTGTTCTGGAAACCCTGCCCGACAGCATTATCCTGCGGCCCTCGATCGTCTTTGGGCCGGAAGACAATTTCTTCAACCAGTTTGCCGGCATGGCCCGAATTTCTCCGGTCCTACCCTTGGTTGGCGGCGGGGACACCAAATTCCAGCCGGTCTATGTCTGTGACATCGCCGAAGCTGTCGCCCGTGCGGTTGATGGTACTCTTGAGCCCGGCTCCGTATATGAACTCGGCGGCCCGGAGATCAAGAGTTTCCGGGACTGCCTGGAAGACATGCTGGAGGTCACACAGCGCTCCCGCGTACTGCTGCCAATCCCCTTCCCTGTTTCCTCAGTCATGGGCAAGATCATGCAGCATCTGCCCGGATCTCCACTTACGGCGGATCAGGTGGAATTGCTCAAGAAAGACAATGTGGTGTCTGAAGCTGCGATCTCCGAAGGCCGAACCCTTTCCGGCATTGGCATCGAACCAACGACCCTGGCTGCCATTCTGCCGTCTTATCTCGATCGGTTCCGCGAACATGGACAGTATGACGCCCACAAGGCCAACCGGACCTGAGGCCGGCAAGGTTGCAAGCATTGGATCAGGCGGGCTTTGCCCGCCTTTTTTGTTTTCAATGCATTGCGGTCATCCTGTGCTGCACATAGGCTGATTGTGTGGAGGCCTGTTTATGCCGGTTGTTGCCAAGATCACCTTGTTGTTTGTCGTGTTTGTCGATTTGCTCGGACAAGGCTTGGTGTTTCCAATCATCAACAGCCTGATCATGAACCCGGATACAGCACTGCTCCCGGCCGCAACCTCCGAGGCCACTCGGCATTTTGACTATGGCCTGATCATTGGCGTCTTTTTCTTGTGCTGGTTTTTCGGGGCTCCCTACATCTCGAAGCTTTCCGACAGCATCGGCCGCAAAAACGCAATCCTCATCTGCCTCGCCGGAGCACTTGCAGGCTACGCGCTCACCATTGCTGCGCTTTACATGAAGAGCTTCACTCTTCTGATCGTTGGCAGAGCGATCACGGGATTGACCGCCGGCAACCAGCCTATTGCACAAGCGGCCATGATTGATGGCAGCGTTGATGAAGAGGATCGCAACAGGAACATGGGTTACATCATTACCGGCGTCAGTTTCGGATTGGTCGGCGGCCCCTTGATCGGTGGATTTCTCTCAGATCCGGTTATCCTGGGGAGCTACGCCAGCTTGCAGATGCCGTTTTATGCCTGCTTTGTCCTGGTCGCGATTACCATTGTCCTGGTTCTTTTCTTCTTCAAGGATGAAAAGCAGGATCTTGCGCCATTCGTTTTCAAGCCGTCAGAGATTTTTGAACTGCTATGGAGGATCAAAAATTATCCCGTTGTTGTCCGGCTTTCCGTGGTGTTCCTGTTCTTCCACATCGCGAACCTGTCCTTCTACATCTTCGTCGACAACTATCTGACAAGCCGGTTTGGGTATGGGACGCTCGGCGGCAGCATGATCATGCTGACTATTGGAGTGGCGCTTGCTTTCTCCAGCACATTCCTTGTGGTTCCGGTCCAAAAAAGAGTGACCAAAGAGGCCATTTTGAGCGTGACGTTCATCGTCTGGGCAATATCGGCAGCTGCGTTTGTGGCGGCGCCTCACCCACTTTTGACGTTCATACCGGTTTTCTGTTTCTATTTCGTCTTTGGCATCGCCTATCCGACGTTCCTCGGCCTGTATTCGGCGGCGGTGACTGACGAAGAACAGGGCTGGATCATGGGTGTCACAATCGCCGTTTTCACATTGGTCGCCGGTGTGATCTCACTCTTGGGCGGCCGGTTGATTGCGATTGATCTGGACTTGCCATTCTTCACCGTGATGGCCGCGTCCGTGATCGCATTGATCGTCATGTTCATTGTCTGGAACCGGCCCGAGATCAAATCACTGACACGGAAATCCGGCGCGTAAAATAGCGCCGGACTTCCTGTTTCTTCAGTCATTCCAATAACTCGCGCCAAGGCGGTCATGGTGCAGCTCGCGGTATCCGCGATTTGTTCGCACAAGACCGATGTCATCCAGTTCCTGATTGCTCAAACGAGCAAGAGCCTGCTCAGTTGACCTGCGGCGCAGATACACTTGAACGCCTGCGGCCAAAGCACGAATGGCAGTGAGGAACAGACTGCGGTTATGGGCACGGCGGCGGAAAACGGTATCAATCTCAAGGCTCATCTCTCTTCTCCGGGATCACTGTCACCCCGTCTTTTCCGGGGATGAAACCATCCTGGCAGGGCAATCCTGACAACAGGGAGTCAGGTTTGATCTTGTTCTGCTCTCAAGATATGATTTTTTTTCGCTACAACTCTGAAGAGCCTTGTTTCATGAACCCGATTGAACGTGCACTCGGCATTTTGTTGCTGTTGACCGGCGGCAAACTCGTCCCCGCGACGGTCCTGGCAGACCGGTTTCAAGTCTCCTTGAGAACGGTCTACCGGGACATCGACCGGCTGATTGCCCTTGGTGTGCCGATCGATGCAGAACGCGGGGCTGAAGGCGGTTACCGTCTGGCCAAGGGATATTTGCCGCCACCTGTCGCGCTAACCCGGAACGCGCCAGCGGCCCTTCTCACAGCAATGGCCCTCGTCCGGTCAAGCAGGACGGTTCCCTTGGCGAACGACCTCTCCTCAGCGGAACAAAAACTACTGGCGACACTTCCAAAGGCTGTCCACGGACTGTTGAAAGATGCCGAACGGATTGTCGGGATCGAACCGATCCCTCCCGATATCTTTCACTCCGGTACAAAAGCCGAAGCAACCGACGCATGGCAAAGCGCGCTCGACGGGTTCATGACCGGCATCCTCGAGGCAAGACGGGTGCGGTTCGATCACGTCAATCCGTCGCGGCAAACCCGCAAGTCCCATGATGTTGAGCCACAAGGTGTCATGTTTGACCGGGATCTTTGGTATCTTGCCGGTCGCTGCGTTGACACAGATACCTTGAAAGTCTATTGGGCAGACCGTGTTCATGATCTCGAGATCAGCGGATTCCGGTTCCGCCCGCCAAAAGACTTTTCGATTCAGTCCCTCTTGGGCGGCGCGTGGCTGTCACATGCAATGCGGCGCTGGGAACAGGAAGACAAAATCAGCAAGATCCGTATGACCGCAAGGCAGGACAAAAGGTTGAGTGCTGACTGGTACTACCGCCACGCGGTTTTCACACCAATTGCCGGCGGTGAAATCCTGATCAGCATCCCGAGCGTCGACCCGGGACGGATCCTGCCACTTGTCCGTTGGTTGGGACCCGGGGCTGAACTGTTGGAACCGACGGAACTGCGCCAGGAAATCGCATCGGAGTATACGGCGCTTGCAAACGCGCACGGATCACCCCGGCTTGAAAAATCAGCCTGGGAAATAGAGACCGGCAAAACCGGTCAGACCGACAAAAATGCGCCACCAGGCAAAAGGCGCAAAGCCATGACGGGAGACAAAATCGAGGAGCCCTTTGACAACAAAGAAGCCCGCGACGAAGGAGGCGACAAATCCAATGCTGATCAGGACGACATCGTCCGCCGAAATGACATTCCGGTTCTTATAAAGATCATACGCAAAAGCTCCCGCCATGGTCGGCATGGCGAGAAAGAAGGAAAACTCGGCTGCAGACCGCTTGTCCGTGCCCATCAACAGCGACCCGGCGATGGTTGCGCCGGACCGGGAAACACCGGGAACCATTGCCAGGCATTGGCAGAACCCGATCTTCAGGCAAAGAGACAACGGATAGTCCATCACGTTGGTGTATTTCGGTGAAAGCTCGAGGCGGTCGATCCACAACAAGATGATACCGCCAACCAACAATGTCGTGCAAACGAGTGCTGGAGTTTCAAACAACACCTCTTTGATGAAGCTATGCGCCATGACCCCAATGATGGCGGCCGGAAGAAAGGCAATCAGGATGCCAAACACGAACCTACGGCTGGTCGGATCGCTGGGCAAGGACGTGGCAAGTTGCCATAGCCGTGCCGAATATACGGACAGAATCGCCAAAATTGCTCCAAGCTGGATCAGCACCTCAAACGTCTTGCCGGTGCTCTCAAACCCCAGAAAATGACCAATGAGGAGCAAATGCCCTGTTGAGGAGACCGGAATGAACTCGGTCAGCCCCTCAACCACTCCCAAAATGAGTGCATTTACAATCGTTTGGCCATCCATTGTGTATCAGGTCTCCAAAAGCCTTGATGACAGGCGGGTTGATCCGCTAACTGTCGCGACGAATTCCGACCGCCTATTTGCCGGACCCGGAGACCTCCGTCAAACCCTTGATAACCAGTTCTGAGGCAAACTTCTCGTCTGCCACGGCCATCGGGCATAGTCTTGCCACAGTTCAGGCTCTATACGCTTTCATGCTGACCCTTTATCACCACCCGTTTTCACCTTCCTCCCGGTTTATTCGCCTGATCTTGAGCGAGTATGGTGCAGCTTTCGAGGAGCGGCATATCAACCCGTGGGAACGGCCTCAGGAACTGCTCATCCTGAACGCTGCAGGCACAATTCCGGTAATGGTCGAGAATGAAGGTCCGGCAATTTGTGGCCCTGTTCCGATCATGGAGTACCTTGATGAGACCCGCGGATATGCGATCGGCGATCGCAGGTTGATGCCCGATCATCCAGATGCACGTGCGGAAACCCGCAGACTGGTGGATTGGGCACTGGCAAAATTCGACGTCGAAGTGATCGGTCATCTGGTGCGGGAGCGGATTTACAAACAGATCATGCCGAAATCCGCAGGTGGCGGCGAGCCGGATTCTGCGGCTCTACGCGTCGCCCGGGCCAACATCGACCATCATCTGAAGTACTTTGGCTACCTCGTTGCGTCCCGCCGCTGGCTTGCCGGCGACCGCCTCTCTTTTGCAGATTTTGCGCTGGCTGCGGCGCTTTCTTGCGCCGACTATCTCGGCGAGGTGAAATGGAACAACGAAGAGGATATCAAGAACTGGTATGCGCGGGTAAAATCACGCCCCAGCATGAGACCTCTTCTGGGAGAAAAGGTTCTGGGCATGCCACCCGCATCAACCTATGCGGATCTCGATTTTTGAGCACCGTTGGGACGGGCCTTGGACACCAAGACGCAAAAACTTGTTGCAGCACTCCAAGCAAAAGCAACCGCACTGGGCTTTGATGCCTTAAACATTGCAGCCGCGGACGCTATTCCGGACGCAAAAGGTCGGCTAACCACGTTTCTTGAAAGAAACTATCACGGCTCAATGGGTTGGATGGCAGAGACTGCCGAGCGCAGGGCAGCCCCGAAAGCGCTTTGGTCCGAGGTAAATTCCGTCATCATGCTGGCCATGAACTATGGTCCCGACGATGCCCCGGAAAACCATCCACTGGCGCATCTGAGCGACAAAGGTGCTGGCGGCATCTCGGTTTATGCCCGGCACCGCGATTATCACGACATCATCAAAGGGCGCCTTAAGGAGCTTGCCAGTTTTCTAATCTCTCGTGCGGGCGGAGATGTGAAGGTGTTCGTCGATACCGCGCCCGTCATGGAAAAACCTTTAGGTCAGGCGGCCGGGCTTGGCTGGCAGGGAAAACACACCAATCTGGTTTCCCGAGAGCTCGGATCCTGGTTCTTCCTCGGCTCTATCTTTACGACACTGGAATTGCCGGAAAGCGGCGCGGAGACCGATCACTGTGGGTCATGCAAGGCCTGCCTCGATGCTTGTCCGACAGATGCCTTTCCGGCGCCTTACCAGCTGGACGCGCGGCGCTGCATTTCCTATCTCACCATCGAGCATGCCGGTCCTATTCCAGATGAGTTTCGAAAACCCATCGGTAACAGGATCTACGGCTGTGACGATTGCCTGGCCGCCTGTCCCTGGAACAAATTTGCTCAAGCGGCAAGCGAGGCGAAACTGGTGGCCCGGGAGGATTTGAATTCTCCCCGGCTCGCCGACTTATTGACACTGGATGATCCTGCGTTCCGGAAACTCTTTTCCGGATCTCCGATCAAACGAATTGGGCGAAACCGGTTCCTGCGCAATGTTCTGATTGCAGCCGGGAATTCGGGGAAACCGGATCTCGTACACTCTGTTGAGCGGCTTCTGGATGATCCGGATGAAACTGTGCGTGGCACAGCGGTTTGGGCCTGGCGCCAACTAGTTCCAACTGACATGTTCAAACAAAAGCGTCATGCCGCGCTGCCATCCGAAACCAGCGCAGTCGTCCGC
>CALDSI010000160.1 GCA_937911395.1 uncultured Labrenzia sp.
ACATACGGCGCAACCGGGCTTTCGGGATGTCGTAAGCATTCAGGATTGCAACAAACCCGAGAATGGCAGCGGTCGTGATTACGCCCATGGTGACTTCCGCCCAGACCGGTTTGACCGGGAACCCATGGGAGGACTTGCGGCGGCGCGAAGCGATCTGAAGCCAGAGGGCTGCCGCAACAGCCAGAATGCCGAAGATCCAGGACCCGGTTTCGCCCATCGTCCCGCCGATACCACCGATCATCGTGAAGGTATCGTCGAGCGGCCCGATCGTTTGACCGGAGGTAATGAACCAGGCAACGTTCCGCCAGACGAGAAGCCCGCCAAGGGTGACGATAAAGGCCGGAATGCCTAGGTAGCCGATCATCCAGCCCTGGAAACCGCCGATGATCACCCCGACTGCAACGCCGGACAGGATGGCCAGCACCCAGGTTACCGGGTGTCCGAGCCCCATGAATTGCGGCAGGATATCCGTTTGGACCACTGCCATCACCGCGGCAACGGTGGCGAGCACCGAGCCGACCGACAAGTCGATATGGCGTGTGACGATGACGAAGACCATGCCTGTTGCCATGATCGCAACGGAAACGGTCTGGATTGTCAGGTTAAAAATGTTGCGCGGGGTCAGGAACCGGCCCTCGGTGAACACATTGAACACCAGGCACAGGACAATGAACGCGCCAATCATGCCCAAAAGGCGCGTATCCAGCTGCAACGCGGTAAAGAAGTTTCGTGCTGTCGGGCTCTTTGAGCCGGACAGTGCCGTATCGGACATTGCGGTTACTCCTGCTTGGAGACCATTTGCTTTTTCAAAAGCCGGGTGGCCAGCCCATGGGGACTGACCTCTCCGGCGCCCCGATCATGCGGTCCGGGCTCATAGCCCGGACCGTTTCGTTGTTTTTCTTAGTTACAAGGAGCCGGGCCGTTTTCGACGCCCTGGCACAGATCGTCCTTGGAGATCCAGCCAGCATCAACCACAGCAGTCAGGTTGTCCTTGGTAATCGGCATCGGAGCCAAGAACTTCGCGGTCAGTTCGGTACCCCCTGGTGAAGCCCAGCTGCTTGCGCCGTCCACTGAAGACATCTCACCGCCGTTGGCGAGCGCGACTGCGATTTCACCGGCTGCCTTGCCAAGATCCCGTGCATCTTTCCAGACGGACACGGTCTGCGTACCGCGGGCAACGCGGTTCAAGGCAGCATGATCGCCATCCTGACCGGAAACCGGGGTGCCTTCCATGCCTTGTGCGGTCAAAGCAGCAACTGCACCGCCAGCAGCGCCGTCGTTGGACGCAACCACCGCGTCAACGTTGTTGTCGTTGGCAGTTAGGATCTGCTCCATGTTGCGCTGAGCGTTCGCCGGCAACCAGCCATCTGTGTAGGCTTCACCAACGATCTTGATGTCGCCGCTGTCAATTGCTGCCTGAAGAACTTCCTGCTGACCACCGCGCAGGAAGTCTGCGTTCGGATCGGTTGGGGAGCCCTTGATCATCACGTAGTTGCCCTTCGGCTGCACAGCTAGAACGGCAGCAGCCTGCATACGGCCAACTTCAACGTTGTCGAAGGTCAGGTAGAACGCCCGCGGATCCTCGATCAAACGGTCGTAACCGACAACCGGAATGCCTTCATCAGCTGCAGCCTGAACAGCCGGGCCAATTGCCTGCGCGTCCTGGGCGAGGATGATCAAAGCGTTTGCGCCCTGCGCGATCAATGCCTCAACGTCGGACAGCTGCTTGGCAGAAGAGCTCTGAGCGTCGGCGGAGATATATTTCGCGCCCGCAGCGTCCAAAGCGGACTTGATCGCAGCTTCATCAGTTTTCCAACGCTCTTCCTGGAAATTGGACCAGCTGACACCGACCACGATGTCTTCAGCGTGGGCAGCGGTTAGAGCAGTTGCGGACACAAGGGCGCCCGCCAGCAGAGTGGTGAACTTGCGCATCGTTATCATTCCTCCCATCGGTGCCGCATGATGTCGAAGAGCAGCACCTGAAACACGTTTGTTTGTGGCCGGACCGGATCCGGTAAAAAATGGGACAGCCTTATTGTTATTTTTTTTGGACCCCGAAAAAAAGTTGCTCTAAAGCGCGGCTCCTGTCAACATGGTTTTGCGAAACTTTGACTTCGAAGGGAGGACTTCGAAGAAAAAATCGCCAAAAAGCCCGGAAAACGCGGCGTAAGAAAATGATTTGGGAGCGAGCGCAAACATCATGACACGCAAGGCGGACCGGGATCAGATCCGGCGGCAGAATAGAAGCATTGTTCTACAGGCACTTCGGCGGAATGGTCCAACAGCCCGGATTGATCTGGGTAAAATAACGCGGCTGAGCCCAGCCACCGTCACGGCAATCACCTCCGATCTGCTCGATCAGAAACTGATCATCAGCGTGGAGAGCGATGAACCGAAATCGCATCAGGCCCGTGGACGTCCGCGAACGCTTTTGCGGCTCAATCCAGAAGCCGCCTACACGGTCTGTATCCGCCTCTCCGTGAACACGATGGATCTCTCGCTCGTTGATTTTGCCGGCACGATCGCATCGAGCTTGAGAACGCAGTACGACAGCGCCACCGCCGATGCAGACAGTTTTCCTCCTGTCCTGATTGCTGCCATCCGCCAATTCATTGCAGATGCTGGCATCTCCGAGGCGCAAGTCCAGGAAATTGGTGTGGCAGCACAAGGCGTTGTGGAGACCGAAGCGGGCTTGGTCGCCTGGAGCCCGGCGTTTTCGGGCCGCAAGATACCGGTGGTTACCCCTTTGCATCAGGCCTTTGGCGCAGACTGCTATATTTCCAACGACACCAATATGATCACCGAGGCCCTGCACTGGTCGGATCCGGAGCGGTACAGCGGGACGTTCACGGTGATCATGCTCGATTATGGCGTCGGTATGGGCCTTTACCTCGACAACCATTTGTTTTCCGGTGCCAGCGGCACAGCTGCGGAGTTTGGACATGCCAATCACATTCCGGACGGCGCTTTATGTAGGTGCGGCAAGAAAGGATGCCTGGAAGCCTATCTTTCCGATTATGCACTGGTGCGATCCGCATCGCAGCTGCCCGAAGATACGGACCCGGCAGAGATTAAGGCGGGCGTCGAAGGTCTTGAAAAACTGATCGAAACCGCAGACGCGGGTGATGAAAACGCCCGCAAGGCATTTCACCAGGCCGGGCGCGTTCTCGGATACGGGCTCGCAAGGGTGATTGCGCTGATCGACCCGAAACGCATCGTGCTGACCGGCGCAGCGATGCGGGCCTACACGTTCATGGAAAAAGGCGTGTGGGAGGGCTTGAAAGATGCGCTTGTCGAGGACTTGCGCAACAACTTCACACTTGATGTGATGCCTTGGAACGAAGACTTCATCAGGACAGGTCTGGTGGCCCAATCGATGGAACGGCTCGATATGGATTTCTTGGGAGCGCAAGTGAAAGCGCCAAGGCGGGAAGCCTCATGACCCGGTGCAGTTCTCTCCTGATCGGCATTGCGGCTCTGTTGGCTTTCCCCGCACACGGGCTCGCTGATGAAACGCTGCCCCCGTGGAGCGAACGAACCATCCTGGAAGATGTTGATCTGAATGCTCTGGCGCAGTCCGGAAAAGACCCAATTCCTGTGCTGCAGCCGCTTGGCGAAACGCTTTTCGAAGCAAAGTTCACCAGCCTCGACGGAGCAGGTCGGCCCGATGCCACCGGTGCCATCGTACCAACGAAAGTCCGCCGTCAGTCTCATCTGACCTTCCAGCGGCTGGCTGGCCCGGATGCCAATGCTTGCGCGTCTTGTCACAACGAACCTTTTATAGGCGGTGCAGGGTCCTTTGCCGTCAATGTCTTCGTATCCGAAGGTTTTGAAAGTGCGGACTTCGACACGATCGACCCGCAGTTTTCGAATGAGCGCAACACCAACGCCTTGCAGGGCGCGGGCCTGATCGAGTTGCTCGCCCGGGAAATGACGACGGATCTGCGCGCCCAGCGCCGCGAAGTCCTTCAAGACGCGAGGGCGACCGGCTCCACAGCAACCGCGGATCTAGAGACCAAAGGAATTTCGTTTGGGCGCCTCACCGCACATCCGGACGGAACTCTCGATGTGTCTGGATTGGACGGAATTGACGACGATCTGACGCTTCGCCCCTTCGGTCAAAAGGGTGTCTTTGCATCGCTGCGCCAATTCACCGTCAACGCGATGAATGATCATCACGGCATTCAGGCCGATGAACGGTTCGGTGCCCTCTGGACCGGGACAGATGATTTCGATGCGGACGGGTTCGCGCACGAGTTCAGCGATGGGCAAATCTCGGCCCTTGTTGCCTGGCAGGCAACCCTGCCACCGCCTGGCAGAAAACAGGACATGCCGGAAATCTGGGAAAAAGCCGCAGCACGCGGTGAGCTGATCTTTGACGAGATCGGCTGCACCTCCTGCCATGTACCCGCCCTGCCACTCGACAGTCTTGTCTTTCAGGATCCGGGCCCATTCGACACAGCTGGCACCCTGCGTCAAAGCGATGTGGACCAGCCGCTCGCCCTTGATCTGGCAACACTGGAGTGGGTGAAAACTCTGCCAAGGGATGACAGCGGGCGCGTTCTGGTTCCGCTCTTCGGTGACCTGAAACGCCACAAGATCGCTGACCCGGCCAATGACACACTCGGCAACGAGCTCCTGGCACAGCGTTTTGTGGCGAGGGATGTCTTCATCACGGCGGAACTCTGGGGGATCGGAAGTACGGCCCCTTATGGGCATCGCGGCGACCTTACGACCTTGAATGAGGTGATCCTTGCCCATGGCGGAGACGCCTCCGACAGCCGCAAGGCCTATGCCAGTCTCGATGAAGGTGGCCGCCAGTCCATCATCGCCTTCCTGCGCAGTCTGGAGATCACCCAATGATTTTTAGACGATCCCGACTGCTAGTCTGCATAGCAGGCGTTTGTACGGGCCTGACAAGCCCGGCCTGGGCAAACGGTGAGACCTCGCTCGCCCCTGTCCCAACCTTTGTCGAAGAAGCCGCGAGTGCAGGCGTTACACATACCTACGACGGGGCCTGGGAGTATTTTGTCGGCGGCGGGGTTGCGGTCTTCGACTGCAACGGCGATCGCCGTCCCGACATGTTTCTGGCGGGCGGCAAAAACCCGGCCAAGCTTTACCGGAACCAAAGCCTCAAAGGGGGCAAACTCAATTTCGAAACGGTTTCGGACTACGGGCCAAACGACAAGCAGCTCCCCAAGGTGCTCGGCGCCTATCCGCTGGATGTCGATAACGATGACATCCTCGATCTTGTTCTCTTGAGACTGGGCGAAAATCTGATCCTGAAAGGCAAGGGCGACTGCACCTTCGACGTTGCCAACCGCGCGCTCGGCTTCGACGGCGGACGGGAATGGACAACAGCCTTTTCGGCAACCTTTGAGGACGGCAACGCCTATCCGACCCTTGCTTTCGGGAACTACGTCGATCGTTCCGCGCCGGGCTCGCCCTGGGGGACATGCCACGACAACTTCCTCTTCCGGCCCGAAGTATCTGCGGACGGCGGCGTCAGCTACCCGGAGCCAATCCGCTTGTCACCCGGGTATTGCAGCCTCTCGATCTTGTATACAGACTGGAACCGCTCGGGCGAGCCGTCCCTACGCGTCTCCAATGACCGGCATTATTATCGCGGAGGCCAAGAGCAGCTCTGGGCGGTTCCACCGGGCAGGCCGCCACGGCCGTACCGCAAGACGGACGGCTGGCAGCACTTGAAAATCTGGGGAATGGGCATCGCCTCCATCGATCTGAACGTCGATGGCTTCCCGGAATATGCGCTGACGAGCATGGGCGATACCAAGCTTCAACAACTGGATGACGAGGCCGATGAAACGGTCCCCGTCTATCAGGACATCGCCTTTGACCTCGGCGTCACGGCGCACCGCCCCTACACCGGCGATGATCTGAAGCCGTCGACCGGCTGGCATTCGGAGTTTCAGGACGTCAACAATGACGGGCTCTGGGATCTCTTTATCGCCAAGGGAAACGTCGAGGCCATGCCCGACTTTGCCGCGTTTGACCCCGACAACCTGCTGCTTGGTCAATGGAGCGGCAAGTTCTCCGAGACCGGAGAAGCCTCTGGCATCGCGCTCGACCGGCGTGGCCGGGGGGCAGGTCTTGCAGACTTCAACTCCGACGGTCTTCTGGATCTCGTGGTGGTAAACCGGTCCGCGCCGGTCAGCCTATTCCGTAATGCCGGCGCTGGATCCACTAATAAACCGCGCCCGCTCGGCAATTGGCTCTCAATAGACGTCCGCCAGCCCGGCAAGGCAAATAGTCGCGCCGTTGGCGCAAAAATCAGCGTTAAAACGGGCAACCGAACCGTCGTGAAAGATATAGAAATCGGTGCGGGACATGCCTCCGGACAACTCGGGTTTGTTCATTTTGGCCTCGGCGTTGCCCAGCGGGCAAATGTGCGAATCAAATGGCCGGACGGCGATTGGAGCCACAGCTATCGCGTTTTTGCGAACTCCCACGTCATAATAGACCGGGGCGCGGAAAAGGCGCGTTTCTGGTATCCGGAGTGACTGTCGTTTAAAAGGCCGGGCGGTGCCGCCGGTAGAGGATACGGTTCATGCTCTCAACATGGCGCTCGGGCTGAAACCCGACCTTCTGCAGCAGTTTCTGGGAGGCTACATTTTCCGGTTGCGCAAACGCCGACACCAATGGCAATTCAACCTTGATGTCGGCGACCTCAAGCGCTGCCAGTGACAGTTCCGCGCCGTATCCCCGGCCCCAAGCTTTGGGATGAAAGAAAAACGCGAGCTCCGGCCCCCATCCTGAATCGAACGGATCATCATACAATCCGCCCCAACCGATAATTTCCGGCTGTCCCTTCACCCGAACTGTCCAAGGAGCAAATCCGTCCCGGCGGCGACGCCACTCATGGACCGCAATCCGCCGCCGGCATGACGCCAAATCCGCGTCGATTTGAGTGAACTGCATTGCCTGCGGATCCCCGAGAAAAACGTAGAGCTCTTTTACGTCGGCAAGTTTTGGTCTCGTGAGCCGCAATCGGTCAGTCTCGACAATCCCGCTCAAAGGTATTTTCCTCTCACGAAGACACCACCAAACCGCCACGCGGAGTGTTTTTCGAGCTGCAACACTTCAGTTTAGCGGCACAACTGACTGAAAACACGCCAGCCAAAGGGCTCATTTGGCATTATTTTGCCTTATGGCGCAAATTTAATCACGCCCAAAATATATACTAAACCACTGATGTTCCAGCAATATTATTGCTGAGTTTTACACTCTACTTTTTAATTGTTCTAAAAATATTTGACTAACTGTTCAAATTTTTGCCCAATACCCCCACGAGCACCCTCAAAAAACGAAGGCTGCCGTTCCCAAAAACGATCGCCAACCTTCCGGAGATCTTCATGACCCAGACCAAAGCCGGCCCCGATATTGCCGCCGGACGCTTGCCTCAGGAAGCATACGCTGAAAACTTCAGCGATCTGCATCCGCTGCTGGAACCGCACGAGGCACAGGTCGAGGCAGACCGGTGCTACTTCTGTTACGACGCACCTTGCATGCAAGCGTGCCCGACCAGCATCGACATTCCGCAATTCATCCGCCAGATCTCAACGGGCAATCCGACCGGATCTGCGAAGACCATCTTTGACCAGAACATTCTGGGCGGCATGTGCGCCCGGGTTTGCCCAACGGAAACCCTGTGCGAACAGGTGTGTGTGCGCGAAGTCGCAGAAGGCAAGCCGGTTCAGATCGGTCAGCTCCAGCGCTATGCCACTGATCACTACATGGCCGAGAATGAAACGCAACCGTATCAGCGGGCGGCCAGCACCGGCAAAAAGATTGCCGTGGTCGGCGCCGGCCCGGCTGGTCTCGCCTGTGCGCACCGCCTCGCCATGCACGGCCATGACGTGACCCTTTTCGACGCACGCGAAAAAGCGGGCGGCCTGAACGAATTCGGCATCGCGTCCTACAAATCAGTCGATAACTTTGCAGCCCGTGAGGTCGAGTTTGTCCTCTCGATCGGCGGCATCGACCTCAAGACTGGCACACGCCTGGGCGACAATTTGAACCTCGCGGATCTGCGCGCGTCTTACGATGCCGTTTTCCTCGGCATTGGCCTTGGCGGCGTGAATGCGCTTGGCCTTAACGACGAAGACAAAGGCGGCTCTTTGGATGCTGTCGACTATATCGCCAATCTTCGCCAGGCCCACGACCTCGGAAAACTTCCTGTTGGCCGACGGGTGGTTGTTATTGGCGGCGGCATGACCGCGGTCGATATTGCGGTTCAGACCAAACTGCTCGGTGCCGATGATGTCACCATTGCCTATCGGCGCGGTCAGGATCGCATGAACGCCTCCGAATATGAGCAACACCTCGCACAGACCAATGGCGTCAAGATCATGACTTGGGCACAGCCCAAGGCACTTGTGGCTGCAAACGGCTCGGTCACGGGAATTGAACTGGAACGGACACAGGATCAAGACGGATCCCTCACCGGAACCGGTGAAACCGTAACGCTCGAAGCTGATATGGTCTTCAAGGCCATCGGCCAGACCCTGGTGGATACGGATCTCGGTGGCGCCCTGACCCTCGAAAAGGGCCGGATTGTGGTCGACGCGGACCGCAAGACCAGCCTCGATGATGTGTGGGCGGGCGGCGACTGCGTTGCCGGCGGTGAAGACCTCACGGTCGCAGCCGTCGAAGACGGCAAGATTGCAGCGGAAGCCATCAATGCCGCGCTTAGCGCCTGAACGGCCGAGGGAGAGACAAATGGCTGATCTGACGACATATTTTTTCGGCATCAAGTCGCCGAACCCGTTCTGGCTGGCCTCTGCGCCGCCAACGGACAAGGAATACAACGTAGTCCGTGCCTTCAAGGCCGGCTGGGGCGGCGTTGTCTGGAAGACACTTGGCGATGGCGACCCGGTCGTCAACGTAAACGGGCCGCGCTACGGTGCCATTCACGGCAAGGACCGGCAGCTGCTCGGACTCAACAACATCGAGCTGATTACCGACCGGCCGCTTGAGGTCAACCTTCGGGAGATCAAGCAGGTCAAGCGCGATTGGCCGGACCGGGCGTTGGTCGTGTCGCTGATGGTTCCCTGCGAAGAGCAGAACTGGATCGACATCCTCAAAGCAGTTGAAGATACCGAAGCAGACGGTGTGGAACTCAACTTCGGCTGCCCGCACGGAATGAGCGAGCGCGGCATGGGGTCCGCTGTCGGTCAGGTGCCGGAATACATCGAAATGGTCACGCGGTGGGTGAAAAAGCACTCCCGCATGCCCTGTATCGTCAAGCTGACGCCGAACATCACAGACATCCGCAAACCGGCGCAGGCCGCAAAAGCGGGCGGTGCGGACGCGGTTTCCCTGATCAATACGATCAACTCCATCGTCAGCGTCGATCTGGATGCCATGTCACCGGCCCCGATGGTCGACGGCAAGGGCGCTCACGGCGGCTATTGCGGCCCGGCTGTAAAACCGATTGCGCTCAACATGGTGGCCGAAATCGCCCGGGATCCGGAAACGCATGGTCTGCCGATCTCCGGCATTGGCGGCGTGACCACCTGGCGCGACGCGGCGGAGTTCATGGCGCTGGGTGCCGGGTCCGTTCAGGTCTGCACCGCAGCCATGACCTACGGCTTCAAGGTGGTTGAGGACATGATTGAAGGCCTCAGCGACTGGATGGACGAAAAAGGCTACACGTCGGTTGATCAGGTCGTCGGCCGTGCGGTTCCGAACGCCTCCGACTGGCAACATCTGAACCTCAACTACATCGCCAAGGCCAAGATCGACCAGGATCTGTGCATCCAATGCGGCCGTTGCCACATTGCCTGCGAGGACACGTCTCACCAGGCAATCACCAACATGGTGGATG
This sequence comes from uncultured Labrenzia sp., assembly GCA_937911395.1. Taxonomy (GTDB): domain Bacteria; phylum Pseudomonadota; class Alphaproteobacteria; order Rhizobiales; family Stappiaceae; genus Roseibium. Next base: position 9,848 of record CALDSI010000160.1, read on the forward strand.
GCGCACGCAAGTTCGAGGTGATCGACGAAGAATGCGTCGGCTGTAACCTTTGCGTCAACGTTTGCCCGGTCGAGAACTGCATCACCATGGAGCAGATGGCCCCCGGTACGGTTGATCCACGCACCAATAAGGTGGTCGAGGAGAAATACGCCAACTGGACAACCCATCCGAACAATCCGATGGCGGTGCCGGAAGCTGCCGAATAACTCCGGCTGCAAGGGTCAGAAAATCAACGCAGGCGGGCTTCCTTGCCTGCGTTTTTGTCACCGCTTGCCGTAATAAAGTCCGACCACGTGCTCCGCTTGTGCGAAGAACAACCAGCGCGAGGCAAACGTTCCAATCAGGAAGGCAATTCCTGCAAGGGCGACAACCGGCAGACTGGCAGGCAACAGGGCGATCAGCACGATCGGTAGCACGCAATTGAGTGCGAACGCGATCATCCGCAGCTTCTGAGCATGCTTGCGTCCAACGGTGAACACCATTTCCTTCAACAGATAATTCGTGCCGGTATGGGGAGGCTCAAACAGGCGCACCTGGCCACGATCTCCTAGTCCAGTCGCGGTCTCCATCGTGTGTCCGCGTTCGGCAAAACGGCGATCGCCGAAGATCCAGTAAAGGCTCTGGATCAAACCGGCAATTGCGAGCAGCAGAATGGCACCCATCCCCTGCCCGGCAAGAATGGCACCACCCGCCAACGACAGGGAAAGAAGGTGCAGCGGTGTCAGCCAATGGTTCCAGCGCGGCACAGTAACAAGCTGCGCATAGATCATCGCGGTGGCATACACTGTTGCAACACAAAGCAATGCACCAGTCACGCCAATCGGCGCCAGCGTTATGTCGAAGAAAACGGCTGCAAAGCCGTGGATCCCCATGAAGACAAGCGCGAGCACGGACAGCCAGGCCTCACGCGACAGCCAGCTTGATCGCCACTGCGTGAAGGCCAAAAGACTGCGCTGTGGATTGCCGAGGTGAAAGGTTGCCGAAAGCAGCCCACCGACAGCGAGCGCAAAGCCGATTAGATAGGCGAAAAACGCTGTCCAGCCGGTGACCGCTGGAAGGCCAAGGCCCAGCCAGGCAAGAAATCCGAACCCAAGCCCGGACAACACCGTGAAAATGATGACGGAGGGGGCAGGATGCATCAGAGCACCTCCAATGCTTTGTCGAGCCAGCGCAAAAAGCCTTTTGGCGTTTCGGCAACCGGCTGCATCGTGTCCGAACTGGCCGAAACTTCCGCCAGCCTGTCCTTGGGCCGGGGCGGCAGATACTTGTTCACCGGCTTGGTCCCCTGCTCGGGCATCAAATCGAACCCACCGCGCTCAGCCACAAGGCGGGACACATCGCTGTCCGGATCGCCAAGATCCCCGAAATGCCGGGCGGCAGCCGGACAAGTCCTGACACAGGCAGGCACCCGGTCGACTTCTTCCAGATTCTCGTTGTAGATGCGATCAACGCAGAGGGTGCATTTCTTCATGACCCCTTCGGCCTGATCGAGCTCCCGAGCCCCATAAGGACACGCCCAGGCGCACAAACCACAGCCGATGCAGGCATCTTCATTGACGAGAACAATGCCATCTTCGCGGCGCTTGTAGCTGGCACCGGTCGGGCAGACGGTGACGCACGGCGCATCCTCGCAATGAAGGCACGACTTCGGAAAGTGGATCGTCTGGGCCGCGCCTTTCTCGGGCTGAACCTCGAAGGAATGAATGCGATTGAGGAAGGACCCGACAGGATCCTTGCCATAGGCATCCATGTCACTCAGAGGAGCCCCATAGTTTTCCGTATTCCAGCCCTTGCAGGCGGTCACGCAGGCATGGCACCCGACGCAGGTGTCGAGATCGATAACGAGCCCAAGCTTCTTGTCTGTTGTTTCCGGCAACTGGGTCATGGGCGCACCTTCTGTCGAACGGTGTCCGGGCCTGTCCCAACCGGAGATTTGATGGGGCCAAAAGCCGGCTGGCTTTCGAAAGGCGGTTCTGTGCGCTCGACACGCACCCGCAGATCGAACCAGGCAGCCTGTCCCGTGATCGGGTCAGAGTTCGACCACCTCAGACCATCGCCCTTCGGCGGCAGCAATTCGTGGATCAGGTGATTAAGCAAAAAGCCCTTGGTTGCCTCCGGCGCATCCCCATCCAGCGCCCAGGCCCCCTTGCGCTTGCCGATGGCGTTCCATGTCCACACGGTGTTTTCATTCAGCGCTGCCATATGAGCAACGGGCACAACAATTTCCCCATGCGGCGAGGTCACCTTTGCCCAATCACCTTCAGTAAAGCCGTTCTCTTCCCAAATTCGGGTCGGCACATAGAGGGGGTTCCGGCCGTGGATCTGCCGGAGCCAGGCATTCTGGCTGCCCCAGGAATGGTACATCGCCATTGGACGCTGGGTCAGCGCATGGACCGGATAGGTTTCCGGATCCGCAATGGTATCGCTAAGCGGGGGATACCAAACAGGCAGCGGATCAAAGGCTTGCCTGATCTGAGCTCTCAAACGATCCGGCGGCTGCCGGTCGCCGTGCCCTTCTGCGGCCAGCTGAAACCGGCGCATGGGTTCGGAATAGATCTCGAACAGATAGGGCTGCGGGCTGTCGAAAAGACCCAGATTCACCGCCCAGTCCTGATAGGCTGCATTCCAGGGTTTATAAAACGCTGCTTCCTCCGGGATATGCTCGACGAAGAAACTGCCGTTTTCGATGTAGCGGTCCAGTTGGGCCGGGTTCACCTCACCGCGGCCAGCTTGCTCGCCATTCCCGCGGAACCCGGCGAGCGGGCCGATGCCCGGCCGGCGCTCGTGATTGACGATGTAATCGGCATAGTCGGCATACTTGGCGCTGCCGTCTTCATTTACGAAACCGGGCAGGCCAAGCCGTGCGCCAAGATCCACCAGAACGGACTGGAAACCGCGCACGTCGCGGTCCGGTTCGATCACCGGCCAACGGATCGCATCGGCCGCGGCATCAGCTTCGCAGATCGGACGGTCCAGCAGACTGATGCAGTCGTGACGTTCCAGATAGGTGGTGTCCGGCAGGATAAGGTCCGCATAGGCCACCATTTCCGAGGAATAGGCGTCCGAATAGATGATCTTCGGGATCACGTAGTCGCCGTTCTCATCCTTGTCCGTCAGCATCTCCATGACACCGCGTGTGTTCATGGAAGAGTTCCAGGACATGTTCGCCATATAGAGAAACAGCGTGTCGATCTTGTAAGGATCACCTGCATGGGCGTTGGAGATGACCATGTGCATAAGGCCATGAGCCGACATTGGGTTTTCCCAGGAAAACGCCTTATCGATCCGCGCCGGCGTGCCATCATCTTTCAACGCCAGATCGTTCGGTCCGCGCACGAAGCCAAGATGCGGGCCATCGAGTGGACAATCCGGCTGGGTCTTGCAATGGGGCGTTGGGTGTGCCGTGACCGGCTTCGGGTAGGGTGGTTTGAACCGGAAACCACCCGGAACCTCGACCGTTCCAAGAAGGATCTGCAGTACATGCAGAGCCCGGCAAGTCTGGAACCCGTTGGAATGAGCAGAAACCCCGCGCATGGCGTGAAAGCTCACCGGCCGCCCCGGCATGGTCTGATGGGTTTCCCCGCGAAAGTCCGTCCAGGGTTGGTCAATCTCAAAGGATTCCTCGAACGCCACGCGGGCAAGTTCCGCGGCAACAGCCCGGATCTTACCGGCCGGCACCCCGCAGGTTTTGGCAACCGTCTCCGGGGCGTAGGCGTCATCCAAATAGCGCTCCGCCAGATGCTGAAAAACGGTCCTGCAAGACACCTCATCTGCGTCATATTCTGCACCGAGATCCGGTCGGACACCTTTCTGGTCGAATGGTGCCGGTTTTCCGGTCACCCGGTCGATCACAAGGGACTTGCCGTCAGCATCTTTCAACAGCAAACCGTGGTCGCCAGCCTCTGGATTGTCGGTCACCAGACAGGGCGCATTGGTGAAGCGGGCCAGATACTCAAGATCGATATGTCCAGTTTTCAAAAGCACGTGGCAGAGGGACAAAATGAACAGTCCATCGGTGCCTGGAGTGATCCCAACCCACTCATCGGCAATGGCGTTGTAGCCCGAGCGAACCGGGTTCACACCGATGACCTTGCCGCCCCGCGCCTTCAGTTTGCCGAGGCCCATCTTTATCGGATTGGAGTCATGATCCTCTGCCACACCGAACAGCATGAACCGCTTCGTGCGGTCCACGTACGGCTGGCCAAAATACAAGACGGCTCCGCCGAACGAATAGCTGACGCCGGCAGCCATATAGACC
>CALDSI010000161.1 GCA_937911395.1 uncultured Labrenzia sp.
TTTCAATATTGGCGCCGAGCAGTTTCAATGCTTCGACCGCAAGCGTGCGCGACAATGGATTGTTGTTGGCGGACTTTGAAGCATAAGCTTCGATCGCATGCACCATGGCATCAACGCCGGTGGCAGCAGTCACATGGGCCGGTAGGCCGAGGGTCAAAAGTGGGTCGAGAACGGCCAAATCCGGCAAAAGGTGCGGGGAAACAACGCCGCGTTTTTCATCTGCCCCAACCGTGATGATCGAGATCGGCGTGACTTCAGATCCGGTGCCGGCGGTGGTCGGAATCAAAATGAGGGGAAGGCGCGGCCCTTTGGCGTTGCCGATGCCCCATGCATCATTCAGATCTTCGCCACTGCCGAGCAACAGGGCGACCAATTTGGCGACATCCAGAGAGGAGCCGCCGCCAAACCCGATGATTGAGGTCGCACCATGGTCTTTGGTCGCCGCGACAGCCTCTTCAACCAGTTTTTGCGGTGGATCTGCAACGACCTCGGAAAAGCGGCCAATCTGATATCCGGCGGCAGTCAGGCTGGTTTCGCACGCTTCTTGCAGTCCGAGAGAGACGATCCCCGGATCAGTGACCAGAAAGGGCCGCGCCCCCAGAAAATCCGCCGCATGCCGGTCATTCGCCGCTGCTTCTCCATTTTCAAATTCTTTCCGTTCGCTGGTATGATAAGTTTACGCCGCGAGCATGTCCCCTCCCGATTTTTTGCGAGTGTGCATAACAAAGTAGGCCGCGTCGAGGGGCAATTGGTCGGGACCATGAAACTCACGAGTCGAAGAGCTTATTCGTGCATCTTCGCACCTTTGGAAATCTTGTCGGCGGTCTTTTTGTCCGTGTGAAAAGCAATGCCGACGACCTTTGCGCCATCCGGAGTATGCTCTGCAAAGACCGCGCGATTGGCGCTGTCGTGGCCGGTGGAGAACATTTCTTCGATGTAAAGGCTCGATTGGACTTGCCGCTCAAGCGTGCGCCGGTGGATCTTCTTGAGCGTATCTGCATTGGCAGCCAAAACGATTACAGGTTGGACGCTCATCAGATGATAGACATTGCCGTCGGCGTCTTTATAGGGCATTCCGATGATGTCCGGCTTGGCAGCGGCGACGCCGGTGGACAAGAATGCAGTGACGTTCAGTTTCTGCCACATGGCCAAGTCTTCGCGGACGACGATGACGAGTTTGGTATCGAACATGAATGAAAATTCCAGAATGGGATTTGAGGAAAGACGAGAGACGGCCAGCCTAGGCGGTGAGGCCGGAAACGGTCTTGAACGTTTGTGCAAAATCGATCGGGACGGCATTCGCATAGCGCCGACTGAAGCCGGGATTGAGCGGATCGAAGCCAATTTCCAGGGCAACGGCTTCTCGCCTCATCGGCATGATACCTATGCCATCGGCCTGACACTCCACGGCGTGCAGCGGTTCAAATATCGCGGTGCGGAGCGGGCGTCCTGCCCCGGTCAGGTGATCGTCATCCACCCGGATGAAGTTCATGATGGCGGGGCCGGAACAGAAACCGGCTTGCGCTACAGGATGATGTATATCCCGCCGGAAATGATTGCGAAGGCGCTTGGGGGCAACGCGCTGCCCCACGTTGCAACTCCCGTTCTGACGGATCCTCTGTTTCAGAGGAGTCTGATCGAAGCTTTGCACGATCTCGAGGGCGAGATGGGGGACTTGAGAGTTTCTGATCTTCTGGCAGACCTGGCCAGTTGTTTGAGCCGCTTCTCAGATGATACACGTTCCGTCCGGCGGACGCTCGACTGGCCAGTTCTGAAAGCCAGCGCCGAGTATTTGAAAGAACATGCGGCAGATCCGATTGACTCAGGTGATCTGGAAGCAGTCTCAGGTCTGGACCGGTTTGCGCTGTCCCGCCAGTTCCGGGCGGCTTTTGGAACGAGCCCACACCGGTATCTGGTCATGCGCCGTTTGGAGCGGGTGAAGAGCGACCTTGCGGGTGGCGAAGGCCTTGCGGCAGCGGCCACGGCCGGTGGCTTTGCAGACCAAAGCCACATGTCCCGCCATTTCAAACGTGCGTTTGGCATGTCACCTGGAAAATGGCGGCAGTTGAATGCCGCCAGCTTTGCTTAAAGCGTCTTCGGCCCAAACTTGTTGGAGCGCGGGAACCCTGTCGGGGGCAGGCGTCCCGCCTGACCACGGTCGCCGAGCCATTCGGAAAGCTCCTCCAGCGAGCGGGTGAAGCTGCGCCCGGAACTGTCTGTCCAGGTAAGACCGTCTTCGCCCTTGAACACGCGGATGTCAGAGACATTGCCATCCCGGTAGCGCTGCAGGCGGACACCGCGGCCACGCCCCATCTGAGCGATTTGCGCGAGCGGGAACACAAGAAGCTTCCGGTTCTCGCCAATGATCGCAACATGATCGCCGGTCGCATCGACACACAGTGCCGCTTCGGCAGGTGCTGTGAGGTTCAACACCTGTTTGCCCTTCCTGGTGTTGGCAACGACATCATCTTCACTCACAACGAAACCGCGGGCTTCGTTGTTGCTGAGGAGAAGGTTCCGTCCAGGTTTGTGAACGAAGGCGCTGACAACGTCCTGAGCCTCGTCCATCTCGACCATCAGCCGGATAGGCTCGCCGTGGCCGCGCCCGCCCGGCAGGCGGTCCGCGCCAAGGGTGAAGAACTTCCCGCCGGTGGAGAACACCAGGATCTTGTCCGTCGTCTCGGCGTGGAAGGACAGCTTCAGCTTGTCGCCCTGCTTGAAGGAGAGGCTCGAAAGGTCTGCCTGGTGGCCCTTGAGTGCCCGGATCCAGCCCTTTTCAGAGATGATGACCGTGATCGGTTCTTTTTCGATCATAGCCTGCTGGATGTCGATCAGATCCGCTTCCGGGGCTTCCGCCTTGTCCGTTCGGCGTTTGCCGATCTCCGTCTCCGGGCCATAGACCTTGGCGATTTCGCCGATTTCCTTGGAGATCTTGGTCCACTGGCGTGCATCGGATCCAAGCAATTTGGTCAGCTGATCCTTTTCTTCCGTCAGCTTGTCTTGTTCCTTTCGGATCTCAATTTCTTCCAGCTTGCGCAAGGAGCGCAGACGCATGTTGAGGATCGCTTCGGCCTGAACGTCGGTCAGCTCGAAGGTACGGATCAGCGATGCTTTGGCGTCGTCTTCCTCACGGATGATGCGAATGACTTCGTCAAGGTTGAGATAGGCGATCAGATAGCCGGCCAACACTTCCAGCCGGTGATTGATCTGGCCAAGCCTATGTTCGGAGCGGCGGACCAGCACGACCTTCCGGTGATCCAGCCATTCCCTGAGGACCTGCTTCACGCCCATCACTATCGGGACCTTGCCCATGGAGAGAACATTCATGTTCAGTGAGAACCGGTTTTCCAGGTCCGTCAGCTTGAAAAGGGATTCCATCAGGATGTTGGCGTCGACGTTCTTGGAGCGCGGCACCAGAACGACCCGGATGTCTTCCGCGGACTCGTCGCGCACATCATCAAGAAGCGGCAGCTTTCGAGCGGTCAGCAGCTCGGCGATTTTTTCGATCAACCGGGATTTTTGAACTTGATAAGGGATCTCGGTGACAACAATCGCCCATTGTCCCCGGCCAAGCTCTTCCACTTCCCAGCGTGCCCGCACCCGGAAGCTGCCACGCCCTGTGGCGTAGGCCTCGCGGATAGAGCCTTGATCGGAAACCAGAAGCCCGCCGGTCGGGAAGTCAGGACCTTTGATGTGCTCTAAAAGCTCATCGACTTCAGCATCCGGGTTTTTGATCAGGTGCTGGCAAGCGTTGCAGAGTTCAAATGCGTTGTGTGGCGGGATCGAGGTTGCCATGCCAACGGCAATACCGGCCGAACCGTTGCCGAGAAGGTTCGGGAACCCGCCCGGGAGGACGATCGGTTCCTTGTCCTCGCCGTCATAGGTTTCGCGCCAGTCGACCGCATCCTCGTCCAAACCGTCGAGAAGACGTTTGGCAGTGTCGGTCATGCGGGCTTCGGTGTACCGCATGGCAGCGGCATTATCACCGTCGACGTTGCCGAAGTTGC
>CALDSI010000162.1 GCA_937911395.1 uncultured Labrenzia sp.
GCATGGCGGTATTGACTACGGAGCAATCGGTGTCGGCGGAACTCTGGAAAAGGCGATTGTCCTGGAGTTCTCCAAACTGCTTCGGGACAAGCTGTCAGAAGGCGGTCTCTATCAAATCCACCTGACCCGGGATGATGATACATTCATTCCGCTGGGAGAGCGTGTCCAGATTGGCCATGACTTGGCGGCCGATCTCTTTATTTCGATCCATGCTGATTCGGTGGTGCGCGGTAAAAAACTTGCGCGCGGAGCGACTGTTTACACCTTGTCAGACCGGGCATCGGATGACCTTGCCGAGGAGTTGGCCGCCAGCGAAAACATGTCGGACATCATCGCGGGTGTTGAACTCGAAGAAGAGCCGACTGAAGTGACCGACATTCTGCTTGATTTGGCCCGCCGCGAGACCCGGTCGTTTTCCGTCTATTTTGCGAAGACCCTGATCGGCGAGTTGCATAGCGCAGTTCGTTTGATCCGAAACCCGCACAGATCAGCCGGTTTCCGGGTTTTGAACGCGCATGATGTGCCCTCGGTTTTGGTCGAACTCGGCTACCTGTCGAACGCGCATGATGAGAAACTTTTGATATCTGAAGAATGGCGTGAGCGGATGGCGGACGCCATGACAGAGGCCGTCCACAGTTTCTTCAGGCCCCGCCTGGCGGGACGGGACGGCGCAGTATCGCAATGACCGGTACGACCGGCAAGAAAACATTCGGATACCTTTAGCTGGTATTTGCCTCAGCATCGCCATAAATGTGCACGACTTAGGCAAACACTGCTATTGTCGCAATTGGCACGGATATGTGCCTGCCCTTAAAAGCGTGGTAAGAGACGTAAGGGCATGCTGGACGGGGAAAGACGAGCCCGCATATGAAATTCTTGGTGAAGTTCTTTGGTTATCTATTTGGGATCGGCGCGGCCTTTGCCTTGCTGATCGCCGCGGGTGTGTGGATGTATCTGCAGCACCTCAATGATGGATTACCGGACTACAGTGCTCTGAAGAACTATGAGCCGCCGGTCATGACCCGTGTTCATGCCGCAGACGGCAGCCTAATGGCGGAATATGCGACACAGCGCCGAATGTTTTTGCCGATTCAGGCAATGCCCGACCGTTTGAAACAGTCTTTTATCTCTGCCGAGGACAAGAACTTTTATACCCATCTGGGCGTTGATCCGGAGGGCATTGCACGTGCGGCTGTGCGCTTCATCCAGAACTACGGATCTGGCCGCCGTCCGGAAGGCGCGTCGACGATCACGCAGCAGGTCGCGAAGAACTTCCTTCTGACCAACGAGTTGCGCGTTGAACGGAAAATCAAGGAAGCCATCCTCGCGCTGCGCATTGAACAGGCGTACACGAAAGACGAGATCCTCGAACTTTATCTCAACGAGATCTACTTCGGGTTTGGCGCCTATGGCGTTGCCGCAGCATCGCTGATCTATTTTGACAAGTCCGTTCATGAGCTGGCTTTGGAAGAGGCGGCCTACCTGGCAGCGCTTCCAAAAGGGCCAAGCAACTATCACCCCTACCGGAAAACCGAGGCTGCTATTGCGCGCCGTAACTATGTGATTGATCGCATGGTTGAAGACGGTCATGTGAGCTTCGAGGATGGCGAAGAAGCCAAGGCAAAGCCGATCACAGTGAAGCTCCGCGGTCACGGCTCCAAGCTGTTCGCTGCAGAGTACTTCACCGAAGAAGTCCGCCGGGAAGTGGCTGACATCTTCGGCACCAAGCGCCTTTACGAAGGTGGCCTTTCTGTGCGGTCAACGCTCGACCCGGAAATGCAACAGATTGCGCGCAAGACCTTGATGGACGGTTTGATCAAGTTCGATCACCAGCGCGGCAGCTGGAACGGCCCGATTGACCGCATCTCCACAGGCACAGATTGGGGCGTGGAACTTGCCAAGATCGAGGCGCTGAGTGATCTGCCGGAATGGTCACTGGCTGTTGTTCTGGAAAGCGGTAGCAGCGAAGCGCGCGTTGGGATTCAACCGAAGCGGCTCCAAAGTGGGCAGCTCGAGGAAGACCGCAAGGCGGGCCCTTTGTTTCTGGAAACCATGAAATGGGCACGGGTCAGCGGCCGGGCACCGTCCGCCGTCTCTGACGTTCTGGCGCCAGGCGATGTGGTCTATGTTCAGGAAAGCGCCGTTGCACCTGGCACTTATGAACTTCGTCAGATCCCGAAAGTATCCGGCGCCCTTGTCGCGATGGACCCCTACACCGGCCGTGTTCTGGCCCTGGTTGGCGGCTTCAGCTTTGCCCAGAGTGAATTCAACCGGGCAACACAGGCCTGGCGTCAGCCGGGCTCGTCCTTCAAGCCGTTCTTGTATGCTGCAGCCCTCGACAACGGGTACACGCCGTCATCTGTGGTGATGGACGCGCCGCTTGAGATTTCACAAGGCCCAGGCCTTGGGACCTGGCGGCCGCAAAACTACGGCGGCAAGTTCTACGGTCCCTCAACCTTGCGCACCGGGATTGAACGGTCCCGGAACGTGATGACCGTGCGCCTCGCGCAGGACATGGGCATGCCTCTGGTGGCCGAATACGCCAAGCGTTTCGGCATCTATGACAACATGCTGCCGGTTCTGTCCATGTCGCTCGGTGCCGGGGAAACCACGGTCCTCCGGATGACCGCAGCTTATGCGACCATTGCCAACGGTGGCCGGAAACTGCGTCCAACCCTGATCGACCGGATCCAGGACCGCTACGGCCGCACAATCTACAAGCACGACAGCCGGATCTGTGACGGGTGTACCCAAAACGCCTGGGATGGTCAGAGCGAACCGACTTTGATCGACAATCGTGAGCAAGTGCTCGACCCGATGACTGCATACCAGATCACCTCCATGATGGAAGGCGTGGTCCAGCGCGGAACCGCGACATCTGTCCGTGCCGTCAATCGTCCTGTTGCCGGCAAGACCGGTACGACGAATGACGAAAAGGATGCCTGGTTCGTTGGCTACACGCCGGATCTCGCAGTCGGTGTTTTCGTCGGTTTCGACAATCCCAAGCCGATGGGCCGCGGCGCGACCGGTGGACAGGTGGCTGCACCGATCTTTACCGAATTCGTCAAGCAGGCTCTCGCCGAAAAACCACCGGTGGAGTTCCGTGTCCCGCGTGGTCTGCAGCTGATCCCGATCAACAAGAACACCGGATTGCGGACAGCAGGCGGAACGCCGGGCGCGATCCTGGAGGCTTTCAAACCGGGCATGGCCCCGCCGGACAGCTATTCCGTTATCGGGTTCCAGGATACCATGGGCGTTCCAACCTATGTCTCTCCTGAAGCCGGACAGGCTGTTCTGCAAGGCACCGGCGGACTTTACTGACGATTGCCACAAACGCTGTTTGCGGTGGTTTACAGGAAAGTTGCGGAAAGCTAATCTCCCGCTCCAATTTCAGCCCGGCTCCTGAATCAAGGCTCCGGGCTTTTCACCAATAAGAGAGGTATCCGATGCGCGCCGAGATGGAAGCCATCGTTGATGAAATCAAGCAGGCCATAAGCCTGCTGAGGAGGCATCTTTGACTGGGATCAAGCCCTGGTAAGACTGGAGGAGCTGAACGCTCTTTCTGAAGATCCCGAACTTTGGAATGACCCGACAAAAGCCCAGAAACTGATGCGCGAGCGTCAGCAGCTTGATGACGGCATTACCGGCGTCAAGGGACTGGAACAGGATCTGGCGGACAACATCGAGCTGATCGAGCTCGGTGAAATGGAAGACGACAAATCTGTCGTTGAGGACGCCGAAGAGGCGCTGCGAGGGTTGAAAGACAATGTCAATCAGCTGCAGTTGATTTCGCTTCTGTCCGGCGAGGCCGACGGCAACGACACCTACCTGGAAATCAACTCCGGGGCAGGCGGCACGGAGAGCCAGGACTGGGCCTCCATGCTGCTGCGCATGTACCGCCGGTGGGCGGAAAAGCGCGGCTACAAGGTTGAGCTTCTGGAATACCATGATGGTGAAGAGGCCGGTATCAAATCGGCAACGCTGCTCATAAAGGGCGAGAATGCCTATGGCTGGCTGAAAACGGAGTCCGGCGTCCACCGCCTGGTTCGGATTTCGCCTTATGACAGCAACGCGCGCCGGCACACCAGCTTCTCCAGCGCCTGGGTTTACCCGGTGATCGATGACTGCATCGAGATCGATGTCAACGAGAGCGATTGCCGTATCGATACCTACCGTGCATCCGGCGCTGGCGGCCAGCACGTCAACACGACCGATTCTGCTGTGCGCATCACCCACCAGCCAACCGGTATTGTGGTGCAGTGTCAGTCCGAGCGCTCCCAGCACAAGAACCGGGCGACTGCCTGGGGCATGCTGAAAGCGCGCCTTTATGAGGCGGAGCTGAAAAAGCGCGAAGAAGCGGCAAACGCGGAAGCTGCATCCAAGACCGACATTGGCTGGGGCCACCAGATCCGTTCTTACGTTCTACAGCCCTATCAGCTGGTCAAGGATCTGCGAACCGGTGTGCAAAGCACTTCGCCCGACGACGTCCTGGACGGCGACCTTGATTCCTTCATGGAAGCAGCGCTTGCACAGCGCGTCTTTGGCGGCGACGAAGTCGTTGTTGAGGATATTGAATAAGCTGATCTCTCTTGGAGACCAGAATCAAGGCGGCACTTCGGTGCCGCTTTTTTGTTAGAGAGACAGTTTCGCCAGTCTCTCGCCAGCGCGCAGGAAGGTAGCAGGATTGGTGGGCCGGTCGTTCTGGCGCACCTCATAATGAAGGTGCGGGCCGGTTGAGCGCCCCGTTGAGCCGATGTTGCCGATCACATCTCCGGCGACCACATGACTGCCGTCAGACGTCCGGATCTTGCTCAGGTGTGCGTAGCGGGTAACGAAACCGTTGGCGTGGCGGATCTCGACCATCTTGCCGTAACCGCCTTTCCAGCCAGCGAAGATGACAGTGCCAGGCGCCGCAGAATAAACGCGCGCGCCATAAGGGGCCTTGAAATCAAGACCGGAGTGCATTGCGAGCCGGTTCAAAAAAGGATCCATACGCGGACCGTAGCCGCTTGAGAGCGTGCCGTTGCGCACCGGACGTTTGACGGGCAGACGGAGCGCCGCAAACTTTACCCGCTTCAGGGTGTCGAGCGCGGTATTTGCCCGGTGCAGCCGATCGGCAAAACTCGTTTCACTGAGCGGTACGAAGGGCCCACCAAGACTGGAGGACCTGCGAACAGCCTTGTTGAGATTGGGGGCGAGCGGTTTGGTAATGCCGAGAATGTCTTCGATCCGGCTTTCCGTTGCGACGGTGATGGCGTCGACGGCAGCGGTGCTTTCCGTGCCCATTTCCGAAATGTCGGCTTTCAGGGCGTCTAGGGCTGCGCGTTTTTCAGTCTTTTTTTTTA
>CALDSI010000163.1 GCA_937911395.1 uncultured Labrenzia sp.
AAGAGCAGCGCAACATCCCCGACAACTTTTGCAGTCAGTCCAATCCATAGGAAGACCGTGCCCGGAGCCATGATTTCCAGTCCCAGTAGGATCAACCCCAGGACGACCCAGCTCCACGAGCCGAGCGCCTGAATGATGCTCTCTGTAAGACTCATTGCTGTTCTCCGGGCGATGTCCGCGTAACCGGCACACCAGATGATGATCGTTGAGGTTTATCGCCATCACCAAAAGCTTCTTTCGCAATCTCGCCGATACCGCTCAGGGATCCGAGCAGTGACGTTGCTTCCATCGGCAAAATCAGGGTCTTTTGGTTGCGAGAGGTTGCCAGCGCTGTAAAGGCTTCGACGTATTTATTGGCAACGAAGTAGTTGATCGCCTGCACATCACCATTGGCGATGGCTTCACTGACCATTTGCGTTGCTTTGGCTTCGGCTTCCGCCTCACGCTCTCTGGCTTCCGCATCCCGGAACGCGGATTCTCTGCGGCCTTCAGCTTCAAGGATCAGCGATTGTTTCTCGCCTTCCGCCTTCAGGATCTCAGACTGGCGTTTGCCTTCCGCTTCAAGGATCGATGCTCGTTTTTCCCGCTCGGCCTTCATTTGGCGACCCATCGCATCAACAAGATCACGCGGCGGATTGATGTCCTTAATTTCAATCCTGGTGATCTTGATACCCCACGGCTCTGCGGCAGCATCCACAACCCTCAGGATTTGGGCGTTGATTTCGTCGCGGTTGGACAACAAGCTATCGAGATCCATGGATCCCATGACAGACCTGATATTTGTCATCGTGAGATTGAGGATCGCGTTCTGCAGACCCAGAACTTCGTAGGCTGCACGGGCGGCATCAAGGACTTGATAAAACGTCACACCATCGGCCGTCACAGTCGCGTTGTCGCGAGTGATCACCTCTTGTGACGGAACATCCAGAACTTGCTCCATCATGTTCAACTTGTGACCGATCCGGTCGATGAACGGGATGATGAAGTTCAGTCCTGGTGTCAGTGTCTTGCGGTACCGGCCAAAGCGCTCAATCGTGTAGTTGTAACCTTGTGGAACCGTTTTGACCCCGGCAAAGAAAACAAGTATGACCAGCAGAAGCACGCCAATCAAAACAACATCAAATCCGGCAATAGGCATTGCAGCCTCCTAAAATCATTATCTGACAGCACATTACGACGTGAGGCCGGGTTGTTCCAGACGAAACACCCTGCTTCAACGCTGTGCAACTGTTTTCAAAATGATATTAGGCGCTTGAGCCTGGCTGGATTATGACGGCTCCAAAACATCGGACATTGCTGTTTGCAACGCCCGATGAGGTCCAACCGTCATTTTCGATCAAATCCAGCCGCCGAGCTCGCGGCGAACGATCGTGTTCAGAACATCCATACCAAGATCGCTGTCATTGAGACACGGGATATGGGTGAAATTTTCTCCACCCGCCTCTTCAAAGATCTCACCAGCCTCTCCGGCGATTTCTTCAAGTGTTTCCAGACAATCCGACACGAAACCCGGATTCATGACGGCGATGTTCTTCATGCCGTCTTTGGCAAGTTGTTCAACGGTCTTGTCGGTGTAGGGTTGAAGCCACTCTTCAGGCCCGAAACGGGACTGAAACGTGGTCCGCAGTTTCGTTTCGTCCATGCCCAGAACCTCACGCATCAGGCGCGTCGTCTTCATACAGTGGCAATGGTAAGGATCGCCCCGCTTGAAATAGGACTGCGGGATACCGTGGTAAGACGTAAGGATCGTTTCCGGCTCAAAGTCTAGACTTTCCAGATGTCTTTCGACGGATTTCGCCAGCGCGTTCACGTAGATCGGATCATCATGGTAGGGCGGCACAGTACGGATAGCCGGTTGCCATCGCATGTCGATCAGGGTTTTACAGACGACATCGTTCACGGTGGCAGTGGTTGTCGCCGAATACTGCGGGTAAAGCGGAAATACGAGAATTCTGTCGCAGCCCGCCTCCTTCAGCGCTTTCAGTTTGTCCGGGATCGA
>CALDSI010000164.1 GCA_937911395.1 uncultured Labrenzia sp.
GATCCGGAAGTCGCTCCTGAGACCTGGGAAGAAATGGTCTAGTTCGGCAAGAAGCTGACCAAAAACGACGCGTCCGGTAATGCAACGCAATGGGGTGTGCGCATCCCGTCTTCCGGTTTTCCGTACTGGCTGTTCCAGGGGCTGGCCATTGCCAATGGCGCAGAGCTTGTGAATGCGGACGGCAACAAAACCAACTTCGATGATCCGAAGGTTGTTGAGGCTCTGCAATACCTCGTTGACCTGAGCACCAAGGACCAGGTTATGGCTCCGGGCATCATTGAGTGGGGTGCGACACCGAAGGCTTTCTTCGAAGGTCAGACGGCCATGATGTGGACCTCCACCGGCAACCTGACCAACGTGCGTGACAATGCGCCGTTCGATTTCGGTGTTGCAATGCTGCCTGCAAAAGTGACACGCGGCGCGCCGACAGGTGGCGGCAACTTCTATCTGTTCAAGGGCGCGTCTGATGAGCAGAACAAGGCCGCTGTCGAGTTCGTTCAGTGGATCACTGCGCCGGAACAGTCTGCAAAGTGGACCATCGCAACCGGCTACGTCGCGCCGCGCGCCGAGACCTGGGAAACCGAAGAGATGAAAGCCTACACGGCTGACTTCGCTCCGGCTCTGGTTGCCCGTGATCAGCTTGAGTTCGCCAAGGCCGAGCTGTCCACATACCAGAACCAGCGCGTCACCGGCATCTTCAACGACGCCCTGGCAGCTGTCATCACTGGCCAGAAAGACGCAGAGACGGCTTTGAAAGAAGCGCAGGCACAAGCTGACGAGATCCTGGCGGAATACCGCTAAGGAGGGTCGGTGAGCAGCGCACTGGACCACGGCCCGGTGCGCTGCTTCTCATTTTTGTTGACGCCTATTGAAAATTGGGCCGGGAATAGATCTCCGGATTGTGACGCGCATGCAGACGTTGAGACTGAAACGTGACTGGATCTATGGCTGGCTCTTGTTGCTGCCAGCACTCGTGTTCCTGTTCGCCTTTACGCATATTCCGGCTGTCACTACGCTTTTGAACAGCTTCTTTTCCACGCCGCGTGGCCGCCGTCCGGCGAAGTTTATTGGACTCGAAAATTACGAGCGCATGCTCAATGACGCGGTCTTCTGGAAAGTGCTTTGGAACAATCTCTGGTTTGCTATCGGCACCATCCCGGTTTCCGTGGCGCTGGCTATCGTTATGGCTCTTTGGGTCAACGACAAGCTGGCCGGCCGCAGCTTCGTCCGCATGGCCTATTTTACACCAACCGTTCTGCCTCTCATTGCCGTGGCAAACATCTGGCTGTTCTTCTATACGCCCGGCTTTGGTCTGTTCGATCAGATCACCGGCTTCCTGTTCGGCTGGCCGGCATCCAACTACCTCGGCAATCCGGACACTGCCCTCAACGCCATCATCGTGGTGACTGTCTGGAAAGAAGCCGGGTTCTTCATGATCTTTTATCTGGCGGCGCTTCAGGCCATCCCCATTTCCTTGAAAGAAGCGGCGCAAATTGAAGGGGCTGGGCGCTGGACCATTTTCTGGCGGATCTCGGTCCCGCTCCTGATGCCAACGACCCTGTTCGTTTGCGTCAATGCGGTGATCAACTCGTTCCGGCTCGTCGATCACATCTTCATTCTGACTGACGGTGGTCCAGACAATGCCTCGGCGCTGCTGCTCTTTTACATCTACGAGGTTGCCTTCCGTTTCTGGGAGACAGCTTATGGCGCAACACTCACCGTCGCCCTGCTGGTTTTGTTGTCGCTCCTTGCCCTTGGCCAGTTTTTCTTCTTTGACCGCAAGGTGCATTACAAATGACCCGCGCCTCCGACATGTTTGATCGCTTTTTGAATGCTTTTGCTGCCTGGGCGCTGGCGCTTCTGTGGATTCTGCCGCTGGCCTATGCGGTCTGGACCGCCATTCATCCATCGGCCTATGAAGCCAATTTCGATCTCTTTGCGCCGCTGACGACGGAGAACTTTGTGAAGGCTTGGGAGGCTGCGCCGTTTCATCGCTACTTTCTCAACACCTTCATTCTGGTGTCGATGATCCTGGCGGGGCAGTTCCTATTGTGCACCCTGGCCGCCTTCGCCTTCGCACGGTTCGAGTTTCCCGGCCGGAATGT
>CALDSI010000165.1 GCA_937911395.1 uncultured Labrenzia sp.
AGGACGCCGCCCTTTCACGGCGGAAACACGGGTTCGAGTCCCGTTGGGCGTGCCATTCAATTCTCCCGACATTTGTAAAACGTCGCGCTCTGTATTATCGAAGCGCAGACTTAATCGTGGCAACTTTGCTTGGTTCCGTCTATAATCGCGCCCGATTTGGGGCATACGAAATTGGCGGATTTGCTGGACTCATTCCATATTCTGACAGCAGATCTCTCTTTTCCAGCCTCTTGTGACACACATTACAATCTAAAAGCGCGTCTGCAGGTATTATGAGTTCATAAACGAACAAATATCTGAACAAGATCGGACCAACCGACCGGCGACACCAGATCGATGAAAGGACATGGAGATGTTCAAACACTTGATCGCCGTGCTTGTAATTGCATTGGCAGGCACATCACCTGCATTGGCGAAACGCGTTGCGCTTGTAATCGGCAATGGCGCCTATGAACACACAGTCGCACTGCCAAACCCGGCCAATGATGCCGAGGTGATGGCCGGAAAACTCCGCGGCCTCGGTTTCGACGTTGTGTCCGGCATGGACCAGACCTATTCGGACATGCGCCGGACGGTTATGGAGTTCGCAAAAAAGGCCTATGGCGCCGACATTGCGCTTCTCTTTTATGCCGGCCACGGCATGCAGATCGCCGGCCAAAACCTTCTGATCCCGGTTGACGCCAGAATCGAAGACGAAACCTCAATCGATTTTGAAACAATCTCGGTCGACTTTATCCTGCGCCAGATGTCGAAAGACGTGAAAGTTCAGATGGTCTTCCTTGATGCCTGCCGTGACAACCCCTTGGCCCGCACCTTGGCCCGCCGCATGGGACCGAGCCGATCCGGCAGTGTCGGCACTGGTCTTGCCGAGATCAAGGTCCAGGAGACCGGTGGTGAAGGCTCAGTGATCGCGTTTTCAACAAGCCCGGGCGACGTGGCGCTCGATGGCGAGGGCAGCAACTCGCCGTTTACATCAGCACTAATCCGTCACATCGACACCCCGAATGCATCCATTCAGACCGTGATGACCCGGGTCACTGGCGATGTTTATGACGCAACTGAAAAGCGTCAACGCCCGTGGGTGAATGCCTCCCTGATCGGCGAAGTGTTCTTGAACAAACAGACTGACGCTGGCACCCAGCAAGTTGCTGGCCTTGGTGACACTGCAAAGATGGCGCCGCAGGCGACTGCTCCGGCAGCCTCTGCCGCAGCGACCCAATCCACGATTGCCTGGGAGCGGGAAAAGCTTGTTTGGAACACAGTAAAGGAAAGCGACACGATTGCCGACTATGAGGCCTATCTGTCCGCGTATCCAGAAGGCACGTTCAAGAACTTTGCCCGCAACGCCATCAAACGCCTGCAGTCTGGGACCCAGGTAGCATCCCGGAACTCAACAGCGTCCGAAAAAGCAACTGAGGCTGGAACTGGCGTCGCGACCACCGCCACCAACCTGCCGGACCCGCAGAAATCAGTCGCAGGCACTGCAGATACCGAAGCGTCCATCGGCTGGAACCGCACGGCACGCCGCGAAGTCCAGGCCCGGTTGAACCTTTCCGGCAACAACGTTGGTCGCCCGGATGGCGCGTTTGGCCCGAAAACCCGCGCTGGCATCACTGCCTGGCAGACCCAGAACGGTTTGGTTCCAAGTGGCTACTTCACGGCTGCGCAATACGTGCTGCTGACGTCTCAAACCGAGGCTCAATACGCTGCCTATGTGGCCGAAGTGAACCGCAAGCGGGCAGCAGCTGCTGCCGCCAAGAAGACACGCAGCAGCACAACCCGGACCAACACTGCAACCAACCGTAATCAGAACACGCGCCAGCAAAACAATAACAACAACGGCGGCAACACTGCAGGCGCAGCGTTCATGGGCGGCGTTGTTGGCGGCATTATAGGTGGAGCGATTGGCAGCAGGTACTGACAGATCGTGTTCGACCTTCCCCGTTTGTCGGAACACTGAACGAGTCATAAAAGGCCGGTTAATAACCGGCCTTTTTCGCGTCAAGTGGTCCGCCCTACAGATCAAAGTGCCCAGCGAAAACCACTGGGTCTCCGAACCTTTAGAGCAATGCGGATGCTTTAGCTTCCCCCGGGGATAACGCGGAACAAAACCTTGGAACCTGCAATTGATAGCTACCTGGCAGCAGCTTTGTTTCAGGCGATTTGAGAGAAGTTATCGACGCTTCAAAGACTAATTTGAGGCTTTGAACAGGTTGACCGGTGGTGCCGATGCATCGCCGCCTGCTACTGATAGTGTTTTGCAGTCCATGAACACGGCAGGGTCATCGACCGTGAAAACGCGGGTTTCATGGCTGAGGCCACGCAATCTGCCGCTCCAGATGTTTTTGACCGGATACCCAGCTTGCAGATTGCTGGCGACAGGGTCGCTGAACGCCAACCGTACTTTCGTGTCCTTCGCAACACTCTCGATCCGGCTCGCCGTGTTGACGGTGGTGCCCATGACTGTGAAGGAGCGGCGGTGCTCTCCCCCAATGTCTCCGACAAGCACAGGTCCGGCATTCAGGGCAATGCGGAGATCAAGGCTGCCTTGGCCCGTCTTTTGTCGGATCTCATCCAGCAGGGCAATGATCTCACGAGAGGCATCGACAGCCGCTTGTTCGGGGTTTTCCACCCTATTCGGCGCATTCCAGACAGCCATGATGGCATCGCCAATGTATTTGTCGATGTAACCGCCATGCTTGGTGATGACCTGCCCGATCATGTCAAAACAGGTGTTGACCACCCGAACCACCTCGTGGTCGGGCAGTTTTTCGGACATTTTTGTAAAGCCGACGATGTCGAGAAACGCCACGACCACGTGGCGCGTTTCGCCCCCAAGAGCCGGAAGTTCCTCGGAATCAGCCATTTGCTTGATCACATCCTCGGACAGATAGTGACCGAAAAGGTTGACCAGGGATCGTTGCCGCCGTTGCAAAACACCGACCTTGCCAATCGCTGCTACAATCATGGACGCTACAACAGCCACCGGCGCAACACCCGGCGCAATCAGATAGCCGGAGTGCAAACCAATGAGGCAGATGCCGAACGCAACTGAAACTCCGGCAACGGCCACCACCGGCAAAACCGGGAGCGGCAAAAGCAAGCCAGCTGCCGTCCCGCAAATTGCAAAGGCAAGTGCCAGAATTGCTAACGTGCCAGCCGGCGGATCGAGGGCAATGCGGCCCGACAAAGCTGCCCCAATCATGTCGGCCAAAACAAAAACCCCGGCGGTCGCGTGCCGCACAGATGGGCGGCCGCTCTCGCCGGTTTCTGAGTTCTCTCCAGCCATACGCGGCAAGAACCGGTCAGAATATAGATGCTCATCCTCATTCGGCATGGTGCTGCCAAACAGGATCACGCGCCCTTCAGAAAATGCCTTGATGTCCTTCCGCCCCGCTTCTGTTTCGGTCAGCGCCAGCAAATCAATCAAGGACACGTAGGGTATCGATGACGCAAGCCGATGCTCCGGGATCATCGTGTAGCTTGTCGAGGTGGCGGCGTCCGCGCTCGCCAACAAGGCATCAATCAAAAAGGGAGAGTCGATGAGCGGCAGGTCTGGCGTGTGCCGGCGGACAACGCCATCCGTATCGGGGGTAACTTCGGCAAAGCGGACGCCGGACGTGCCGGCGGCGGCGGAAATAGCACGGTGCGGCACGCCTGTGCTTGTGCGCGAAACAAAGACCTTCCCACGGTTTTGATAGAGAAACCTGAGGAACGGCCGATCAAAGCCACGCAAGCGCTCCTCGCCCGTGTTAGGGTCAGCAAATGAATCGGCACTAAAGGCAAATACGAAATCATAGCCGACGCCGGCAGCACCAGCGTCCAAAACCGCCTGCCCTGCCGTTGCCAGAACCGGGCTCATGAAAACACGGGGAACAGTCGCCAGCCGGTCGGAATTCAAAGACACCTGATCAAGCCCAACAACGGCCACCGGCGCCCGCTCGCTCTTCTCTTGCTGAGATAACAGAGACTTGACCTGAAAAAGCCGATCGATAAACCAGCCTTCCCAAATGGCGTTCTGGGCGCCGAGACCGAGGACCGTTCCGGCAGCTAGTGCCAGTAACGCGATTAAACCAGTCAGCCGTTTGCGGCCAAGTAAATGGACTGAAAACGGACGCCCCGCTGTCATTTTACAACTACGACAGCCGTCTTCCGTCCAACAGTCGCCGGATCGATCGTGAACTCCCGCATGACAACTTCGCCGTCAGCCGTGCTGCTCTGCAAGAAGAGCTGCACGTCGATCTTGTCGGTCTCCTCATCGCGGACCGGCATATCGGTCAAGACGTTCTCACCGAGTTCGAACCGCTTCGGTTCACCGCCTTCAAAGGATACGAACACACTATCGTATTCGGTCTTCAGCTGATCGTCGAAACGGAGCATAAGCGAAGCTGCGGTTTTGTTGGCCGCCTTTATGCTGCGGAGTGTGACGGTCAGCCCCTTGTCTGCAGTGTCCGGATCCGTTCCGCTGTCTGCCTGAAGGCAATTGCCGGCCCGTAGTTCCTTTTCTTCTCCCCCTTCAACTTCATATCCGTAGGACGTGAAGACCACACGGCCAGCAGTGATCCGCACCTCGCGGCACGCACTGTAGTCTAGGAGGTCAATGTGTCCGGAGTTGCCAAGTTCGACCACATCTCCTGCAGAGAGTTCACTGAATGCTGGAAAAGCGACAGCCTTTGACTTGTCCAAAACAAGTGCCAAGGGCTCGGCCAAACCAGCGCCGGCACTTGCCACAATACCGGCCGCGGCCAAACCAGCAGCCATGGATTTCGGATAGAGTGAGAAGATACCAAACGCGGTCTTCATGACGGTCTCCTGAAAAATCACGCACAACACGGCGCAGGATCGCAGCCGTATGTTTGGATTGATTATAGCACCGGACGGTGCCAGACATGTGGTGTTGGTCACAAAAACACCAAACCGGCTGCAACATCAGGAAATTACTTGGTAAAATTGAGACCGGATTTCTATCATTTCACGGCAGTTGCCGGCTGAATGCCTATTTTAAGCCCTGATCGACTCATTTTATGGTCTTGTCAGTCCAACAAATCGCCCACGCTTCGGAGGCACCATGGCGGTCCAATTGAACATAAGAAACCTGAACGCCGAGGATATCCAGACCGCAATCGACTGGGCCGCGGACGAAGGCTGGAACCCGGGTCATGAAGATGGCTTGGCGTTTTTGGAGGCGGATCGGTCTGGTTTTTTCGCTGGCGAAATCGATGGGGCACTTGTCACAGTTATCTCCGGTGTTCGTTACGGTGACGGTTTCGGGTTCATCGGCCTGTTCATCACGCGCCCGGATCACCGCGCCAAAGGGCATGGGCAACTGATCTGGGATCACGCGATGACCTATCTTGATGGCCGAACCATTGGTCTGGATGCGGTGAAAGAACAGACGCCGCGCTACGCAAAGCATGGGTTCAAACCGGTCTACCGGAACGTGCGCTACGCGGGCATTTCCATGTGCGACACCCCCATGGATTCCCGGATCACACCACTTGGCCAGGGTCTGTATCCATCCGTTCGTGACTACGACAGCAAGTATATCCCGGATGAGAGAACAGACAATCTGAAACTGAGGACCGCGCCCACGGCCAAACC
>CALDSI010000166.1 GCA_937911395.1 uncultured Labrenzia sp.
AAAGAAGACATTTTCAATGATGATCGCCCCGGCCAGCAGGAAGGAGAATTGCAGGCCGAGGATGGTGAGCACCGGGATCAGGGCGTTGCGAACGGCATGCCGCCAGAGCGCCTGCCCTTTTGTCAGCCCCTTCGCGCGTGCTGTCCGGATAAAATCCTCCCCAAGCGTGTCCAGCAAACTGGACCGCATCACACGCGTCAAGATGCTGGCTTGCGGCAACGCCAGTGCAATCGCCGGAAGGGTCAAAGCCTTCATGCCTGCGAAAAACCCGGCATCCCAGCCGGGAAACCCGCCTGCGGAAAACCAACGCAGATTTATGGCAAACACGAGCACCATCAGCATTGCAAACCAGAAGTTCGGGATTGCGACGCCAAGCTGGGTGACGCCCATGACAGACGCATCAGCTACCGAGCCCCTACGGGAAGCTGCCCAAATTCCAGCCGGAAAGGCAATAAGCGTGCTGAGTGTCAGGGCATACAGCGCCAGCGGCAGAGAGACCCACAACCGGTCACCGATCATCTCCGACACAGGAGTCCGATAGGTATAGGAAACACCGAAGTCACCAACCAACAGCCCGCCGGCCCAGGACAGGTACCGTTGGAAAATGGAGCCGGTTAGTCCCAGTTCTTCTCGCAGCGCCTGGAGCGTATCTTCCTGCGCATTGAGGCCGAGCATGTAAGCTGCCGGATCGCCCGGCACAACTTCAAGCGCCAGAAAAATCACGACCGAGGCGGCGACCAGGCTCAAGCTCAAAGACAACAGACGTTTTAGAAAATAATGGAGCATGGACTTTCTGTTCGGCAACCGGCAAAGGCCGCCCTTGCCATGGCGTTAACTTCGGCTTGGAACGCCGAGCCGGCACTATGTCAACTGATTTCAATCTCTTCGCAAAACCAAGAGACTGAACGCTCACCTTGAGGAAGCGTGGCAATGGGTTTCACTGCGCCAAGCCCCCTCAAGGTGATGCTTAACTCCGCGTTCCGGTGGGTTGAAACGCGTGAGGAGTTAAGGTCGCGTCGGGATCACTCCTCCCAATAGACAGCCGTCATATCTGCCGCAGGGGTTGGCTGGTTGACCCAAAGGCCCCGGATCTTCGCATTTGCCACCGTCGGGAACGCCAGCTGGAACAGATAGCCGTTCACATAGTCCTTAGAGAGCATTTCTTGAGCCTGTTTCAAAAGCTCGGACCGCTTTTCCGGATCCTTTTCGGCGGTGAGGTTTTCAAAGAGCTTCTGGAACTCGGGATTGTCGTACTGGAAGTAATAATCCGGGCGAGCATAGATGCCGATATCCATCGGTTCTACGTGACTGACGATTGTCAGACCATAGTCCTTGCCACGGAACACTTGTTCCAGCCACTGCGCCCATTCCAGATTGGAGATCTCGGTTTCAATGCCGACAGCGCGCAGCTGCGCAGCAATGATCTCTCCTCCCCGGCGGGCATAGGAGGGCGGCGGCAGTTTCAGGGTCGTCGTAAATCCGTCCGGGTAGCCCGCTTCCGCCAGCAGCTTCTTGGAGAGTTCCGGGTCGTAGGCGCTGTTGGCGGTCAGATCGACATAGTCCGGATTGTGCGGGGCAAAGTGTGTGCCGATTGGCGTGCCATAGCCGAACATGGCACCATCAATAATTGCTTGACGGTCGATGGCATGCGCGATCGCCTCGCGCACCTTAACGTTGTCAAGCGGCGGCAGCTTGTTGTTGGTTGACAGGATCGTTTCGCCTTCGGTCGATCCAACCAACACCTGAAACCGCGGATCAGCCTCGAATTGCGGAAGGTTTTCAGGTGCAGGAAAACCAACAAAGGCATTGACGTCTTCCGCCATCACAGCGGCGAAAGCTGCGGTCGGATCGGAAATGAACTTGAAGGTTACATTGTCCAGTTTGGCGGGCGTGCCCCAATAGTCAGCGTTTTTCTCAAGATCGATCCGGTCGCCCTGAACCCAATTTGAGAACCTGAATGCGCCCGTGCCGATCGGGTTGGTTTTGATGCTCTCAATAGACTCCGGTGCAACGATCACCGCATCGCCCCAAGCCAAGTTGAACAGCAGACTGCCATTTGGCGCTGAGAGTGTGACCGCCACAGTCTGCGGGTCGACAACTTCAACGGATTCAATGCCGGTGAACAACGCTTTTTGCGCATTCTGACTGTCATCCGATCGCGCGCGGTCCAGACTGAATTTCACGTCTTCGGCCGTCATATCGGTACCGTCGTGGAACTTGACGCCGGACTGCAGTTTGAAAGTGTAGGTCTTGCCGTCTTCGGAAATCTCCCAGCTCTCGGCGAGGCCGGGCAAAATGGATCCGTCCGGTCCGATGCCGGTCAGTCCTTCATCAACACTTGAATACAGGACCGAATCAATAGCGCCGGCGGCCGCGCTGGTCGGATCCAGATGCGGTGGTTCCAGCTGCATGGCCACCGTGATATCGCTCTTTGCATGGGCCAACCCCATGCTGGCAGACAATGCCAAAGCACTGATCAGGCCCGTTCCAACTTTTCCCAAACGCATAGCTACTCCCCTTTTGCCGTCCCGCTTACTGCGGCTTCACCAGCAGCTCGGCCAGCAAACGCGCGACCGCCTTCACTGAAACAAGCGTATCAATTACTCCGGCACCGTCGCCCGGCTTTAGCGCCAAACCCAGAGTGCCAAGTCCATAGCCTACACAATTTTTGAGTTTGCCGGTCTGGTCAACATGCTTTTGATCATACATGCCGCCTCTGATGAGAGGTCGGGCCTGTTTGCCCGCTGTCATAGGGATCGCGCACTCCAATGCATCCGCCCACTGTGGCCTGCTTTCGGTCATGCCCGGGACAATCCGGTGAAAATCGCACACATCGTAGCAAGCTCATTGTTGGCAGTTCATCGATAAACTATGCTACGAACTACCTACGGTTCCTACACCGTACAATCACGGTGACTTATGCTTGAACTCGACCAAATAGCTTACGACCATGCCCCGATGGGTCTTGTTCTGACCGAACATCGGGTTATCCGTACCTGCAACGACACATTTGCTCAGATGTTCGGATATGAGAAGGAAGATCTGATCGGTCAGAGCTTCCGGCTGCTTTATGGGACGGCCCACGAGTTTCATCAGGTGCGGGACATCGGGCTGGAACCCTTGCGGCAGTCCTTACCGTATTCGGATGAACGGCTAATGCGGTGTGCCGACGGGAACCGAATCTGGTGCCGGTTCCGTGCCCGGACACTGACACCTGAAAATCCACTGGCGCAGACCGTATTGAGTTTTGCCTTGATAGAAACAAAGGACAACGGCCCACAGCTCACCAAGCGGGAGCGCGAAGTTGTGCTGTTGTTGTCTCAGGGCAAGACCAGCAAGGAAATCGCCCGCGACCTTGGCCTTTCGCCCCGGACAATCGAGGACGTGCGTGCGCGGCTTTTGAAGAAATTCGAAGTCAAGAACGTTGCTGTTCTGCTCGCCCGTTTGGCGGGCCTGTCCGGGCTCTCAGGGCCGAGCTCTCCAATGAGCTAGAGGCGCTCGGCCTTCTCAGCTTCATAGAGCGAAAGGACGTCCGTCCGGCGGCAGAGTTCAGTGCCGGACGTCAAGGCCGTTGCAGCGCCAGCTGCCACCCCCCGCCGGAAGGCCTCCTCCATCGGGTGTCCTTCCGTCAGCGACCAGACCAGCGCGCCAACAAAACTGTCGCCCGCACCGACAGCTGATTTTGCCGCGACATGCCGGGCCGGCACCCGCAAGACGGTATCCTTGTTGACCAGAAGCGCGCCCTTTGTCCCCAGCGTGATTGTGACGTTTTCTGCAGCGCCTTTATCAACCAGCTCTTTCGCGAAATTCCGCACGCCGTCTTCATCAAGCGGTCGTCCTGCAAGCTTTTGAAGTTCGCCCAAGCTTGGTTTGAACAAAAAGACGTTTCCATGATCAAGCGCTGCCTTCAACGCCGGGCCGGATGTGTCGATGACAAACCGTCCCCCACGCCGAACCACCGGATCAATCATCTTCGCATAGGTGTCTTCCGGGACACCGCGCGGCAAGGATCCGCTGGCCACCACATAGTCCGCATCGATTTCACCAAGGAGATCAATGATCGGTTGCAGTTCGCCGCTGGCCACCTCCGGTCCTTCCGGTACAAACCGGTATTCAATCCCCGAGGTTTCCTCGTGCACCGCAAACGCCATCCGGACCGGATTCGAAATTGGAAAACGGCGGAGAGCAAGTCCGGTTTCGGCAAGAAAAGCATCCAGCAGAATTCCCGTTGCGCCGCCCGACAGATAGGTTAGTTCCGGACCTCCGCCGAGTTCGGAAATCACCCGCGCAACGTTGACACCGCCACCGCCTGGATCCTGCCGCTGATTGGTGGTGCGCGTCTTGTGCATGGACTGCACCCGCTCTGCATTACAGGAAACATCGATGGTGGGATTGAGCGCGATGCAAAGAATTTTGGTCATGGGATCCGTTTCGCTGGTGTCCCACTTGTTTTGCAAAAGTCTGGGGTCGTTCTCAAGTCCGGCGAACTGCGCACAAGAAAAACCCTCTCCGATTGAGGAGAGGAGTTCGGGACTTTTGCATTCAGCTGTTGCTTCCCCAAACGCGCGCCAGGGTTCAGCTACGGTGAGGTCCCGGCTCAAGACCGGGACAGCACATAACGAAGGACCGAAAGTGAGTTATCACCCAGCCGCAGCAACAGCCCGTTTTGCCATAACCGTGACCAGATTGGCACGGTAAGCAGCCGAGCCATGCAGATCGGACAAGAGGTCATCCGCATTCGGCGCAATACCGGAGACCGCGTCCGCCGACCAGTTGCTGCCAAGAGCCGCTTCCATGTCGTTCATACGGAAAACGCCGTCTTGTCCTGCTCCGGTGACGGCAACCTTGACGGCACCATCTGACCCCTGAGCCACGAACACACCGGCCATGGCGTACCGGGATGCCGGGTTCGGGTATTTGGCATATGCGCTCTTCTGGGCGCCAGGAAACTTCACGGACTGAACCACTTCGTCTTCTTCCAGCGCCGTTTCGAACATCCCGGTGAAGAAGTCTTCTGAGGAGAGTTCCCGCTTGTTGGTGACGACAGTCGCGCCCAGCGCCACAAGCGCCGACGGATAGTCAGCAGCCGGGTCGTTGTTGGCAATGGATCCGCCGATCGTGCCCATGTGGCGGACCGCCGGATCTCCAATGCCGCCTGCCAGAGATGCAAGGCCTGGCAATTTGGACTTAACGAGGTGGTTGGACGCGACTTCCGCATGGGTGGTCGCCGCACCGATGGCGACACCCTCGCCGTCAGCACAAATGCCCTTCATTTCAGCGATCTGGGTCACATCCACAAGATCGGACGGCGCTGCGAGGCGCTGCTTCATGGTTGGTAGCAGGGTCTGGCCGCCACCCAGGATCTTGCCGTCATCGGCTTTTGCAAGCAGATCGGCGGCTTCGGCAGCGGAACCGGCCCGGTGATAGGTTGTTTCATACATTTCAGGGTCTCCCCAAAATAACTTCTCAATTAGGCGGGCGGCACGAACCGCCCGAAATGATGTTCGCCAACGGCCTTATTCGGCTGCCTGCTTCATGCCGGACTGCGCCAGCGCCCAGACCCGCTCCGGCGTTGCCGGCATGGTCAGGGCATTTGCGCCAAGTGCATCCGTGATCGCGTTGATCACGGCTGGCGGAGAGCCGAGCGCCCCTGCCTCACCGCAGCCTTTCATGCCGAGCGGATTGCCCGGGCATTCCGTGACATGAGTGGAGAGCTGGTAAGATGGAACGTCGTCCGCGCGTGGCATGGTATAGTCCATGTAGGATGCCGTCAGGAGCTGGCCGCCTTCGTCATAAGCGGCATTTTCAAGCAGCGCCTGACCGATGCCTTGCGTGATGCCGCCATGGACCTGGCCTTCGACGATCATCGGATTGATGATCTTGCCGAAATCATCCGCAGCAGTGAAGTTGACGATTTCCGTCTTGCCGGTTTCCGGATCGATCTCCACCTCACAGACATACGTTCCTGCCGGGAAGGTGAAGTTGGTCGGATCATAGAACGCACCTTCCTTCAGGCCCGGCTCCATGCCTTCCGGCAGGTTGTGCGCGGTGTAGGCAGCAAGCGCGACCTCGGTGAAGGTCAATTTCTTGTCGGTGCCAGCCACTTTCAGCTCGCCACCTTCAATTTGGATGTCGCCTTCGGCGGCTTCCATCAGGTGCGCTGCGATTTTCTTGGCCTTGGATTCGACCTTGTCGAGCGCCTTGACGATTGCGGACATGCCCACGGCTCCCGATCGGGACCCATAAGTGCCCATACCAAACTGCACCTTGTCGGTGTCGCCGTGGACGATCGAAACCGAATCGGTGTCAAGGCCGAACCGCTCACTGATCAGCTGGGCAAAGGTGGTTTCGTGTCCCTGACCGTGGCTGTGCGAGCCTGTCAAAACCTCAATGGTGCCAACCGGATTGACGCGGACTTCGGCCGATTCCCAAAGGCCAACCCCGGCACCGAGTGATCCGACCGCAGCAGACGGCGCAATGCCGCAAGCTTCAATGTAGCAGGATAGACCAATGCCGCGCAGCTTGCCACGAGACGCGGCTTCCGCCTTGCGCGCAGCAAAACCATCGTAGTCTGCTGCCTTCAAGGCCGCATCCAGCGTCGCGTCATAGTCGCCGGCGTCGTAACACATGATCACCGGGGTTTGATGCGGGAAGGCCCGGATGAAGTTCTTCCGGCGGAACTCTGCCGGAGACAGCCCGACTTCGCGAGACGCAGTTTCCATCATGCGCTCAACCAGATAGGTCGCTTCCGGACGCCCGGCGCCGCGATAGGCATCGACAGGTGTTGTGTTGGTGTAAACCGCTTTCACGTTGGCGTGGATTGCCGGAATATCGTACTGGCCTGACAGCAGCGTTGCGTAAAGATACGTTGGTACCGACGACGAGAACAGCGACATGTAAGCGCCAATATTCGCAACTGTTTTGACGCGGAAGCCAAGGATCTTGTTGTCGGCATCGAGCGCCAGTTCCGCCTCGGAGCGGTGATCACGGCCGTGCGCATCCGTCAGGAATGCCTCGGTGCGATCCGAGACCCACTTGACCGGGCGCCCCACGCGCTTGGACGCCCACAGGCAGACCATTTCTTCTGGGTAGATATAGATCTTGGATCCGAAGCCACCGCCGACATCCGGTGCGATCACCCGGAGTTTGTGTTCCGGCGCAACGGCGTAAAACGCGGACAGTACAAGACGCGCCACATGCGGATTCTGTGATGTGGTGTAGAGCGTGTAGTGCTCTTCGGCATCATCATACCCGGCAAGGGCGGCGCGCGGCTCCATCGGGTTCGGCACCAGACGGTTGTTGTGGATCTCCATCTTGGTGACGTGAGCGGCCTTTTCAAAGGCTTCGTTCGTGGCAGCCTCGTCGCCAATTTCCCAATCAAAAATCAGGTTACCTTCGGCTTCCGGGTGGAGCTGCGGTGCGCCGTCTTTCAAGGCATCCAGCGGATCAACAACGGCATCGAGTTCTTCGTAATCGACGACAACCGCATCGGCAGCGTCCCGGGCCTGTGCCTGGGTGTCGGCGATGACAACGGCAACGGCCTGGCCGACATGACGGACTATTTCCGGCTCAAGTGCGCGCCAGCCGCCCATTTTCATCGGTGTGCCGTCCTTGGAATGGATCATCCAGCCGCAGATCAGGTTGCCGATCCCGTCGCCAACCAGCTGATCGCCGGTCAAAACGGCATCAACACCCGGCATCGCCAGTGCGGCCGCTGCATCAATACCCGTTACTTTTGCATGTGCGTGCGGGGACCGCACAAAGGCGGCATAGCCCATTCCCGGCATGGTCATATCGTCGGTGTACTTGCCCTTACCGGTGATAAAACGTTTGTCTTCCTTGCGCAGGGCGCGGGCGCCAATCCCTTCTACTGCCATCACTCTCTCCCTAAAACTGTGTGGCTTTGGCCTCTACCGTCTGTGCTGCACCGTTCCTCCCGGCAACACATGGGCAGTCTGGCCGTGTATCCGTCCCATGCACCGCGGTGCATGCGAGATTGCTTCGAGTATCTTGCGTTACTCGGCGGCCTGGGCCATTCCGGCCATTTGGTCAGAAGCGGATTTGATCGCCTTGACGATGTTCTGGTAACCGGTGCAGCGGCAGATGTTACCTTCCAGCTCGTGGCGGATGGTTTTTTCATCCAGGTTGCCGGCGCCATGGCGATTGATCATGTCGATCGCGCTCATGATCATCCCTGGTGTACAGAAGCCGCATTGCAAGCCGTGATGCTCGCGGAAAGCGGCCTGGACCGGATGCAGATTATTCGCACTACCGACGCCTTCCAGGGTAACAACCTCGCTGCCATCGGCCTGAGCTGCCAGCATGGTACACGACTTCACGGCCTTGCCGTTCACATGCACCACGCAGGCCCCGCACTGCGAGGTGTCGCAGCCCACATGGGTTCCGGTCAAACCGCGCACGTCCCGGATCAACCCGACCAGAAGCGTGCGGTCCTCCACGTCTGCCGAAACGGACTTACCGTTCAGCACCATCGACACTTTTGTCATGAATTCTTCTCCCTCAGATACTTCTGGATCAAAACACCCGCGTCCAAAGGGTCTTCGATCCAAATTCCTCCAGCTTACTGCCTGCTGTTCGGCTGGTCCGGTCCGGCTTTAAACTCTAGTCCTGGATCCTCCATCCAGAGACTTTCCAAAAGACCGGACCCAACGTCAACTACCGCCGAAACGGCGGCAGTCAAATTCAGCTGGCCAATGCCAAAACGACAATGAGTCCCGCCAAAGCAATCAACCCCCAGACCATCGGGCCGCCGAACGCACCGCGGCCGGCCGCCGCTTCAATGTTTTCTTCCGCCTTATGCAGCTGGTCTTCGACCGCATGTTCGGCTTCTTCCAACGCATGAACGACCCCGGAAGGGGTGTCTTCAACGGCAAGCCGTTTAGCTTCTTCTGCAACGCCAGGATCCAATTCCTCGGCATTTCCAGCAGATGCCTCTGCAACCGTTTCGGAGGTTTCTTCTACCGCCGGTGCAGGACCGGCAACGGCTTCGGAGAACTTTGCGAAAAAGTCTTCC
Organism: uncultured Labrenzia sp.; assembly: GCA_937911395.1. Lineage (GTDB taxonomy): Bacteria > Pseudomonadota > Alphaproteobacteria > Rhizobiales > Stappiaceae > Roseibium. The sequence continues at coordinate 9,035 of CALDSI010000166.1, forward strand.
GCCATTTTCTTCGCTGTGGAATCGATCAGCCGGCTGCCAAGCTGCGCCAGCTTGCCGCCAACCTGCGCCTTGGCGGTGTATTCCAGCAACGTGCCGCCTTCGACTTCGGTCAGCTTCACGTCTGCCGAGCCTTTCGCAAATCCGGCCACGCCGCCCTTGCCTTCACCGACGATTGTATAGCTCTCCGGTGCATTGATGTTCTCAAGGGTGACCGCACCTTTGAACTTGGCTTTCACCGGACCAATCTTTGAGGTCACGGCTGCCATCATTTCGGTGTCGGATGTCTTTTCGAGGGATTCACAACCGGGAATGCTGGCCTTCAAAATCTCCGCATCATTCAGTGCGGCCCAGACAGCATCCCGCGATGCTGCAATCACCTGACTGCCCGATATGTCCATTGTGGTCCTCCAAAGCCGATTTTTTTCCAAAATCGTTGGTTCATAGAAAAGAACAGAGCGCCTTGCCTGTACACTGTACTTTAGGTCACGCCCTCCAAATCCGATCCCGCGACCAGAGCAGAAACCAGGCTCGCTTTACAAGTCTTCGTTTCGACAGTTACAAATTTATAGTGGTGACGGCGTGCCGCGAGACAAGGGGCCGCTGTCATCTGGGAGGATACTTTGGACGCGAATGCCTGGACGCAATACGGCTGCGGGGTCGTAGCTTTGACCGCTCGCCAGCCAGACGACGCTCGTTTTTGGGCAGATCTGGAAGCCGCCGCTCATTCTTCGGCGTATTCCCTCGGGCTGATCTTTTATTCCCAGGACAGTTTTCCGGCGGACCTGTTACGGTCGAAAATGGCAGAGTACGCTGTCGGTTTGCCCTATGCCGCATGTTCAACAGCCGACGAAATTGGCGGTGTCGACGAGGGCGCCGGCCGGTGTCTGGCCCTTTTGTTTCCGAGAGATCAGTTTGCAATCACGCCTTTCAGGATTGATGGGATCCGATCCATTGGTTTTGACCGCATCGTTGCCCAGGTGAAACGGGAACGGCAGGCTTTAGAACACGATCCGGCGCCATTTGCAGGCACGGAAGACAAAGGCGACACCTTTGCCCTTTGCCTGATCGATGGCCTGTCGGTTGTCGAGGAGATGGTCACCGCCGCCCTGCACTGGGCTTTGGAGGACATCCCTCTGCTTGGCGGCTCCGCTGGCGACAGCATGCATTTTTCAAAGACGTCCCTGATCCTCAACGGGGCAGCAGGGGATGATTGCGCCATCGTCCTTTTGTGCCGCAGCCGCATTCCTTTCAAGATCTTCAAGACCGACAACTTCATTCCGACCGACCGAAAGCTGGTTGTGACCCGCTCTGACCCGGCCCGCAGGATTATTTACGAATTCAATGCCGCCGAAGCTGCCTCTGAGTACGCCCTCGCAGTTGGGCTTGATCCGGCCTCGCTGTCACCGCTGAGTTTTGCATCCCATCCGCTCGTGGTCCGGGTTGGCGGTGAGTATTATTGCCGGTCGGTGCACAAGGTGACCCCGGACGGGTCGCTCTCTTACTTCTGCGCAATCGATGACGGAATTGTCCTCACCGTTGCCGAGCCCACGGGCATGAGCCGGTCAACGCGGGAAGCGTTTGAGAGTGTCGATGCGGAAATCGGCGGCATCGATTTTGTCCTTGGATTCGACTGCGCCCTTCGCCGGATTGATGCGCAAAACCGGCAGGCGACGCAGCGCATCAATGCGATCTATGACGCTTACAATGTGCTCGGCTTCAACACATACGGCGAGCAGTACTTGTCGATGCACCTCAATCATACGTTCACCGGAATTGCCTTTGCAAAACCCGCAGCCGAACCGGAAACGCCATCATGAGCCTTTATGATATCGATGACCCGGTCCGGCTGAAACAGATCAATGCGGCGCTGGTCTATCGCGTTGAGCAGGCGGTCGATCAACAGCGTAACGCGTTTTCGC
>CALDSI010000167.1 GCA_937911395.1 uncultured Labrenzia sp.
GTTATGGCCGACCTCAACCAGCTGGAGCAGGTGATCGTCAACCTGGCTGTGAATGCCGGGGACGCGATGCCGGACGGCGGCCGCCTGACGATTTCCACGCGCAATGTTTCTGAATCAGAATCGACCCAGTTTGAAAACACCCGCGGCATGCCGCCGGGCGAATACATGCTGGTCGAGGTGGAAGACACAGGTCACGGCATTCCGCCCGATGTAATGGAGAAGATCTTCGATCCGTTCTTTTCCACCAAGGAAGTCGGCAAAGGCACGGGGCTCGGGCTCTCGACCGTCTATGGGATCGTCAAACAGACCGGCGGCTTCATCTTCTGCACCTCGGAAATTGATGAAGGCACCACCTTCCGCCTGTTCTTGCCGCGCTACATCCCGGCCGTTGTCGATGAGCCGAAGCAAGAAGCGAAGGAGCCGGAGAAGGAAAAGGTTGCGGATCTGACCGGGTCTGCCTCGATCCTTCTGGTGGAGGACGAAGAGGCGGTAAGGGCCTTTGCTGCGCGCGCGCTTGCCTCCCGTGGTTACACGGTCCACGAGGCTGGCACGGGTATGGAAGCGCTCGAGGTCTTGGAAGATTCCTGCGGCGATGTCGATCTAGTCGTTTCCGACGTGGTCATGCCGGAAATGGACGGTCCGTCGTTGCTGGTCGAACTGCGCAAGACCCGGCCTGATCTGAAGATCATCTTCGTGTCCGGTTATGCGGAAGATGCGTTTGAGGAAAATCTGCCAGCCAATGAGAAGTTCTTCTTCTTGCCCAAGCCGTTTACGCTCAAACAGCTCGCAACAACCGTGAAGGATGTGCTCGACGGCTAGTCATGGCCGAGGGATCTGCGCTAGGTATGCCTAGTGCAGATAAAGGAGTCGCCCGTGGACCTGCCTGATTTCATCAAGTCTTTCCCCGCTTTGGATGTGCCGTTTCCGGAGGACGTTGTCTCTTCCCATGCGGTCCAGTCAGACAAGGGATTGGTGGTTTTCTTTGATTTCAAGAAGGACATGGTCCTGCCGCCGCATTCCCATCTGGCGCAGTGGGGAACCGTTCTGTCCGGCGAGATCGAGTTCACCATCGGCGGAAAGACCCGGACCATGGGTCCCGGAGCGATCTACAACATTCCGGCAAATGTCGAACACGGCGCTGTCATCAAGGCTGGCACCAAGGTGATTGATGTCTTTGAGGAGCCGTATCGGTATCCCTTGAGGGGAGAGTGACGCGCGCTCACCATCCAACGTATCTGAAATAAATGACGTAGAAACTGAGCCACAAGCTGAGTGAAGTGAAGAGTTTTTGCCGACCTGATAATCGTTCGCCGATGCAGCGGCTTGCTGCCCAAGCGACTAGAGACAGCGCAACGAACCTTGGCAAGCGAACAAGCGGCGTGAGACTGGCAAAAAGGAACGGATTGATCCCGGTGTTTCCAGCTTCCGCTGCAAAGATCTTGTAGGGAACGCCGGTAAAGGCGCCCTGCAACATTCCGATATAGATACCTTCTGATAGAAGCCTGCGGACTTTCTCAAAAGTTGCCTCTGATATGCCGGGTACGACCAGCAGAAGATGCATTGTGGCTTCAGGCTCGGCATAGGCCAGGTGCCAGACCAAAGTGCCTCCGGCCATCGCGCCGAGAGCAGCAAAAAGCGCCGCCACTAAGGCGGCTTTGAGAGATTTCAATGCCAAGCACGTCAAGAGCACATCGGGCACGATGAAAAACACTGTTGCCTCGGCCACCCCCCACAAAAAGGCGGCTGCTCTACTCCCAGGGCGCAAAGGTTTTTTCCGACGAGAGTTCGTTAAACCGGTCTTGCAGGGTGTTCATGAACTGAGTCCGGTCGCCCGCCCAAGTGATTGGTTTGCCGACAAAAATATCGCAGAAAAACGGCACTAGCAAAAACGAACCCTTTGGCAGCGCCTTGCCAAGGCCGTGGGTGAACACTGGAACGACAGGGGCGCTGGGCGCGCGTTCGGCGAGATAGGAAATGCCCTTCTTCAGGCTGGTCATTTCTTCCGGCTCTCCTCGGGAGCCCTCCGGAAACAGGATCAACACCTGGCCTTTGTCCAGGGCTTGGTAGCAGCCTTCCAGCGGATCAGAGGTCCGGTCCGTACCTTTCCGTTGGACCGGGATGATGCCGAGTACGTGTTCGGAAACCCAAGCCTTCCAGGGCGAGGAAAAGAAATAGTCGGCGGCGGCGACCGGTTTGATGCCCTTCAGCTTTGATAGCGGCATCAAGGCCATCAGCACCATCGTGTCGAGATGGCTGTTGTGGTTGGCGACGATGATCGCCGGTCCCTCGGACGGCAAAATGTCCTTGCGGCGGACGTTCAACCCGAGCAGAAACAGCACCGCGATCTTGACGAAGATATAAAAGACCTTCTGCAGCATCATCCCGGCCTAATAATAAAAATAGCGGGTGAAGTGGAAGAACAGCGGGGCGGTGAATGTCAGGCTGTCGATCCGGTCGAGAATGCCGCCATGGCCGGGAATGAGGCTGCCGGTATCTTTCACGCCGAGATCGCGTTTGAGCGCCGAGACGGTGACATCGCCGATAAACCCGGCCACGGGGATCAAGAGCCCGGCGGCTGCGGCATGGGCAAGGCTAAACGGCGTCACCAAAGGCGCGGTAATAATGGCGAGCACAAACGTCGTGCCGACGCCGCCCAGGAACCCTTCCCAGGTCTTGTTCGGGCTGACGCCCGGAATGATTTTCCGCCGTCCGAACAATTTGCCCCATGTGTATTGGGCAACGTCATTGAACTGGGTCAGGAACACCAGGAACAAAAGCAAGCCTGCACCGCCCGCCGAGTTGCCTTCGGTCGGCGGCAGGATCAAAAGGAAGGCCGCGTGGGAGATTGAAAACACGCAGAGCATCAGACCCCAGTTCAACGTGCCGACGGACTTCAAAAACCCTTCGGTCTGCTGAGAGAGGAGGCTGGCAAAGGGCAGGAACAGGAACATGTAAACCGGGATGAACACGGCGAACATCCCGTAGTAACTGTCATAGACCCAAAAATACTGGACCGGGATCGACAGATACGCCCAGAACAGCACGCGCCGGTCTGCGCGCCGGGTCGGGATCATCGAGAAATACTCTTTCAGTGCCAGGAAACTGATCAGGGCGAAAACGATGATCGAAATCGTGTTGGAAACAAGGAAGGCGACTGTGAAGAGCGCCACCATCACCCACCAGCTTTGGGTGCGCTGAACGAGTTCTGAAAGGTTTTTCTCCGAGCGTTTGGAGAGGATGTAAACGATGAGGCTAGCTGCGGTCAGCAGCCCCCAGATGCCGATCAAGGCCCAGTGGATGGCTTGCAGGGTCATTGCGTCTCCAGTTCGCCCAGGGCGTTCTTGGCGCGGTTCCAGATGGTGACGGCGGACAGAAGAACGCCAAGGCCCATCAGGATCGCGAAAAAGAGTTCCGAGGTCAGCCCAAAGGCCACCAGAACACCACACAGGCCGAAAAGGGCGGCCCGGTCGCTTTTGCCGAACGGTCCGTCATACCGCCGGCTTGCCCCGATCTGGACGGCGATGACACCGGTCATCTCGCCGATGATCGCCAGGACGACCAATCCGGTAACCAGTTCGCCCGGAAAAAACGGCAGGACTGCGAAGGGCAGATAAAGAGCTGCATCGGACAGAACATCACCGAGTTCATTCAGGATCGCGCCGAGGTCCGATTTCTGATCGTGTTCGCGGGCGAGCATGCCGTCTATGGCGTTCAGTCCCATCCGGACAAACAGGATCACGGGCAACAGAATGAGCGGCCAAAAGGCGCCCGGATATATCCAGAGCGCCAAACCTTCTGCGATCGACAGCGCGAGAGCCAACAGTGTCACCTGGTTCGCCGTCACACCAGCAGAGGCAAGTCTTTTGCAGATTGGACGGAGGAGATCCTGAAAGCGGGACTTAAGCTGATAAATGGTGGGCATAACAATCCGGAAATAGAAACAATGCGGGGCGACTATAACCCCGGCAGGAAGTAATGGCACGGCCTCACTCGGTTCAATAACGACAAAGATCCTCAGAAAGTGTGTTTGCTAAAGCCTTTGGAATTGGGCCGCTGGTTGTCGCACCTCGGCCAACGCTGCATAGTGTAGGGACACAGCGCCTGCCTTTTGAGGATGCATGTTTGAAAAAAAGTTCCTGGTGGTTTTCGTTGCCGTCCTCTTCCTGATTTTCATCGGCAATGAAATCAGCCGTCATTTCTTTGCCTATACGTCCGATGCTTACATCACGTCGGACTATGCCAGTATGTCTCCGGCCGTCGTTGGAACGCTTGCCGAACTGCATGTCACGAATGATACCGAAGTTCGTAAAGGCGATCCGCTTTTTACGTTGGACCAGACGCCTTACGAACTGGCAGCAGAATCGGCCGCGGCCAATGTCGCCGTTTCCGAACAAGCGCTGCAGGTGGCCAAGGATGGTGTCGAGGAAGCCAAGACAAATGTAACTGCCACAAAAGCGATCCTGGATGATGCGGAGGCCACCCAACGCCGGCTCTCAACCTTGCAGGCGAACGGTGTGGTGACCGAGCAGCGGCTTGATGACGCGACCCGGGACTTGGCGGAAGCGCAGGCAAATTATGAACGCGCGCTTGCAGCGCGGACCGGCGCTCAGGACCAGTTGAAGCAAAAGGCGGCTGAGCTGCGCCAGGCAAAGGCTGAAGCCGCTGTTGCCGACTACAATCTGGAACAAACGGTCGTCAGGGCTCCCTTCGACGGGCAGGTCGTCCCCTTCAATACAAAAACTGGACAATACTTGGATGCCGGAGAGGTCGTTCTGATTTTGGTGTCCCGGACAGGGTACCGGATCGTTGCCAACGTGCACGAGCAACATGTTCAGTTCATAAAACCCGGCCAACCTGTCCATTACATGGTCTCCACGGCGCCGTGGGTGTTGTTCAAAGGCTCCGTGCGCGGCATTTCAAAGGGAATCGCGCGCTCAACGCTGGAACCCCAGGCGCTGCCTTATGTGGATCCGGAAACGGATTGGATCCGCTTGTCTCAACGCTTTCCGGTAGAAGTCAACTTGTCCGTCCATCCGGATGACAGACAAGCGTTCATGGGTGCCGATGCAAGGGTTCTGATTTGGAATACGGACCCGCCGGCGGCAACCGGATCATTGGACTGTAGTGGGCAATGACCGCGAATGAAAGCCTCAGGCTGCGCACTGCACTTGCCTGCTGGAGTGCCGTTCTTCTGGCGTTGTTTCTCAATCTGGACGATCCGTGGTGGGCGGCGATCAGTGCGTTCATCGTTTCCGGGGCTGATCGAAAGACAGTTGTTTCCAAAGGCGTGCTCCGGGTTATCGGTACTGTTATCGGATGTGCTGCTGCGTTCTATGCGGCCACCTTCTTCGCGGGACAGTACTTGACCCTGCCGATCCTGATTGCCGGGGCAATCGTTTTCGGGATCTACAAACGCTATACGAGCCCGTATTCTTATGCGTGGACCTTGGCCTGCATTACCGGAACGCTGGTTTTGTTTGTGTCGCTTCAAAGTCCGGGAGAGACGCGGGACTTTGCGATTGACCGGTGTCTTGAGATTGCGACCGGCGTTTTTGCGGCCATGTTGGTCGAGCTGATGCTCAATCCGAACCCGATATCGGCTGCCCAGGATGCAAAACCGGCTGACGAAGAGACACGCCGCCATGCCATGGAGGCGGGGGTTTTTGGGGGCATCGTCATTGCGACGATCCTGATACTGGATCGCTATCTTGACCTGCCGTCACCGATCCAGATCGCTGTCACGGCGACGGTGATGATCCCGCTTCACATCGGATATGGGCCGAAAAAGGCCTTTGACCGCTTGTCCGGCTGTCTTATCGGCGGGGCGACGGGGCTTGCGATCGTTGTCTTCCTGCCGGCAAACCTCTTGGTTTGGTCATTGTTCCTGATCGTTGGGATTTTTGTGTTTTCCCGGACGCATTTTTCAGGTCAGAGCAATGCCTATGTCGGAACACAGGCTGTTTTGGCATACCTGATGACGATGGTAACGGGCAGCGG
>CALDSI010000168.1 GCA_937911395.1 uncultured Labrenzia sp.
ACTCAATGGAGAACGAGCAGGGAAGAATAAGGGGTAGGTTGGACCTTTGCGAAACCGACCCTGCATGTCATCGAACACTGCTCATACTTGAAAGCAGCAACCAGTTTCTGCCGGAGGAAAGTGCCAGATGGCTTCGCTTCGCGAAAACAGCTGGTTTTATTGAGAAAGAGGAATTGGGTCGGTATAAAGTGTTTGAATTCAAGGTCCCAATTAGGAGACACGAAACCAACCCTACGCTTCCAAAATAGCATTTAGCGCGCACGTTTCCCTGCATATGTCCACAAGTTTTGGCAGGAGCGTTAGTGACCACGCTTTATATTGGCGCTGCACTTCAATTTAGTGTCGGGTCTCGGGCCTTATCGGCAAGTTCAGCTGCCCGTACCTGCTCAACCCGGCGTTTTAGCTTGCGGACGACGAGTCTTTGTAAGTCACTTTGCAAAGCAGAAGACGGGCCGAACATCGACACTTCGACGCCAGTCGCAGCATCGATCGCCGTGACCTGCACCTGCTTTCCCATCGGCCTGAACTCGATATAGATTTCGCCCGCCCTCGGACCGCGATTCATCCGGCCTGAATCCTTTGCTGGTTCAAAAGGTCCCTCTCCTGCCTCAATAGACACGAAACGCCGGCCTCATCAAGACCGGCGTTCCAGAACCATTCATGGCTTGCATGTGTCCCTAGAGGCGGGCTTGCTCGCCTGTGCCGCTGAGGTCATCACGATTGTAAATGTCTTCGCGGAAATGAACCACGCCGTCTGCGTTCGCCCAGGCGGTGACATAAGTCATGTAGAGCGGGATCGAGCGCTTCAGCTTGACGTCTTCCCGTTCACCGGTCCGAATGACTGAATCGACTTTGGTGCGGTCCCAATCCGGTGTCGTGGACTGCAGCAGCCAGGTCACCAATTCCCGTACGTTTTGAACGCGCACGCAACCGGACGAGTGGAACCGGTAGTCTTCACCAAACAACGTCTTGGACGGCGTATCGTGAAGATAGACCTGGTGTTTGTTGTGGAAGTTGATCCGCACGGACCCAAGTGAGTTTTCTTGTCCCGGATCCTGAGTGAAGCGGTACTGTGTCGCTTCGTCCGTATTCCAATCAATCTGCTGCCACGCAACTTCCTGATTGTCGCGCCAGTTAAAGATTCGGATCTTGTTGCGGGACAGATATTCCGGGTCTTCCTTCATCTTCGGGATAAGGTCCTTGCGGATGATGGAAACAGGCACGGTCCAGTATGGGTTGAAGTTCAGCTCATAGATCTTGCTGTTCAGGATCGGCGTTTGACGGTCGATCTTGCCGACGACGGCGGTGTGGCGCGAGCGGACACGGCCATCTTCCACGGCTTCGATCTCAGCCGCCGGAATGTTCACCATCACATACCGGTCACCGAGGTTGCCGGACATGGACCGGACCCGAACCAAGTTGGTTTCCAGCTGGCGCAAACGCACGTAGGCCGGGATATTGAGCGCCTCAACGGTGCTTTCGCCCATCACTCCGTCCGGGATCAAGCCGTGACGAAGCTGGAAACGCCGCAGGGCCGCATCAACGTAAGAATCGAAGGTGTCGGAAAGCCCGGATTGCTGCTCCAAATCACCGGAAATGATCAAGCGTTGCCGCAACTGAACGACGCGCGGGTCTTTCATACCGATGCGCAGCGCTTTACCACCTGTGGAAACTGTACCCCATCCACCCATTTGCACGATCGACTGATAGCGAGTGATGGCGGCGCCGATATAGTCAACAGTCGTTGGAGACAAGGTCGGGGCGTATGACTTCACCTCGGTGATGTTATCCGTTGCGATATCGAAGCTGTCGGCCCATTCAAGGTCCTGCCCCGCAGTGCGGAAGGACTGCTGCGCAAACGCTGTGCCCGTGACCACCACAGGCGCGGCCAATCCGAGGAGCATCAGCCCGTTTTTCCAAAATTTGGCGTTCAACTTGAAAGAAGACTTTGTCCCAGCCGAAGCGGAAAAAAGTGTCATTGCCGACCCCACAGTGCTGTGTACAAGGCGCCATCCGGCGCATTCATCGTCAATCCGGTTCAACGGTCGTTCATCTCGCCGGTAGATTACCGGCTCACGACCATTATGGGTACTGCAGCAAGGTTAACAAATTCAAAGACAGCTCACCCGCCACGATTCAACGGCCTAGAGGCCATTCCAATGTGTCCACATGATGTCGGATTCCGCCGACCGCAAGCCGTTCACGAATTTGTCAGCTGATTAAGTGCCCCAAAAACAAAAGCACCGCCACTTGGGCGGTGCTTTGTCATCTGGATACGCCGTGAATTGATCAGAGGCGATATAGAATTTGGTCGGTCCAGAACCGCTCAAGACGGCGCAGCGACTTGTTCAGTGTAACAAAGTCTTGCGGGCCGATCTCACCAACCTGCTCAACGGACAGAATATGGCGCTCGTAAAGATCATTGACGATCTTTGCCACTTCCTGGCCCTTGTCAGTCAGGCTGACCCGGACGGACCGGCGGTCCATGCGCGAGCGCTGGTGGTGAATGTAACCGGTCTCGACCAGTTTTTTCAGATTATAGGACACGTTGGAACCAAGATAGTATCCACGGGTCCGCAGTTCACCAGCGGTCAGCTCGGCATCGCCAATGTTGAACAGCAACAACGCCTGAACGCTGTTGACATCCGACCTGCCCATGCGGTCGAATTCGTCCTTGATTACGTCCAGCAAACGCCGGTGCAAACGTTCTACAAGTGTAAGAGCCTCGAGGTAGAGCGGCTTGATGGCCACTTCTTCCTCTTCACCCTGTGACACAGCATCAACTGCCCTACTTGCGGTGATCATGTGATTGCGCCTCTTTTTGTACCTGTCATTCGACGGATATTTTCCCGCCTTGATGCACAATCTACAGAAGCGATTCTAAAATCCGCTTAAGAGACACACTGAATCAAATATTAACTTCCACAAGGTGTTTTAGAACCCGATTTAATCTTTGATTTACTATGAGCCCCTGAGAAATTTGACAATAGCCGAGAAATCGAGGGATTCCCCGCCCTGGTTGCAGAAGAGCGAATAGAGCGACGCGGCTTTTGCCCCCATGGGTGTGGCTGCGCCTGAGGATTGTGCGGCCTCCTGAGCCAATTTTAAATCTTTCAACATCATCCCCGCGGCAAAGCCAGGCTGGTAGTCACGGTTGGCAGGAGATGTGGGCAGCGGTCCGGGCACCGGACAATAGGATGTCAGCGACCAGCACTGACCGGATGCGGTTGAGGAAATGTCGAACAGCTTCTGCGCATCAAGGCCAAGGCGCTCTGCAAGAACAAAAGCCTCCGAGACACCAATCATGGAAATGCCCAGGATCATGTTGTTGCAGATCTTGGCCGCCTGCCCGGTCCCTGCGCCGCCTGCATGGACGATCGTCTTGCCCATGATGTCAAGGTAAGGCTTGGCTGCTTCAAAAGCGCTGTCTTCTCCGCCGACCATGAATGTCAGCGTTCCACCAGCCGCTCCAGCAACACCGCCGGAAACCGGCGCATCAACCATTGGCATGGAATTTTCCGCCGCCGCAGCGCTTACCGCCCGCGCGCTGTCGACATCAATCGTAGAAGAATCAATCAAGAGGGTTCCGGCCTTCGCATTGTCCATAATGCCGCCTTCGCCCGTGTAGACCTGACGGACATGCTTTCCGGCAGGGAGCATGGACACAATGACATCTGCTTCAGAGGCCAGTTGAGCAACATCGGATGCCGCCTCGCCGCCTTCGGAAACAAGAGTGTCGATGGCTGCCTTCGACATGTCGAAGCCCAGGACCCGGTGCCCAGCCTTCGCAAGATTGATGGCCATCGGGCCGCCCATGTTCCCAAGACCTATAAAGCCAACCGTGGTTTCCAATGTTTTCTCCCGAGACGATACTTATCGTATTTTCAGATTTATAGGCCGGCAT
>CALDSI010000169.1 GCA_937911395.1 uncultured Labrenzia sp.
GAGGCCTGCGCCACGGTGTGCTTCTGCTCTTCCATCGCCGACAGATAGGTCACGTCTCCGGTGACCTTGTTGTCGACGACCTGACGGTACGGCGTTTCGATGAAGCCGTATTTGTTGACCCGGCTGAACGAGGCCAGCGAGTTGATCAGACCGATGTTCGGGCCTTCCGGCGTCTCAATCGGGCAGATACGGCCGTAGTGCGTCGGGTGAACGTCGCGGACTTCGAAGCCTGCACGCTCACGGGTCAAGCCGCCCGGTCCAAGAGCCGAGAGGCGGCGCTTGTGAGTGACTTCCGACAGCGGGTTGGTCTGGTCCATGAACTGCGACAGCTGCGAGGAGCCGAAGAATTCACGAACGGCAGCTGCAGCCGGTTTCGCGTTGATCAGGTCCTGTGGCATCACCGTGTCGATCTCGACAGAGCTCATCCGCTCCTTGATCGCACGTTCCATACGTAGAAGACCGACGCGGTACTGGTTTTCCATCAACTCGCCAACAGAGCGAACACGGCGGTTGCCCAAGTTGTCGATATCGTCGATGTCGCCTTTGCCGTCGCGCAGCTCCAGAAGAACCCGGATAACTTCCAGGATGTCTTCCTTGCGCAGAACACGCACGGTGTCTTCCGCATCCACATCCAGACGCATGTTCATCTTCACACGGCCAACCGCGGAAAGATCATAGCGCTCATCGTCAAAGAAAAGCGACTGGAACATCGCTTCGGCTGTGTCGATGGTGGGCGGTTCGCCCGGACGCATTACACGGTAGATGTCGAACAGCGCGTCTTCGCGAGACTCGTTCTTGTCGACGTTCAGCGTGTTGCGGATGTAAGGACCCGTGTTGACATGGTCGATGTCAAGGATGATCAGGTCGTGGTAGCCGCGGTCAACCAGCTCTTCCAGCAGTTTGCCGGTGATTTCCTCACCTGCCTCTGCGTAGATTTCACCGGTCTTCATGTCGACGATGTCCTCTGCCAGATACTGGCCATGGAGGTCTTCGTCGGTCACTTTGAGTGCGGTGACACCCTTTTCCGCCAGCTGCTTGATCGTGCGGGCAGTGATCTTGCGGCCACCTTCCACAACAACATCGCCGCTGTCGGCATCAATCAGGTCATAAGACGCTTTTGTGCCCTTCAGGCGCTCGCCGTCAAACGGCATACGCCAGGAAGCGTCTTTCTGACGGGTGTACTCAACCTGTTTGTAGAACGTGTTGAGGATTTCCTCACCGTCCAGGCCAAGTGCCATCAACAGCGACGTCACCGGGATTTTCCGGCGGCGGTCGATGCGCGCATGCACGATGTCCTTGGCGTCGAACTCGATGTCCAGCCAGGAGCCGCGGTACGGGATCACGCGTGCTGCAAACAAAAGTTTACCGGAAGAATGGGTCTTGCCCTTGTCGTGATCGAAGAACACGCCCGGAGAGCGGTGCATCTGGGACACGATCACGCGTTCGGTGCCGTTCACAATGAACGTACCGTTGTCAGTCATGAACGGCATGTCGCCCATGTAGACATCTTGTTCCTTGATGTCTTTGACGGACTTTGCGCCGGTATCTTCGTCGACGTCGAACACGATGAGGCGCAGGGTAACCTTCAGCGGAGCTGCATAGGTCATGTCGCGCTGGCGGCACTCATCTACGTCGTATTTTGGAGCTTCAAATTCGTAGGAAACAAATTCCAGAAGGGAAGTGCCCGCAAAATCGGAGATTGGAAATACGGACTGGAAGACCGCTTCAAGGCCTTCATCTTTGCGGCCGCCACCCGGCATCTCATCGACCTGAAGGAATTGGTCATAAGAGGCTTTTTGCACCTCGATGAGATTGGGCATCGCCGCGACATCGCGGATAGATCCGAAGTATTTGCGGACCTTTTTGCGACCGTTGAACGTTTGGGTCATTGTCGCTCCTCGTATCGGCCGGAAAACGGCTTCCCGAAACGCCCCTTGTCCAATCGGGCCTCTGCCCGGGCGCTTCGGAAAACCGTCCACCAAACAAGATCAATCTTCTGTGCACATGAGAAGAATTGATCGGACTTTGGATCCAGGGACCCTGCCTGCGTACTCATCAGGCAAAACAGGCCCCTAGTGGGACGTTTGCCCCGGAAACGGGTCAGACCCGCCGGGGCGAAAAGCGGTCCCGGGACATCCCGGGACCGTATAAGGCGTTTCCGCCTTAATTACTTCAGCTCGACAGAAGCACCAGCTTCTTCCAGCTTCTTCTTCAGCTCTTCAGCTTCGTCCTTGGCAACGCCTTCCTTGACAGCTTTCGGAGCACCTTCGACGAGCTCTTTAGCTTCTTTCAGGCCAAGACCGGTGATGGCGCGGACTTCTTTGATGACGTTGATTTTCTTGTCACCAGCAGAAGCCAGGATGACGTCGAATTCTGTCTTCTCTTCAGCAGCAGCACCTGCATCGCCACCACCAGCAGCAGCAGCAACTGCAACCGGAGCAGCAGCAGAAACGCCCCACTTCTCTTCCAGAAGCTTGGACAGTTCAGCAGCTTCCATAACGGTCAGTGCGGACAGTTCTTCTACGAGCTTTTCAAGATCAGCCATTTTTCATTACCTTCAGTTCGAACCAGTATCTGGGTTCATTAGACAGTGTTTGGGGGCGCCTTATGCGGCCTCGTCCTTCTTGGCGTACGCGCCGAAAACGCGGGCGAGCTGCCCGGCCGGTGCGTTGACAACCTGTGCGATGCGCGATGCCGGCGTCTGGATCATGCCAACCAGCTTTGCACGCAGCTCGTCGAGCGACGGCATTGTTGCCAGAGACTTGACCCCTTCCGGGTTCAGGTTTGTCGTTCCAAGAGCACCACCAAGGATTTCCAACTGAGCGTTGGCCTTGGCGAATTCGACAGCTGCTTTCGGTGCTGCAACCGGATCGTCGGAATAGACGAGTACGGTCGGGCCCTGGAGCAGGTCGGAGATGTGCTCAAGGTCAGTGCCTTTGAGGGCGAGTTTCACAAGGCGGTTTTTTGCGACTTTTACAGAACCGCCGGCTTCACGTACGGACGACCGCAGGGCCGTCATCTGTGCAACCGAAAGACCTGCATAGTGCGCGACCACAACGACGCCGGTGTCAGCCAGCTCGGCGTTGAAGGATGTCACGAACTCTTGCTTTTCCGCTCTTTCCACTTGCCTTCTCCATTTGATGGCGAAAATCGCCACCGGTTTACCTTGCCGCCTGTGCGGTGGTCCCGAACCCGGAACCGCCTGCAAAGACGACGCTCAGGGTCCTGTCCCCTCACCTGCACTCAAAAAGTGTTGGCAAGGTCTGGTTCGAACCGGTTGCCCGCTTGTCGCGGAGAATTCGGTTCTCACCCATCTATGCAGGCCTGTTACGGCTTAAGCCGGTTTCCCGGCACCTGCAGTCTCGGACAGGGCAATCCGGCGGCAAACCGCCGGATCTATTCAGCCCAAGGGCTGAAATTCTTGTTCAATCCGGTTGAACCGGATTATTCGCCAGCAACGCTCGCGAGATCGACTTTAACGCCCGGGCCCATCGTGGAGGACACGGCGACACGCTTCATGTAGGTGCCTTTTGCGCCAGTCGGCTTTGCCTTCTGGACAGCGTCGAGCAGAGCTTTGATGTTCTCGGAGATCTTGTCTTCAGAGAAAGAAACCTTGCCAACACCAGCGTGGACAATACCGGCCTTTTCAACGCGGAACTGAACAGCACCGCCTTTGGCATCGTTCACAGCCTTGGTGACGTCCGGGGTCACGGTGCCAACCTTCGGGTTCGGCATCATGCCACGTGGGCCGAGAACCTTACCGAGGCGACCGACCAGCGGCATCATGTCCGGAGTTGCAATGACAGTATCGAAATCGATCTTGCCGCCCTGAACTTCCTGAACCAGCTCTTCTGCACCAACGATGTCAGCACCGGCAGCTTTGGCTTCTTCCGCCTTGTCGCCGCGTGCAAACACTGCAACCTTGACGCTTTTGCCGGTACCGTTCGGCAGAACGCACACACCACGGACCATCTGGTCAGCGTGACGCGGGTCAACGCCGAGATTGATCGCAACTTCGACCGTTTCGTCGAACTTGGTCTTGGAGCGGCCCTTAACGAGGCTGATGGCTTCGTTCAGGGAGTAAAGCTTGTTCCGGTCGATACCTTCACGTGCTGCAGAAATACGTTTTCCAACCTTCGCCATGATCTTACTCCGTTACCTCAAGGCCCATGGAGCGGGCGGAGCCTTCAACCATCAGCATTGCTGCGTCGATGTCGTTGGCGTTCAGGTCCTTCATTTTCGCTTCCGCGATTTCCTTGACCTGCGCCTTGGATACGGAACCAACCGTACCGCGGCCCGGGGTCTGGGAACCCTTCTGCAGCTTCGCAGCTTTCTTCAGGAAGAAGGAAACCGGAGCCGTCTTCACTTCGAAGGTGAAGGACTTGTCGGTGTAGTATGTGATCACGGTCGGGCACGGAGCGCCCTTTTCAACATCCTGGGTCTGCGCGTTGAACGCCTTACAGAATTCCATGATGTTCAGACCACGCTGACCAAGTGCCGGCCCGATGGGCGGGGACGGGGTCGCAGAGCCTGCCGGCACCTGAAGCTTCAGGAAGCCTTCGATCTTCTTCGCCATTGTTTTCTCCAATCATGCATGGCCAAACGGCAATTTGACCATCTGGGAGTTGGTGGTATGGCCCGTTAAAGCACCCGGCGAAGAGTGCAGGAACCTGCCACCGACTTAATTCCGGACAAGTCATGTCCGGCACTCACGCCGCCCCGCGGGGCGGCAAACAGTCAGAGCTTGTCGACCTGACCGAATTCCAATTCAACTGGCGTTGCCCGGCCAAAGATGGACACAGCAACCTTGAGGCGCGCCCGCTCATCGTCCACTTCTTCGACAAGACCAGAGAAAGACGCAAACGGACCATCAGAGACGCGAACCTGCTCACCAACTTCAAAGCTGACGGACGGCTTCGGCCGGTCAACACCCTCTTGCACCTGGTTGATAATCCGCAGCGCCTCTTTTTCCGGGATCGGCATCGGCTTTTGATCCGCCCCCAGGAAACCGGTCACTTTCGGGGTATCCTTGATCAGGTGGAACGCCTCATTGGTCATATCCATTTTCACAAGGACATAACCTGGGAAGAATTTGCGCTCAGCGTCGACTTTCCGGCCGCGGCGCACTTCCACTACCTTTTCCATAGGAACCAAAATTTCTTCGAACAGATCGGACAACCCTTTCTGCTCAGCCTTTTCGCGAATGGACTCGGCGACCTTCTTCTCGAAATTCGAATAGGCGTGCACAATGTACCAGCGCTTGGCCATAGATCTCAGTTCCGTTTGTTGTTTTTGTCTTTAGACAGACCAGCGGCTGATTAACCGCCAACCCCGAGAATGTAACCGATGCCAAGGCTCATCAGCTGATCCGCAACGAGAAAGAAAATCGATGCGATCATCACCATGATGAACACCATAACGGTGGTCACAGCTGTTTCCTTGCGCGTCGGCCACGTCACCTTGGACGTTTCGGAGCGCACTTCTTGGATGAATTTAAAGGGATTGGTCTTCGCCATTCCGATTCCGGTCCGTTAAATACGAGTGGGCGCGCAGAAAACTAAGCGCGCCTCCCACTAGG
>CALDSI010000170.1 GCA_937911395.1 uncultured Labrenzia sp.
AAAGGGCTGGAACAGTATGGGGACGTAGCTCGTCCTTGAGAATGTCGTCGATCATCTGCCGGACCTTTGAACCGCGAACCCGCTCTATATCATCCTGGTACTTCAGAAGAACGCCGAGCGTATCGGAGGCCATGTCCGGATCCAGCGCGATTTCGTTGAGTTCCGACAGAGCTGTGGCCCAATCCAGTGTTTCTGCGACGCCTGGCTGCTTGAAAAGGTCTTCTTCGGAGCGCAGTTTTTGGACAACCGCGACGACTTCGCCCGCCAGCCGTTCGGAGGCACCGGGCACCTTGCGGCGGACAATTTCCAGTTCGCGCCCCGCGTCTGGATAATCCACCCAATGATACAGACAGCGGCGCTTCAGCGCGTCATGGATTTCCCGTGTGCGGTTGGTGGTGATGATGACAATGGGTGGCTCTTCCGCCTTGATCGTTCCGAGCTCGGGAATGGACACCTGATTGTCGGCGAGCACTTCCAGCAGGAACGCTTCAAAGGCTTCATCCGCGCGGTCCAGTTCGTCAATGAGAAACACAGGCGCCCCGTTCAACGACGGTTCGAGCGCCTGAAGGACCGGTCGTTTGATCAGGAATTTTTCATCGAAGATGGACTTTGAAAGCTCGGAGTGCTCGGTATCGCCTGAGGCTTCCGCAACCCGGATTTCAACCATCTGTGCCGGGTAGTTCCATTCATACACCGCAGACGCAATGTCGAGCCCTTCGTAACACTGCAGGCGAATGAGGTCGCGGCCGAGCGTTGACGACAACACTTTTGCGATCTCGGTTTTGCCGACACCGGCTTCCCCTTCCAGAAACAAAGGACGTTTCATTTTCAGTGCAAGGTGCAGAACCGTGGCGAGCGACCGGTCGGCAATATAGCCGGCCTCGTCCATCAGCTGGAGCGTTTCGTCGATCGTCGCTGGAATGGCAGATTGCGGCATGAACGGCTCCCAGGAATGATTGATTTTAGTCTATATATAAACGAACAAAGGGCGGAGCCTAGGTCTGTTTGCTGGTACTTTGGAACAGGCGCCTGTGGCGGGTCGGGGAAGTTCCGAGCATTTCCCGGAAGTGATGGCGCATTGTAGCAGCCGTCCCAAACCCGGTCTGATCTGCGATCTGGTCGATTGAGAGACCGCTTTCTTCGAGCAAGTCCTTGGCCTTTTGAAGCCGCAAACCCGTAACCCAGCGGGCAGGGGTCGTTCCGGTTGCACTTTCAAACCGGCGCAAAAAGGTCCGCTCGCTCATGCCTGACCTTGCGGCGAGGCTCTTGATCGTATGATTTTCTGAAAGATTTGTGCGTAGGTAGTCGAACAACGGGCCCAAGCGGTTCGCTTCAATTGGTACCTGAACGCTGGTCTCGACGAATTGAGCCTGTCCGCCTTCCCGATGGGGTGGAACAACAAGCCGCCGCGCCACGCTGTTTGCAGCTGATGGGCCAAAGTCACGGCGGATGAGATGAAGGCAAAGGTCAATGCCTGCTGCACTTCCGGCCGATGTCAGGATCTGATCGTTGTCGGTGTAAAGGACATTGGGGACGATCACGAGATCCGGATACCGTGCTGACAAGGCCTCGGCATAGCGCCAATGTGTCGTCACTTGCTTGCCTTTAAGAAGGCCGGCGGCTGCTAGCACAAAGACGCCAGAACAAATCGACAGCAAACGCGTGCCGTTGGCATGCGCCATGCGGAGGACGTCTCTTAGAACCTCAGGGACGGGATCATTGATACTGGACCAGCCAGGAATGAGAATCGTTCCTGCCGTTTCCAAGAGGTCCAAACTGCCGTTCACTGCCACCCTGACACCGTTAGACGCCCTTAAAGACTGTCCGGGATCAAGGGTGGCCACTTCAAAACTGTACCAATCCTCTCCCATCTCCGGCCGCTTGAGGCCGAAGATCTCGCAGCAAATGCCGAATTCGAACAGGCATAAGCCATCATATGCAAGGGCGACCACGCGCCTGTTGGGCGCACTGACCGGAGACTGAGAGGCAAGTTCCGTTTTTGGCATGATTTTTACGATAAATGTCTTTCTTGCCAAGCGCCAGTCGAAAACTCCTTGGCTATGGTCTGGTCAAACACCCCGGACAGGAGACCCGTCATGAGTTTTGTCACCGATATCCCGCCAGCATCTTCCTCGGACGCAGTTCGTCACTTTTCGGCGCGACTTACCTTTGAAACGGACTGCGCGGATGTTGCAGACGCATTTGCCACTGGCCGAGTGGATTTTGTGCTTCTTCACGTTGTCGGATCGTCTGAGACTTTTGCGAAAAAGCATATTCCTGAGGCGCTGCATTTGCCGCATCGGGACATCACGGCTGAACGCATGGCCGACTGGCCGGAAAATACCGTTTTTGTGACGTATTGCGCTGGGCCACACTGCAACGGAGCAGACCGGGCGGCGGTGAAGCTCGCTGAACTTCGCCGGCCTGTGAAAATCATGATTGGCGGTCTAACCGGTTGGGAGGATGAGGGTTTTGCTTTTTCTGGTTCTGAAGTGACCGCCGCAGCAGAGTAAAGCTGCGTATGGCGCAAGCCCGACCTGCCGCGTATAAGATTCGCAAGTGAGGGAAGGGAGACTCGTTTTGCGAACCAAAACGCTTTTTTGGACAGGCTTGTTTGCCTGTATCTTGAGCGGACCGGCTTTTGCAGCCAGTGGCACATATCCGACGGATCCGGCCAGTCTTGCGAGCGGCCGTGAAATAGCGGAGATCCATTGTGCTGCCTGCCATGCTGTGGCAGCTGACGATGAAAGCGCCCAGGAAGGTGCGCCGGCATTCAGGAACCTCTCCAGCCTTTATCCACTGGAAAGTCTTGAAGAAAGCCTCGCTGAAGGCATCGTCACCGCACATGAAAACATGCCGGAAATTGCCTTCGAACCGGGTGACATTGATGCCTTTTTGGGCTATCTGACCTCCATTCAAGCAAAATGACAGATTTGAGTTGCAAAATAATATGACTTGTTAGCACTTGAACGATTTTGCTGCTAAAGATCAAGAATTCGTCTAATTGTCACCCTTTCATAGAATTGATTAACCTATTTGCTGCGACACTTTTCTTTAGGAGAAAGGAATACGTGGCATGACAGTTGGTTCAGACTTTGAAAAACGGTTGCTCGGATACGGTTTGCTGACCGCGGAAATACTCTATCGGATGCCGGATCACCCAAGGTTGTTGCAGTCCTTTTTATGGCAGACAGAGGATTTGGCACCGAAATTCCCTGAGCTGACCCGTTTTTTAACGTTCTGGGAACAGGAGATCGAGGGCCGGATCCATGCGGTCCGCGTTGCGCATCAGAACCTGATCGAGCCAGCGGAATTTCGCTACGCTGATGGTGAATTCGTGATGCACTAGATCCGCGGGCGTCAATCCGGGATCGATTTCACGCCTAAAGTACTTCGCTCGTAAGTGGTCGAGAATCTTTGGGCGTTTCAATCGAAACGTCCGGTGCTCTAGTCCACCTGATCTGCCTTTGATGCACGCTCTGGAATGCAGATCGGAAGCCGGTTCTGGTCACTCCCGAGTGCGGCAAGCTGGGTTTCGAAGTCACTTGCGATATCCGATAGACGGATGCTGGCAAAGCTTTGAAGAAGAACGCCTTCCGCTTCACTCATGGCTTGTGTGAGCTTTTCCCGAACCGCCCGCTCGACCAGACACTGGGGATTGTCGTCTGCAAGGCCGATGTTGAATACAACTGTGGCGCCAAGAGCCTCGTGAACATCAAGAAGCGTGATCTCTGCCAGTGGCTTGGCGAGAACCCAACCTCCGCCATGTCCCTTTCCGGAGCTGACAAGACCGGTCTTCTTCAATCCCTGCATCATACGACGGATCACCACTGGATTGGTCGCGACCATCTTTGCGAGATGATCTGATGTGACCGGATCCGGAAACCGATCCATGTGGATCAGTAGGTGCAGACTTCGGGAAAGGCGGCTGTCGCGGCGCATGATTTATCCTGTTGATGTCCGCTCATTCTAAGGGAGATAAATTAGAGTAACAAGAAAAGTTGCATGAAATTCATAAATGCCGTATCACGAAACAGTAAAAGTATCATGACTTGGACTGGCGCCTGCGCCGATTTTTGAAATTGGATAGACATAATGGATCAGGGTTCACCTTTTGACGTCGTCGTGATCGGCGGCAGTTTCGCTGGACTGTCGGCGGCGATGCAGATTGCAAGGGCGCGGCGTAGTGTGCTGGTGATCGATAGCGGAAAACCTCGCAACCGCTTTGCCAGTCATTCTCACGGGTTTTTGGCGCAGGACGGCAAAACGCCAGAAGAAATACTGACTGTTGCTCGGGATCAGTTGTTTGCTTATCCGACTGCTTCTTTAATAAATGAAACGGTGATGTCCGCGCGGGGCGAAAAAGATGCATTCGAACTAAGCACGTCCGGCAATGTCGTCTATGCAAAACGGCTCATCATCGCCGTTGGTGTATCTGATCAGCTTCCGAACCTGCCGGGATTGAAGGAAAAGTGGGGACAGGGAGTGCTGCATTGCCCCTATTGCCATGGCTATGAGATTGCCGGCGATCGCCTTGGGGTATTTGCAACGAGCAACATTGCCGCGCATCAGGCGCATGTGGTCCGGGACTGGGGAAAGGTCACGGTGTTCCTGCAGGACGGATTTGTGTTTGACGCAGACGCTCAGGGTGAACTGGAAAAAATGGGCTTGCCGGTCGAACCTGTCCCGCTTGCCGGTATCGAGGGGGAAGGGCGCGATATCAGCCATGTGGTTTTAAAAGACGGCCGCAAGGTTGCTCTGGATGCCCTGTTCGTCGCCCCGCAGACGGAAATGTCCACTCCAATCGCGACGCAGCTTTACTGCGAGACCACGCCAGGACCATTGGGCGACTTCATTACAGTGGATGATTGGCAGGCGACCAGTGTGCCCGGGGTATTTGCAGCAGGGGATGCTGCGAGCGGATGGACCAATGCCACAATTGCCTCTGCTGCCGGTGTTCAGGCAGGCGTTGCGGCGCATCAGTCTCTACTTCGGTAATTCAACGGGTTATTTCTTGCGTTGGGTATCGCAGTTTGATCATGAATGCAGCGGTGTCAGCGGCGGAGCGGAATGCCGAGCCCGCGACCATCCCGTAAGATGGATTTTGCCTCCGGTGTGAATTCGTTTTCCGGTCCGTCGTGAAGAACGAAGCCCGGCAGCAGTGAGAGCGGAGCTTTGCTTGCCCGAACTGCCCGAACCAGAACACGTGTTGCGGCTGAATCAGGACGTGGTCGCAAGGGGATTACGTCAACCGCACCGAACCGGCCAGAGAGGACGTTCAGAATTTCACTTAAGCCGTCTGCGCGAAAGATGATGGTCAGTGTGCCGCCAACTTTCACAATGTCCGTTGCTGTTTTCACCCAGGGCTCCAGGCCCCGTTCATCGAGCATGTGTGCTCCCGCGCGAGCTGTCTTGGGCGAGGCGCGGAACCGGGTGGCCTCATAATAAGGCGGGTTCATGATGATATGATCAGCCATGCCGGACTTAAGTCCCGCTGCATGGCGCTCACTTCCCTTGGCCGTGATATCAGCTTCCAAGAGATTGACGCGATCGGCAAATGCTGCATTTGCAGGATCCTTTAGTCCCTCCCGCGCAAGATCAAGAACCATCTGATCAAGCTCTACTGCTGTGACCGTAATCTCCGGCAAGCGGGCTGCTGCACAAAACCCTGCGGTTCCGACACCTGCGCCGAGGTCCACAATGTGACCGCTCAGTCCATCGGGCAAAGCCGCAGCGAGGTAAACCGCATCAAGTCCTGCGCGGTGGCGGCCATGTTTGGGCTGGTGCACATAGACTTTGCCGCCCAAAAAGGCGTCTCGAGTGATATCAAGTTTGCCGTCGGTCTCGGATGGTTGGAGCTGGTCCGTCATATCCGCTGTCATTCGCTTTCAAGGCGCAGCTCGTGTTCCAAACCCGCTTCGCGCACGAGCATGCGTGCTTTTTCAATCTGATCGCTGTCGACGAGGATCCTGCGGGGAATCATGGCGAGCGAGCCTTCCAGAATGCTCATGTTGCCGTCTGCGACAAAATGCTTGATCTCAGCCTCGCCAAGCAGCGATTCCAGAAACGAGATCAGGACAGGATCGTTTGTTCTTACAAGTTCTTCCATTATAAATCTGACCCTTGCCGGTTTTGCCCCGCGCTGCTGCCGGACGCTCTCCATGGAATTGCTTTACAGCAAAATATGCTGATTGTGGCATTTCAACAGTTTGTCAACGGATTGGCGGCTTGCCCCGGAGACATTCGCGCCATATTGTCCGCACAAATCGTAACAGGAGTGCCGTCAGTGGCCGTGGTCGCAACCTTGTCTGACAATGAAACGCCTCGCGCAAGCATCCAGCCTCTCGTGGATCTTGTGGCACCCGGCATGGCAGACGTGAATGAACTGATCCTTTCCAAGGCCGGGTCCAACGTGGACCTGATCCCGGAAATCGCGAAGCATTTGATCTCATCTGGCGGCAAGCGCTTGCGCCCGATGCTGACGCTCGCCTGCGCAGACATGTTCGGCTATCAGGGCAACGGACATGTGATCCTGGCAGCAAGTGCGGAGTTCATGCACACAGCAACGCTACTCCATGACGATGTTGTAGACGAGAGCGACATGCGCCGGGGCAAACTTGCGGCCCGCAAGCTTTGGGGCAACCAGGCGAGCGTGCTGGTGGGGGATTATCTCTTGGGCCAGGCGTTCAAGATGATGGTCGACACTGGCTCTCTGGAAGCACTGCGCATTCTCTCCGAAGCATCGGCCATCATTGCTGAAGGGGAAGTGCTTCAGCTCGGTGCGTCGAAAAACATCGAGACGACAGAAGCCGAGTATCTGCGGGTCATCGAGGCGAAGACTGCAGCACTGTTTGCTGCTGCAGCCGAAGTCGGTCCGGAAATCGCCGGCCAAAACGACGTAATGCGAAAGGCAGCACGGACCTACGGCTTGGAGCTTGGCTATGCATTCCAGATGGTGGACGATGCTCTCGATTATGGTGGATCTTCCGCGGACCTCGGCAAAGACGTTGGAGACGATTTCCGGGAGGGCAAGATCACTCTGCCGGTGGTGCTTGCTGTTGCGCGCGGCACCGATCAGGATCGTGCGTTCTGGAAGCGCTGTATGGAAGGCGACAATGTCACGGATGCTGATCTTGCCGAGGCCATCGAGCTCTTGAAGAAATACGATGCGATTTCAGAAACCGTTCAGCGGGCCCGGACCTATGGCGACAATGCTCTCAAAGCGTTGGATCAATTGCCAGCGGGTGCTCACACGGATGCGCTTGCAGATGCGGTGGCGTTCTGTATCGCGCGTGTTAGTTGATTGCTCTAGAGGCTTGTTGCTGACTCAATCCGGCGTCCTTTTGGGGCGCCGTTTTGATTTTTGGAGACGCTTTCTCAGCTCAACGGTCCAGAGGCGACCCACCAATCGGGATGTGCGGTGCGCAGATCGGTTTCAATCGCGCGCATTTCTGTGGGAGCACAGAGGCCGAAACAAGTCGCGCCGGATCCGGACATTCGTGAAAAAAGGATCCGGCTGTCCCCTTGCAGGAAATTCATGACCTCACCGATCGCACCACATACCGACATGGCAGGTGTTTGCAAATCATTGCGGCTGTTCGTCAAATAGGCAATCAACGCGGCAATATCATCAAACGCATCCGGCATTTTTGCCAGCTGCGGATTGTTCTTCTTGTCCAGGGCTCTGAAAACGTCCGGCGTTTCCAGGGAGACCTTTGGATTGACAAGAACGATACCGCAATCAGGCAGCAGTGGGGCAGCCGCCAGGTCGTCGCCGATCCCCCGCATCACTTGCGGTTCGGTGCTGAGGCAAACCGGAACATCTGCGCCGAGTGATGCGGCGAGTTCATGAAGATCTTCATCGCTCAAATAAACACCGGTCACGTCCTCCAGAAGGCGGAGTGTGGTGGCAGCATCGCTGGACCCGCCGCCGATGCCGGAGGCGACCGGTAGCCGCTTGGTTAAGGTGATTTTGACGGACGGGACGTCAATCTTTGCCCTTTCGGCAAATCCCCGGACTGCGCGCAGGACCAGGTTGTTGTCTCCAGCTGGACCCAGTTCCCGAGCAAACGGGCCGTCGATGTCCAGCTCCAGTTTCTCGGACGGCTCAAGAGCAATCCGGTCACCGATCTGCGGAAATGCAACGAGCGACTCCAGCAAATGATAGCCATCATTGCGTTGACCGGTGATGTGAAGGGCAAGGTTCACTTTGGCCCGGGCGAGTTCTGCCCGGACAGCCGTTTGCTGGAGGTCTGGCATGATCCGTCCGGTCAGCCGCCGTTGTTGTCACTGGTAGCGTTCGCAGCGTCCGTGTTCGCTGGGTCCGGCAAACCGTTCTCGATCTTGTCGAGGATTTTGGGAAGTTCATCCTCTTCGGGGTCAAGATCTCGGGCATGGTTCCACTGGAAGCGCGCCTCGTTGCGCCGTCCAACTTTCCAGTAGGCGTCGCCCAAATGGTCGTTGATCACCGGATCAGCCGGCCGCAGCTCAATGGCCCGTTCCAGCTCCGTAACAGCTTCCTCATAGCGGCCCACCCGGTAATAGACCCAACCCAGACTGTCGACGATGTAACCATCGGTTGGCCGCAGCTCTACGGCCGTCTTGATCATCTCCAATGCTTCATCAAGCTTCAGACCCTGATCCACAAGAGAATATCCAAGATAGTTTAGAACCAGAGGCTGGTCTTCTTCCAACTCAAGCGCCTTGCGGAAATCGGCTTCGGCCTCGTCCCACTTACCCAAGCGCTCCCGGCTGATGCCGCGGAAATAAAGGATCAGCCAGTGCGGCTGTTCAAGCGTTTCGATTGTGTCGATGGAGGCTGAGTAAACCTTCTCGGCTTCCTCATAGAGTTCGTGGGACCTCAGGACATTGCCGAGTGCAATCCCGGCTTCCAAATCACCCGGGTCGTTTTCGATGAGCGCCGCCAAATGAGCGCGGGCCTCGTCCACCTGATCAAGAGCATTGAAATTTAGCCCAACCTGAATTTCGGCTTCCCGCTTCAAGGCACTGTCGTCAGGCACCATCATCAAGGCTTCGATGGCACGGTCAGGCTGGTCCATCCGCTCAAACACGTTGCCTAGTGCGACCGCCGCATATTCTGCAGCCGGATCAAGATAAAGAGCCAGCTGAAGGTAGGAGGTCGACAATTCCTCTCCGCCGTCACGGCCGATCACAGCGCCGAGCCCGTATAGGATCTCTGCCATGCCGACAGCCGGGTCGCTAACGGTCGGCGGGATGACAGCGCCTGACACAATCATCTCATGGGTTCGGTCCAATTGCGGATGGCCCCGGTATTGCCGGTCGAATTGATCAAGTGCCTCCCGCGCATCCTGCTGGCGGCCATTGGCTGCAAGGAGACGAGCATGGGCGTCAACGACGCGGATGGCCCCTTGATCCATTTCATAGGCTTTTTCGATGGCCTCGAGCGCGGCTTCGTTCCGGCCGGCTGTAAACAGCAGATGCGCCTTGTGGGTTTCCTTGAAGACATCGAACCACTCTGGGCCACGGAGGTTGTCGATGGTCTCGGCCGCTTGGTCGATCTGGCCAGCGCCGTAATAGGCCCAAGCGCGTGCGATGCCGACCGATAGCTGAGCCAGCGGACCATTCCGGCCCTCTTTCAGCAGCTCGATAGCCGCGCCATAGTTACCGTCGCGTACGTCCTTTGCGCCCAAGACAAGCTGCGCCAGGAAATTCCGCTGAACTCCTCGATCGAGATCGGCGGCATAGCGGATCGCATCGTCCACATCACCATTTGCAAGCTTCAGCAGAAAAGTCCGCTCCAGCAACATCGGATTGGATGGGTCTGCGGCAAGGGTTTCTTCATAAAAAGCAGCAGCTTGCGCAAAGTCTTTTTGAAAGCCTGCGAGGCGACCTGAAAGATAGCTGCCAGACAGCGTAAAGGGAAGTTCGGCGGGAGTTCCAAGCGTTCTTGGAATGCCGTCTTGTGCGTTTGTGTCCGCAAGAACAGTTGCCGGAAGCAGAGCTGCAGCGCTCGCAAGAGCCAGAAGTTTCAATTTGAGCGGCTTTCGGATCGACTTCGAAATGGCGCCGGTCAACTGTGTCATTGGTCCTCGCAGAATTGATTGCTCCCGTTTAGCGGGACGCATCTGTATGAAAACCGACAATGGCGCTATTAAGGCTGAGCGGCAAGGTGAGGGGGATAACTTTCTGAGGGTTTAAATCCTTTCGCATTTGCCCTGCGTTGGAAAAACATAGACTAACGACTTAAAAGGGCGCGTTTCCGGTAAAAAGGGCTTGATGCTCTGTCAACACCGTAGCAGGTATGTGCGGTGCAATATCAGGCGGGGGCGAAAGTACTCCCGGCACCATGCGGAGGGATTGGAATATGGCCAAGTGGGTCTATGGGTTCGGCAATGGTTCTGCAGAAGGCGCAGCAGACATGCGCAACCTGCTCGGTGGCAAGGGGGCAAACCTTGCCGAGATGAGCAGCCTCGGTCTGCCGGTGCCGCCCGGATTCACAATCACCACCGAAGTCTGCACTTATTATTACGACAACGAGAAGTCCTATCCGCCAGCGCTCGCAGCGGAAGTGGCCGCGGCAATGGACAAGGTTGGTGAAGCAACTGGCCGGAAGTTCGGCGATCCTGATCGGCCGCTTCTGGTGTCTGTTCGCTCCGGTGCCCGTGCTTCCATGCCTGGAATGATGGACACGGTGCTCAACCTGGGTCTCAGCGACGGCACTGTGGAAGCGATTGCCCGCGAATCCGGAGACGCTCGGTTTGCTTATGACAGCTACCGTCGCTTCATTCAGATGTATTCCGATGTGGTTCTCGGTGTCGACAATCACGAGTTCGAGGACATCCTTGAGGAATACAAGGAACGCAACGACCTCACTCTGGATACAGAAATCACTGCAGAGGCCTGGCAAGGCATTATTGAAAAGTTCAAGGCGCTGGTTGAAGCAGAGCTGGGCAAACCGTTTCCGCAGGACCCGCAAGAGCAGCTCTGGGGCGCAATTGGTGCCGTTTTCAGCTCCTGGATGACACCACGTGCGGTGACCTACCGGCGTTTGCACGATTTGCCGGCCTCCTGGGGTACAGCTGTAAACGTTCAGGCCATGGTATTCGGGAACATGGGCGAAAATTCCGCCACTGGTGTTGCCTTCACCCGTAACCCGTCCACCGGCGAGAACAGTCTTTATGGCGAATTCCTTGTGAATGCGCAGGGCGAAGACGTGGTTGCCGGTATCCGGACACCGCAGGACATTACCGAAAAGGCCCGCATTGAAGCCGGATCTTCCAATCCGTCTTTGGAAGCCCTGATGCCTGAAGCATTTGCTGAGTTCCAGACGTACTGTGACAAGCTGGAACGCCACTACAAGGACATGCAGGATCTGGAATTCACAATTGAGCAAGGCAAGCTCTGGATGCTGCAGACCCGCGCGGGCAAGCGGACCGCCAAGGCGGCGCTGAAGATCGCTGTCGATATGGTCGCAGAAGGCATGCTGGAAGAAGAAGAAGCTGTGTTCCGTGTCGAGCCCGGTGCTCTTGATCAGCTGTTGCACCCGACCATCGATCCAAAGGCTGAACGTGACATCCTGTCGACCGGGCTGCCGGCCTCTCCCGGTGCGGCGTCGGGTGCAATTGTGTTCACCTCGGATGCTGCAGAACAAGCCAAAGGCGATGGCCGGAAGGTTATCCTTGTTCGTGTTGAGACCAGCCCGGAGGATATCCACGGCATGCATGCCGCTGAAGGCATTCTGACGAGCCGCGGGGGCATGACCAGCCACGCCGCTGTTGTTGCACGCGGTATGGGCAAACCCTGTGTGGCCGGAGCCGGTGGGCTGCGGATTGACTATCGCAATCAGACAATTAACGTCGGTGGCCGCCAGCTTAAAGAAGGCGATATCATCACGATTGACGGGGCCACCGGCCAAATTCTGGCCGGTGAAGTGGCGATGCTACAGCCAACGCTCTCCGGCGATTTCGGGACGCTGATGGGCTGGGCGGATCGCGGCCGCCGGATGACTGTCCGGACAAATGCGGAAACACCGCAGGACGCCAAGGTCGCGCGTGAATTCGGTGCCGAAGGCATCGGTCTGTGCCGGACAGAGCATATGTTCTTTGAGGGTGATCGCATCCTCGCAGTTCGCGAGATGATCCTTGCAGAAACTCAGGAAGGCCGACGTGCGGCACTTGCAAAGCTGCTTCCTATGCAACGTCAGGATTTCACGGATCTCTTTGAGATCATGCATGGCCTGCCGGTTACGATCCGTCTTCTCGATCCGCCGCTTCACGAGTTCCTGCCGAAGACGGATGAGGAACTGAGGGACGTCGCGACCGCGATGGGCGCGGATCCAGAACTTTTGCGCGATCGCGCACTGTCGCTCGAAGAATTCAACCCAATGCTCGGCCATCGTGGCTGCCGGTTGCTGGTATCCTATCCGGAAATCGCGGAAATGCAGGCAAGGGCGATCTTTGAAGCTGCGGTCGCTGCGGCCAAGGCCACGGGGGCTCCAGTGGTTCCTGAAATTATGGTGCCGCTTGTTGGTCTGAAGGGCGAGCTGGATCTCGTCCGGTCCAGCATTGAGGCAATGGCCAAGGCCGTCATGGAGGAAACCGGGGCAGAGTTGACCTATCAGGTGGGCACAATGGTCGAGTTGCCGCGGGCTGCGCTCAAGGCGGCCGAGATTGCTGAAAGCGCTGAGTTCTTCTCCTTCGGCACGAACGATCTGACACAGACCACATTCGGGATTTCCCGTGATGATGCGGCATCGTTCCTTGGTACGTATCAGACGAAAGGCATCCTTGAGCAGGATCCGTTCGTGTCTCTGGATCCGGAAGGGGTTGGGGAACTGATCAAGATTGGTGTTGAGCGGGGCCGGTCGACCCGTCCGGATATAAAGCTCGGTATTTGTGGTGAACACGGCGGCGATCCCTCTTCAATCACCTTCTGTGAGAGCGTCGATCTGGACTATGTGTCCTGTTCCCCTTACCGGGTGCCGATTGCGCGTCTGGCCGCGGCGCAAGCCGCCCTGCGCAAGGCGTCCGCGAACTGATGTGCAGGCGTTTGCAGCGCATCGTTGCAAGGGGCCGGCATCATGCCTGAACCTTTTCCGGACGTTGATGCGTTAAGATCCGGTGGGAAACGGGTTTTATCCCGCGTTCTCACCCGGATCGAAACGGATGCAGACAAACCGGAGACGGCTGCATTTTTGGATCGGATTGCAGCTCAAGGCAAAGGTCATGTCCTTGGGCTGACAGGCCCGCCGGGTGTGGGAAAGTCTACGCTGACCGATGCGCTCATCCGTGCCTTTCGCGATGCTGGCGGCAGTGTTGCGGTTCTTGCGGTCGACCCATCGTCCGCAATTACCGGCGGTGCGCTCCTTGGAGACCGGACCCGTCTTAAAACAGATCCCAATGACGATCAGATTTTTGTGCGTTCCATGGCAGCGCGCGACCGGCTGGGCGGGCTGTCGGATCATTCGGTTGCTGCTATCGCGGTTCTAAGGTCTGCATATGATCATGTGATCGTAGAGACTGTCGGTATTGGCCAGTCTGAAGGGGACCTCAAACAGGCTGCCGACACAGTGCTTTTGTGTATTCAGCCAGGAGCGGGTGACAGTCTTCAATTCATGAAGGCCGGCATCATGGAACTGCCGGATGTGGTCGCTGTGACCAAGGCTGATATGGCGGCTGCAGCACGGCGTGCAGCTGCAGACGTCAAAGGTGCGCTGACGCTGTCGCCTACTGGGTCCAAGAACTGGACTGTGCCAGTGGGTCTTGTCTCTTCGCAAACAGGAGAGGGGATGGAGGCTCTGATCGATCAGGTAAAAGTCCATCTCGATTTCCTACAGAGTGATGGCAGGCTGGATAGCCGCCGGGCCGCTCAACACAGCGCCTGGTTCCGTGACCGCGTTCTATCTGAATATGGGCAATCTGGTCTGAGGATCTGCCAAAAACTTGCCAAGGGGCGGGCGCGCCAGGCGCCGTTTTCCTGTTTCTCCGAGTTTTCAGAAAAAATGGACGCCTGCCTGCCTACGGCAACCTGAAGTAACAGGCGGTCAGACTTCTGCTGCACGCATTTTGAACGCAAACTCGCGTCCGAAATCGCCGCCATGTTCCTTTTTGAAGTCCTCAAGGAACTGCGCGAGGTCGGTCTCATTAAGCGGTTGAGAGATGAAATAGCCCTGCATGCGATGACAGCCGTGGGCCTGGAGGAAACGGATCTGCTCGATGGTCTCGATTCCCTCGGCAACGATCGTCATTCCAAGGGCCTTGCCGAGCTGAATGATAGATACGATGATGGCCTCTGCCTCCGGATTTCCGTCCATGTCAGACAGGAAATCACGGTCCACTTTCAAGGTGTCAAATGGGAACCGGCGCAAGTAGCTCAAGCTGGAGTAGCCAGAGCCAAAGTCATCGAGCGCGACCTTGATGCCCAGGTTCTTCAAGCGCCGCAGGGACTTCAACACAGTATCGTTGCGGCCGGCAAAAACGCTCTCCGTGACTTCGATTTCAAGCCGCTGCGGTGCCAGGTTGTTTGTGGCCAGGATCGCCATGACCTTTTCGACAAAACGTGGGTGCTTGAACTGGTTGGGCGACACGTTGACCGACATAACCACATCCGGCCAGTCGTGAGCTCTGGCGCATGCCTTGTTCAGTACCCACAGACCGAGTTCGTTGATCAAACCGGTCTCTTCAGCAACGGGAATGAACTGCGCCGGAGAAACGACCGTGCCGTCCTCCTTGGTCCAGCGGGCGAGCGCTTCCACTGACACAATACGCTGGGCCGCAGTGTCGGATTGCGGCTGGTAGGCGAGACTGAGTTCGTCGTTTTTCAACGCCATCCGCAACTCGCGGGAGAGCTTGTCCTTAGATTGAACATGGTCTTCCATGTTGGCTTCGAAAAAGGAGCGGCGGTTCCGGCCGTTTTCCTTCGCATCGTAAAGGGCGATATCCGCCTTGCGCAGCAACTCGTCAGGATCAATGCCATCGCGGGGTGCAACAGCTGCGCCAATAGAAAGGCTCGCATGCAATTCGCGGGCGCCGATTTTGATCGGTTGGGAGATTTCATCCTGGATTTGATCGAGGATGTATTCCAGCCACTCGTCACTTTTGGAGTTGGGGATCATCATTGCGAATTCATCGCCGCTGATCCGTGCAACAATGCCGTTATCGCCCAAGACGTGTGTCAGACGCTTGGCAACGGCGACGATGACCATGTCTCCAGCCGAGTGACCGAGCGTATCGTTGATATCCTTGAAGTGATCGAGATCGATGTAGATGACAGCGGTTTCCCGCCCCCGGCTGTTGGTGTCCTGAAGCATATCCGTCAACAACCGGTGAAAATGGGCACGGTTGGGCAAACCAGACAAGGCGTCGTGGCGCGACGTATGAACGGCTTGGGCTTCGCTCACGGCAAGACGCTTGGTCATATGGCGGGTGAACGCCGTCACTGCGATTACCACCGCCGTAATCATGAAGGCGGCCATCCCGAGGAACGGATTGATCCGTGTCAGCATCTGTGTGCCCGGTCGGTCCACTTGCCAGGCAATGACGCCGATAGGCGCGCCCGTCGGACCGCGCAGTCTCAGCTGGCCAATGCCCTCACGATCAGTCTGATTCTGTGCCAGGATGAAACCGTCAAGCCTGGTCATATGCATGATCTCAGACATCTTTTCACCGCGCAGTGGCGCGAGGCTAATCATGACCGTTGGCGGAACTCTCTTGGGAATTACCGACTGAATTTGACGGGCGATTGCTGCAACCGAAAAGAGGTGCGGTTCCCCTTTCACTGAAACAACGCCGGTTTCGAAGATCGAATAACGTTGATCCCGTTGGCTCGGTTCATAGCTGTAAAGTCCGGAGGGAAGCCTCCGGAACGAGATGATGTACCGGGCCCGGACCTTCGCAATGGCAGGTTTCAAACGCGCAAGAAGATCTGGTGTCAGCCAACTGTTGTTATGGTCATGCGCAAACAGGGCCTTGACGGCATAGTCCTTTCCAACCACAGCTGATTTTGTAAATCCGTGGTTGGCGTAGAGCCAATTGGTTATGTTGTCGAACACCCACTCCTGATCCAGATTGGGTGCATTCGTGATGTGAAAAGCCGCATCCCAGGTTGCGACTCCGGATTGCTGGCGTGCCAGATCGTCGGAAACCAGTTGAAGTGCCCCGGATATCAATTGCAGCTGTGATTGCTGGGCACTGTCATCTGAAATGTGCGCGGACCAGTGCATGAGGAAGAAAATCCCGACGACGGACAGAAAGATCAGTGTCACCAACGGTATGATGATGACATTGGCGATCCGCCCACCTGAGTTCTTCAGCTTGGTCTGCATAAACTGGCCCTGTTTGACAGGTGCATTATTGGCGAAGACAGTTAAGGATTGACCGACATTGATGGTAAAAAATGTATTTAATTAAAATACACGCACATCAAAAAAGCAATTTATGGACAAGCACTTGATCTGGTTTTCAACCTGATGGATCAAGCCCTAAATGAGTTGTAATCCCTTGAAACTCACCTGAGATCTGAGGCCAACGATGATGTGGTCGTGGATCTCTATGCCAAGGGGTTTGGCGATGTCGACCAATTGCCGCGTCATTTGGATGTCTGCCCGCGAGGGCGTGGGGTCTCCTGACGGATGGTTGTGGACCAGAATGATTGCCGTTGCCCCGTGTTCCAGAGCTCTGCGCACGACCTCGCGCGGATAGACGGGGGTATGGTCAACAGTTCCGGTTTGCTGCAATTCATCGGCAATCAGCCCGTTCTTCTTGTCGAGAAAGAGCACGCGAAATTGTTCAACCTCGGACATGGCCATGCGAGCTTGCAGATAGTCCATCACTTTGGACCATGAATCGAGCAGCTCCCGGTCCCTCAGTTCTGCGGTATGAAATCTGGCGATGGCCGCATGAATGGCGTGCAGTGTGTCGATGCTGTTGTCCGACAAGCCCTTGATTTCTTTCAATCTTGGACGCGGCGCAGACAGAACAGCTGAAAACGATCCAAAGCGTTTCAACAAGGCTTTGGCGATTGGTTTTGTGTCCTGACGGGGCAGGGCGGAAAATAAAAGAAACTCCAGAAGCTCATAGTCGGCGAGACTGTTCTCACCGCTTTTACGAAACCGTTCCCGCAGTCTTTGGCGGTGTCCTTTCGTGCCGGTATCTGCCGATGGTTTTTCGGAGAAACCGGCGTCTGGTTCGCTCATGAGCCTCCTTAGGCGTTGGGCAGCCCTGGTTTGTGGATACCTTTTGGTGACGTTGTGAAACTTTGACACCCATCCGCAGTGATCCCGATGGAATGTTCAAACTGGGCAGATAATGAGCGGTCGCGTGTCACAGCTGTCCAGCCATCGCTCAAGACTTTCACGTTCGGCCGTCCGAGATTGACCATCGGTTCGATTGTGAAAATCATGCCTGGTTTCAGTTCTACGCCTTCGCCGGGCCGGCCATAGTGCAAGATGTTTGGCGTATCGTGGAACAAACGCCCAAGGCCATGACCGCAGAAATCGCGGACAACAGAACAGCGTTGCGCCTCGACATAAGTCTGGATGGCCGCGCCGATATCACCGGTTGTATTTCCCGGTTTGGCCGCTTCAATGCCGCGCATCAAGGATTCATAGGTCACGTCGATCAAGCGTTCCGCTGCACGCTTCAGCGGCCCCACCGGATACATTCTGCTGGAATCACCGTGCCAACCGTCCAGGATGTAGGTGACGTCGATGTTGACGATATCGCCTTCGCGCAAAGCCTTGTTGTTCGGTAGGCCTTGTCTCACGACTTGGTTGATCGACGTACAAGAGGACTTTGTGTAGCCGCGATAGTTCAGCGTAGCCGGTATGGCATTGTTGTCCATGCCGTACTGGTAGACGAAGTCGTCGATTTCTTGCGTGGTCACACCCGGTTTGACCATATCGGCCAGCTCATCGAGACAGGATGCCGTCAGCTGCCCGGCTTTCATCATGCCATCAAAGTCTTCAGGTCCGTAAAGGCGCACCTGGCCCGTGTTTTTCATTGGGGCATCGGCGGCATCGATGTAGGTGACCATAAAGTTGTGTTCTCGCTTCTGGGCTCCCAGCGCAGCTTTTCGGCTGCAGCACGTTGGAGCCTACCATGTTCTTTAAGTCCACATACAGTCCGCAGGTGGCAATTTCCAGTCCCCGATGTGCCGGGCAGAGAAGAAACAGTATTTGAAAACTGTGCTGCTGGCTTGCAGAAACGATGCAAAGTCTCTAGGGGATTTGGTGTTGGTACTGCGGGCGTGGTGGAACTGGTAGACACAAGGGACTTAAAATCCCTCGGCCCTAGGCTGTACGGGTTCGAGTCCCGTCGCCCGCACCATTTTTGTTGGCGCTACCGCACTTCGGGCCACTTGAGCGCTGGTTTGGTTCGAGGTTGATCCCCTCATCTGCACCGCCTTTGCTTGCGCTGTTTGCCATCGGCCTGCTTGCGCGCAGGACTAAACCGCCTCTCTCACCTGCACCACAAGACTTTCTCACCTTCAATTTCCAGCAAGACCGCGGCCGATGTCTCGCCTTACAATTCCTCAATCAACCAAGAGATGCATGTTCTGTTAGTCGTGGCTGAGTTACCGTGCGGTCTTTTTCAGGGAGATCGTCTTTCCGGAGTGTTCTCAAACGGCCAACTTCTGGAAAAGTCTGCTTCGGTATTTAACCGCCTGTCAGTTTTGCGTTAACAAAATTTCCGCTACGGTAATTTCTGGTGGTGTTCAGCCCCCGGTTGCGGAGCGGATTTTTTGGCTTTTCGGGTCTCAACATGTCTTGCCGGAATGTGGCTGTCTTTGGTGTTTGGCGGTTTAAGCCTTGCCGAGGAGAACAGATTGTTGATCGTTGGCTTTTCTACCCCGCCATATCTTTCAATTGGCCCGGATGACGAGGCGCGCGGATTGCTTGTAGATCTGGTCAAGACGGCAGCAGCGGAATCTGATGTTGAGGTCCAATTTGAAGTGACCAGCTGGCCCCGCGCTCAGCTCGAGGTTCGCAAGGGTGCAGCTGACCTCATTTTTCCGGTGGTCTACACACCGGAACGGGAGGATTGGCTCAACTATCCAACTAATCCAATCACGCAATTTGAAATGATGATTTTTGCGAGGAAAAACTCGTCCTACAATTTCACTGGCGACGTAACCCAATTGCACGGTCTGTCCATCGGAAAAATAGCAAGTGGGCGTATGCATCCGAATTTCCGGACGCTTGAAGAGAGTGGCAAAGCCCGGATTGCGTCACGGGACAGCCTGGAGGAATTGCTGACTGCAGTGCATCTTGAACGTCTCGATGGTTTTGTTGCGCCGCATCTCATGACGATTGAAGAAGCACACCGGCTCGATCTGGACACAGTCGCCCCCTTCGCCGAGCCGGTTGGCGTGTCAGACATCTATCTCGCATTTTCCAAAAACAGCACAAAGACTGATGCATGGAACCGGCTCCAGCAGAATTTGCCGCGCCTTGATCAGGCAAGGGCCGATTTCCTTCTGTCCATGAAAAAGACCGGCAACTGATGTCGTCACGAATTGAAACCGGAAGCGAGGTCGCGCGCCTGCTCTTGCATCGTGGGTTTCAAGCGCGTTTGCGAATTGATTGCAGCCGGTCGGAATTCAGTGCCGCACCAATGGAGAGGCAGCAGTCCGGAATGTCTTTCGCCGGAAGCGGGCGGGCGCAGAAATAGCCCTGAAGGCTGTCGCATTCCAAACCCACCGTCAGCAAGTATTCGCCTTCAGTCTCTGCACCTTCAGCAACGACCCGTAGGCCAAGGCTTTTACCCAAACCGACGATGGCCTGATAGAGCTGTTTCTTCTGCCGGTAGAGGTCCGCGTCTTGAAGAAATGCACGGTCAATCTTGAGTTCTTGAAAGGGCAGCTTGTGCAGGTAGCTTAAGGACGAGTAACCAGACCCAAAATCATCCAGCGACAGCAAAACTCCCGTTGCTTGGAGTTCAAAAAGGAGATCAAGAACAAGCCGCTCGCTGGTATCGACAAAGACGTTTTCGGTGACTTCAAGACACAAAGTATGCGGTGGAAGTTGGTAGCGTTCGAGAATTTTCCGGACATTACTTGCAAAGTTCGGTTGCTGGAATTCTATCGGAGACACATTGATCGAGACGTGTCCGAATTCGAATCCGGCGGTGAGCCAATGTGCCGCCTGCCGGCAAGCTTCGTCGAGCACGTAGTGACCAAGATCGATGATCAAGCCGGTCTTTTCTGCCAGTGAGATAAAGTCGCAAGGCGGTATCCAATTGCCTTGTCCGTCCTGCCAGCGAATGAGGGCCTCCAAACCGATCAGGTCGCCATTGGCCGGGTTTACTTGGGGCTGATAGTGAAGTTCCAACTGTCCTGTTGCGAGCGCGGTTCTGAGCCGGGTTTCCAGGAGCATTTCGCTTTGAACCCGGTCATTGAGCGGCGCGGAGAAGAACATATGCTGCTGGTGAGCAGCATCTTTGGCTGCCCTCAGAGCAATCCCGGCCACCCGGTGTGCAGTTTCCACATCGTGGGCATCTTGGGGCAAAAGCGCGATGCCAATGAGCGGATCGACCCTGATTTCACCTTCGTCCAATTGGAAGGGCACAGACAAGACGTCAATGATACTGGCTGCAAAGTCAGCAGAAAGCTCGCCACTTTCATCGAGCGGGAGAAGAATACAAAAGTCATCGGCTGAAATTCGCGAGATTTTTGCGCTTTCCCCCAAAAGGCGGCGGAGGTGGGTGTAGGTTTGCATCAGGACACGGTTGCCAGCCTTTTGTCCGAACGTATCGTTGATTTTAGCAAAGCCGATAAAGTCCAGTTGAATGAGGGCTGTCTTTTTATCATCAACGGCTGCGCGTTCCAGAGCGTCTGCGATATCTGCAAAGTATTTCGTGCGGTTGCCGCCTGTTGTGACTGGATCGACATAAGCCAGCTTATGGAGCCGCTCTTGCAGTTCGGTCACCCTGGCCAAACCGTGCGCAAGGTCACCGATCTCGTCCGGACGGTCCGCGCAAGGGAATATTGCCTGAGGTTCACCGGAGGCAAGTCTGTGGGCGGCCGCGGCGAGACGGCGCAAAGGCATCATTTGATGGCGCAGCAAGATCCCGCCCACCACGATGACGGCAAAAAGGACCAATGCGGCCGCTGTGAAGAGCCGCACGCTGAGCCGGTTTTGCGCCACCGTCAGATCGTCGGCCCAGCCAACATCAACTGCCGCCGCCCCCTTCAGGGCGCTATTGCCATCAACGATTGGCATCAAATAGGCAAGGCGCAACCGGCCTTGAACCGGGACATTTCCGATGAATGGAACTCCGCTTACCAAGTTTGCATACGCGGGGTGTCCAGGTTTGATAGAAAACGGTGGTGGCATGCCGCCGTCCGGCTTGCGGAACGTGGTGGCGATCCGATCGAACAAACCAGTCTTTTCTGAGTAACTGAAGATATTCGCTGCGCCCTGGTTGCTCTTGCCGATGGTCAGAACGAGTTCATCGAATAAAGCGTTGGAGCTGAGATCTGGAGGACCGTCATACAGCGGGGTTAAGGTCAAGACCTGAGGTTTGCCCGCTTCGTCGCTAACCGGATCAATCGCGCGGTCTGTGCCATACCTTATTACAACCGCGGCGGTCTTGGCCGCGCGGTCAATGCGAATGTTCGAGTTTTCTTCGGTCGTCCTTACTATCTCATAATAGCTGATACCAGAAATAAGGCCGATGCCCAGTAACTCAGCAACCCCAAGTATCAAGCTGATCCGGACCACCAACGAGTGAATTCCAAAACGTGTAATGGCGGTTATCCTTGTCAAATTCGCGCAGCGCGAGCTCACGACACAGACAGCACGCGAGGGTAAACTTCAAAGGCTACAGAAATCTGAATCAATTGGTCCAATTTTAAACCAAGCGGCGTAGGTATCAGAGAACCCAAGCGAATTACGTGATGTGATCCCGGCGTTTGAGAGAACATCCGGGGGAAGTGGGCTGCAAAGCATTGGAAATCGTCCGGAAAAACGGTAGGACGTTGAGTTGTGTGTCTCTGCGGAGCGCGCGCAATATGGGCTTTGGGGTGCGTTCCGCTTGATTTCAATCAGACCAGTTTTGAACGTTCTTGGGTTTTTGTATGTCGGTCTGGCGACCGCCATGCTCGTCCCGGCGATCATCGACGTCGCGCAGAAGAACGCCGATTGGCAGGCGTTCGTCTTTTCTGCCTTGCTAACCGGCATGTTCGGCATGCTGTTGTCTCTGTCCATGGGGGGATCGCTCAAGGAAGGTCTCGACACACGGCAGACCTTCATTTTGACGACGCTTGCTTGGGCAACACTACCGGCCTTTGGAGCCTTGCCCTTCCTGTGGCTTGGAATCGGCTACGCAGACGCCGTGTTTGAAGCGGTCTCAGGATTTACCACGACCGGTTCCACTGTATTGACCGGCCTGGACGGTTTGCCGCCCGGATTGCTTGTCTGGCGGTCGATCAAGCAATGGATGGGCGGTGTCGGCATCATCGTTATGGCCATCGTCTTGCTGCCGTTCCTGCGCATTGGCGGGATGCAACTCTTTCAAAGCGAGAGCTCCGACCGGTCAGAAAAGATCGTCAGCCGGTCTGTGGAGCTTATCCGGCTGCTGGGGCTGGCCTACCTGTTCCTGACCGTATTGTGTATCGCCGCCTATTTGGCAACGGGCATGGGGCTCTTCGATGCGTTCAACCATGCTTTGACAACGATCGCGACGGGCGGGTACTCGACCCATGACTTGTCGTTCGGGTATTTCCAGAACCATTCGTCTGCCTGGGTTGCCATTGTCTTCATGATCATCGGTGCGATGCCGTTTGTGCTGATCATCCAGGCGCTCCGTGGGCAACCGCTTCTTTTGTGGCGGGACCCGCAGGTCCGCGTGCTGCTCGGATTTCTCGCGATCGTTTCCCTGGCCCTCACGGTTCACCTCGGCGTCAAGATGGATTTTGATTTCGACGAGGCGCTGGTCAAGGCAACCTTCACTGTGGTCTCCATTGTGACAGGAACCGGCTACGCACTGGGCGATTTCGAACAATGGGGTGCCCCTGTGGTCGGGACCTGCTTCCTGTTGATGTTTGTCGGCGGTTGCACGGGGTCGACGACCGGCGGCATCAAGATTTTTCGGTTTCTGGTGTTTTTCGGTACGGTTCGCGCCCACTTGCGCCGGATGGTTCGGCCACACCGGATCATGTCGGAAGAATATGCAGGCACGCGGCTGACCCCGGAACTGTCCTTTTCAGTTCTGGCTTTTCTGGTGGTCTACTTGGGGTCGGTTGGCGTGATCACGGTGGCTTTGTCCTTCTTCGACCTGGACCTTGTAACGGCGATTTCGGCGGCTGCGACGTCTGTTGGGAACGTGGGGCCAGGGCTCGGACCCATGATCGGTCCGGCAGGGCATTTCGCTCCATTGCCGGACGGAGCAAAGTGGCTTTTGTCCTTTGCAATGCTTGTTGGCCGTTTGGAGCTGTTCACGGTTTTGGTTTTGCTCGACCCGGATTTCTGGTCGAAGTA
>CALDSI010000171.1 GCA_937911395.1 uncultured Labrenzia sp.
GTCGGCCCATTCAAGGTTTTGATCCGCACGGGATCTCTGTGCTTTCATGCAAAACTCGCTTGCACAAATTAGAAATTCATTTGCCAGAATACGCATATAAGGTTGGGTCAAGCAATAGCATGGAGTGCTCAATGCATACTTCACTCATTCTGCCGAAGCGCCCCGGGCCAGCGCCAAAGACACTGGGGCGTCTCCCGCATTCGCAACTGACCCAGCATGGGCCGGACGATATTGTTGACGCGCTCCATACGTGGTGTTTCGGTCTGCCTAACATCAACAACGAAAACAGCGGCATTTCAGTCCCCGGATCGCGTGCCTTGGTCTTGCAGGAAGGGGTGCCCGGCAACGAAGCCGCGTTTATGATCGGACGAGAATTCGCCCATATTCATCCCATGCCTGACAATGGCAGCATGCACCTTGTGTTACCGGATCAAAATGTGGCCGAGATCAAAAGGACTGGTTGGGGGGAAGACCACTATCTTGTGACTCAAGGGCAATGGCCCTTGGGTCTGGTGATGATCTTCTCACCTCGGGATGAAAGTGAATTGTCGGCTGTGAAACAGATCGTCGCTCGATCTTACGAGTTTGCAACTGGCGCACAAATCTTTGAGTGATTAGCCAGCATTCGCCACACAACGCAGCAAGTTGGTGAGCTTGGGTTTGAAGCCGACCTTGACTTCACCTGGTGTGACAGTCCGCTTCGGGCCGTAAAGTTCCCTGCTGTCCTTTTGTCACGACCACAAGAAGCGGCCACATCGGTTATTGGCGAGCGACGCCGCCACAGTCCGTTAATTCTGAGGCAATTGA
The DNA here is from genome assembly GCA_937911395.1 of uncultured Labrenzia sp. Lineage (GTDB taxonomy): Bacteria > Pseudomonadota > Alphaproteobacteria > Rhizobiales > Stappiaceae > Roseibium. The sequence goes on from CALDSI010000171.1 coordinate 808, forward strand.
GACCGTGGGAGGGCTGATCCGGTCAGATTGCGTTTGACACCCTCTGTTCGGCGCCTTTCGCCGTATAGATCAGCACACGCGCAACACCGGAGAAACCAATTACGATGGACAGCCGTGTCGAGTTTCTGGAGACTGCGTCCAACGCCAATCCTGAGGCTGCAGCTGCACGCATCAAGATGCTAAGTGCACCGGATAGACCGGACGCTTTGCTGGCCAACTTTGGGGTTTACCGGCATGAAATTACCAGGGCCAATGGCAGCGGTTGCTCTTAATTTAAGGCGTTTATGTTTTGCTACGCGATCCAGATTGCATATCCGAACAAATATCTTTGAACCAGCCCTTTCGCCCTACGCTCTGATAGGCCGGATTGGGTTTATTTAGAAAGTATATTTGCTGTTGTATTGAGCGGCGATTTCGCGACATTCAGAGAGCGTCCGGTCTCTTCAGTTCGCTCCATACGACCGCAAATTCTATCTGACCAATCACTTCTCGCAGCTGTACCATAGGCTCTTGGCGCTTGTTTTCGAAACTCATCCCTTGTTTGAAACAATTGCGCCAAGGTCTCAACGCGGTTCTAAGACCATTTTCGCTCACGTGTCATGACTGTGAAACACCGTCTTTCCCAAAATACAGGCATCTCCGGCGTCATCCGCGAAGCTAATATATTGCAAACTCATTGGCATTTTGCTGCGGGCTTCCTTTGTGTTTGCAGATGAAGATAGAATTAAAGCTACGGCTAATTTAGAGACTGCCATTTTTGCAAGATCCTTGCGCCGGGCTCATCTTTGTTCCAAACGATACATTGCTTTTTTCTGCATATGCCATTTTCGCTTCATAAAACTTGACTATTAAATTCAGGTTTAATAACTGTACCTCAACGTATCAGCCAGCTTGGCAATTTGCGCATTAAGCCAGCGAAACTTCACACATTTGGAAAATCCCACCGATGTGAAAATGCCATCGGTGTGGATAGCCGTGTGCTCAGGCGGGGGCAGTGAGATGGATCTCACGTTGCAATACCAAAGCAGGCAATTTTAGGAGGCGCGATAGGTGAAAGCTTCGGAATTTGGACTTTACGATCCGGAAGTAGAGAAAAGTAGCTGTGGTGTCGGGTTCATTACCCGCAAAGACAGCGAGCAAACCCATGATGTGCTCATCAAGGGCCATGAAGCCTTGTGCGCCGTCCCTCATCGCGGCGGAATGTCCTCTGAGGGGGTCGGCGACGGTGCCGGTGTTTCCGTTGATTTGTCCAAATCCTTCTTCACCCGCCTGACTGGTTTAAACAATCTCAAACTCGGTGAGTTTGGTGTTGGCAACTTCTTTATGCCGAGTGATCACAGCCAGCATGAAATGGCAAACCGGCTCATTGGAGATACACTTTCGGCTTTCGGTTTTGAGCCTGTTCTGACGCGCGATGTTCCGGTTGACAACGGTGTCCTGCGTCCGGCGGCGGTCCGCCACCAATTGCCAATTGTTCAATGGGTTTTCGTTGCAGGACGGGGGGCTGAATCCCGGCAGTTGAGTGACGCCATTATTCATCAGGCCTTGCTGGCAATTGAGGCGGAAGCATACACCCGGCCGGAACTAACCGGTCTTTATCCACTTTCGTTAAGCGCTCGGACACAGGTGTTCAAAGGACGGCTGAATTCTTACGAGCTGATACCTTATTTTAAAGATCTGCGCGATCCGGAGCACAAAGTTCATACGCTCTATTTTCACACCCGTTTCTCAACCAACACGGATCCACATCCGAGTATGGCGCAGCCATTCCGGTTCATGGCCCATAATGGGGAGCTGAATACGGACAAGAAAAACCGCTTGTCTGAAACAGCTGTGGCTCTGGCAAAAAATGCCAGCATTGTTCGCCCGCACGGTCAGTCAGACAGCTGCCGGTTGGACCAGACGCTCCAATCCCGTGTCTTGGAAGACAACCTCGATCTGGTTACAGCCGTTGTGTCCATGATGCCACCAGCGTGGGAAAACGACGCTGATCTGTCCGAAGACATAAAAGCAATGCTCGAGTACTTCTCCCTCTATGAGGAGAAGAATGACGGCCCTGCGGCACTGATTTTCGGCAATGGGGACATCATCGGCGCGCGACTTGACCGCCTTGGTCTCCGCCCCCTGCGGTCGGTTGAGACGGACGAATACTTGTGCGTCATGTCAGAAGCCGGTCAAATCAGTTTTTCTCCGGATACCATCTTGCGCCGCGGCCGCATCGAGGCTGGCGGTATGCTATACTATGATCATCGGGAAAAGTGCAGTTTCGGGACCAAAGCTGCGCTGGAAAACCTAGCTTCACAAAAGGACTACGCGGCACTTCTGGGCGAGGCGCGTGTGCGTCTGGCAGATCATCGTGGTCCTCCAATCAAGACGCCGGGCCGGCTGGTTCCCTATGAAGGCGACTTGGATCTGAATCAGCGCTATGTAGCTTACTCTCACAATCAGGAAAGCTTCAAATTTCTGATGGATCCAATGTTGAGCACCGGGGCGGAAAAGATCTCCGCAATGGGTTATGGTGCTGCCATCAACGCGCTCTCCGACCAGGAAGGCGGGGTTGCCAAATACTTTTCCCAACGCTTTGCGCAAGTAACGAATCCGCCGCTAGATTCCATTCGTGAAGCCGATGGAATGACCTTGCGCGTTGCTTTGGGCAGCAAACCGAACTTCTCGCGCATCGCCGCAAAACAAATCATAATCGACAGCCCAATTCTTTCGCGCACCGATGTGAAATGGATACGTACGCAAACGGATACCCCGGTTCTGATTGCTGACATGCTATATGAGCCGGTTCATGACGATTACGGCGCCAATGCTGAAGCTCTCAAATCCGGGATTAGCCGGATATGCGATCAAGTGGTAGCGCATGTTGCGGACAACGGTGGGATCGTCATCCTGAGTGATCGTCAGATCGCCTCCGGCAGGGCCGCGTTGCCGATGACGCTGGTCGTTTCAGCTGTAAATCAGAGATTGATTGAGGAAGGTCTTAGACTTCAGGCGTCCCTTATTGCCGAGAGCGGTCAGATCTCGTCCGCACACCATATTGCAGCCGCTCTTGGTTTTGGCGCCTCTGCGGTATATCCGCTTGTTGTTCAGATGAGGGCTGAACAGAATTTTCCCGAAGATGCAGATGCAGCGTTCAAGCGGTTTGCGAAGGCGGCTGAAAAGTCTCTTTTGAAAACCATGGGCAAAGTCGGTTTATGCACGGCGGAAAGCTATATCGGTGGCGAATTCTTCGAGCCGAACTTCCTCGACACCGAAGACCCGGTACTTAAGCGCTATTTTCCGAATGTTAAAACACCGGTTGGTGGTGTCGGTTTCCCGACGATCGCCGCAGCGGTGTACGATTGGCACAATCGCGCTTTATCCGTGTCCAGTGAAAAGGACATCCCACTCTTGGGCCTTTTCAAGGAGCGGGCAGAGGGCGCCGGCCACTCGTACGGCACGACAGCTGTTCGCGGTTTTGTCGACATGACGGAAGAAAGCATCCAGGTGAATGGTGACGCGGATGCAAGCGAATACGATGATTATCTTCGTTTGCTGCCCGTCAACCGCCTGACAGATGCGTTTGGCTTGAACGAGACGGCTTACACTTTCACTAACTTCGACAAGCTGACACCGGCCATGATCGACGCGTTTTCGATTACGCAAGGGTATCATGCGTTTGCCCGAATGATGGCAGAGGAAAGAGCGCGCAGACCTGCTGCGTTGCGTGATGTGCTTGAGTTTCCCGGTGACGTCAGCTTTGCCACCTCCGCAATCGACTTTGAGCGTGAATTCAAACGTTTCTCGGTCGTCGGCAACACGTCTCTTTATTTCGGTGGGCTCTCCTGTGAGCGGGAAGAGGCGGATACGTTCAAGTTGAAGTTGACGGGCCCGTCCGGCAATCAGCTGTCGCGCCGGTCAGATCTGGCCGAGGCTTTTGTGCGGATTTTCAGCGGCGACATTCAGGGACACTGGCTGGAAGATGAACATGTAAAATTGCGCGCTGTTGGTGCGGCTGCAGATTTCTTGTCAAAGATTCGAACAGCACCGATAGCGATCAGCGTGTCCCAGGTCCAGCCCGCAAGTGAAATCACGCCAATGCTCGCAAGTGGGGCCATGAGCCACGGTGCTTTGGTTGCCTCGGCGCATGAGGCAGTCGCGCATGGTACCAATATGGCCGGCGGAATGTCGAACTCCGGCGAGGGCGGCGAGCATATATCCAGGTACGGTACGATCCGGTCTTCCAAGATCAAGCAATTTGCATCAGGCCGGTTTGGGGTTTGGGCCGGATATCTTGCGGACCCAACCCTGGAAGAGATCGAAATCAAGATCGGCCAAGGCGCTAAGCCGGGCGAGGGCGGGCAGCTGCCGGCTCCCAAAGTTACTGTCGAAATCGCAGCGGCACGGGGGGGAACTCCGGGTGTTGAGCTGGTTTCACCGCCCCCTCATCATGACACATACTCAATCGAAGACCTGGCGCAGCTCATTCATGATGCAAAAGCTGCCCGTGTTCGTGTGGTCGTGAAGCTCGTTTCCTCCGAGGGTATAGGCACCATCGCTGTTGGTGTCGCAAAAGCTGGCGCCGATGTGATTAACGTTGCAGGCAACACTGGGGGAACTGGGGCTGCTGCTGTTACGAGCCTCAAATACACCGGACGGTCTGCGGAGATTGGCATCGCGGAAGTTCATCACGCCCTATGCGAAAATGGCATCCGCCAGAAAGTTGTTATGCGCTGTTCCTGTGCGCATCAGACCGCGAGCGATGTGGTGAAATCAGCTTTGCTCGGAGCGGACTCCTTTGAGTTCGGTACAACCGCACTGATGATGCTGAAATGCGTCATGGCAAAGAATTGCAACATCAAATGTCCAGCTGGCCTTACGACCAATCCCGAAGTGTTTGATGGCGATCCCCGCGCATTGGCGCAGTATCTTCTGAACATCGCGCATGAAACCAGAGAAATACTGGCTGGGCTTGGTTTGAAGTCTTTGCTGGAGGCGCGGGGGCGTTCGGACCTTCTGCATCTGATTAATCACGCATCTCAAGTGGGGCAACTTGATCTGCAATCCATGCTGGCTTGCGTTGAAGAAATCAAAGTGCTCGATCCGGTCTATCTGGAAAAGGATTTCCAGCATGATGACCGCTTCATGGAAACTGTCCGCCGGGAACTCCTAGACAATCATGAGCATCCTGTCCGGATTAAGCCGAATGTGATGTTGAACAATTGCAACAAGACAGTTGCTGGACAGCTTGCGATCGACATTGAACGGCTGCTGAACCATGAGCTGGACGCCGAAACCGGCAAGTTGCTGCCCGCGGTGAATGAAGATCACAGAGGCCGGCGGTATCTCGACGCCGAGACTGTTGCGCTTGAAACCTGCGGTTCAGCTGGGCAGTCTTTTGGCGCTTTTTGCAATGACGGCATGTATTTGGAGCATGTCGGCACGTGTAACGACGGTGTTGGAAAAAGTGCATGTGGCGGCACAATCAGTGTTCGCTCACCGGGCGGCGGGGCCGACGAAGCCGGCGGAAACGTCTTGATCGGAAATTTCGCGCTCTTTGGCGCCACTGGTGGCCGGACATTTATAGAGGGTCAGGCAGGCGATCGGTTTGCAGTCCGCAACTCTGGTGCAACGGCGGTGGTCGAAGGTGTCGGCGATTTCTGCTGCGAGTACATGACCAACGGTGCAGTGTTAAACATTGGTGCGTTCGGTAAGGGATTTGCCAATGGCATGAGTGGTGGTTTTGCTTATCAGTATGACCCTTACAGAGAGTTGCCGGGCAAAGTCAGTCATGATTCCGTCCTTTTGACGTCCCTGGAAGATGTGTCCCCGCTTTCAGACATGCATGCTGATGTGATTAAGCAGCTTCTTGGATGGCACCTCAGGGCAACCGGCTCTGAGAAAGCGGCATGGTTGCTCGAGAATTGGGACAGCGAACGTCGCAATTTTGTTTATGCAATGCCCACTTCATTGCTCGTCTACCAAGACAGCGATGCCATTCTCTCGGCCCGAAGCCGCAAGGAACTGGTCGAAGAGCTTAGCACCGCTTTGGTGTCTTACCAGGTCCGCAAGTTTAAGGCTGCACTGAAAACCAAGACACCAATCCTTGATGGAGCAGTCCCCGGCTACGGTGAGACTGATACGGAGGAAATGTATGTCCTCCTCAACAACTATTTGGTCATGTCGACGGCTCAGGCGCTGGCCCTCGACAAGGTCCAGGGTGGCGCGAAAATCGCTGATAAAGAAGTTGAAAAGGCCGCGCGCAATCTGTTGCTCACGGAGGACTTCTCCTTGATCAAAAAACTGCACGGTTACGCCAAGACCGCGATTGCTGAGTATGGCGACGAAGCGTTGGCTGTATTGATCGCCGACAAAAGGCTCAACGATTACAAACAAGCTCTTGCCAGCCGGAATGTCTTGTCGATGGACAGTCCGGGAACGTATGGCTGGATCATTCACCAAAACGCAAAGAACCGGGACAAGGTTGGGCACTTGCCCAGCTTTGAAGAGCTGTTCGCCAAGCACAGCCTCACCGACATCATGGCGTTTACTGCTGCGCATTCTGCTTGAGACCGGCTGTTGAAAAGAACAAATCTGTCAGGAAAACGTTGATGCAAATACCCTTCATTCCCGAAGATGCTCCGTTCAATGGTGATCAGCGGTCCTGGCTATCCGGTTTCTTGGCCGGACTGCATTCCCGTTTATCGCTTCAGGATGTTCCCGGCGCGGCTGTTGCAGCTGGCGCATCGGCGGCCGCTCCAACGCCGGTGAACATCCTGTTCGGCACACAAACCGGCAACGCGGAAGCTGTTGCCAACGATGCGGCCGCAGCGGCTGCCGCGAATGGCTTCGCACCAGTTGTGCAAGCCTTGGATGACGTTGAGCTGGATACATTTGCGGCCATGTCTCACGTCATCATTGTCATCTCCACCTACGGAGAAGGCGAAATGCCGGACAATGCGGAACTGTTTTGGCAGGCACTTTCAGCTGATACAGCACCGCGGATGGAAGCTTTATCGTTTGGCATTCTTGCGCTGGGCGACACCGGTTACGATGATTTCTGTCAGGCAGGTAAGTTGATTGACATGCGCCTTGAACAGCTGGGCGCGCAACGCTTCGCAACCCGGCTCGATTGCGATATCGATTTTGAAGATCCAGCGGCGAACTGGATCGCAGAAACACTCCCCAAGATCCCGAGAGAGACCAACTCGCCGAACGGCGAAGTGGCTTCTGCCCCTGCGGCTGTCCAAACACCGGCCAAGTCGAAATGGTCGCGCAAGTCTCCGTACCCATCTTTGATCGCAGCCAACCGGCTTTTATCCGGAGAAACGTCGGCGAAAGAAATCCGGCACTACGAGTTTTCTCTTGGAGACAGCGAGATCAGCTATGCCGCCGGAGACGCACTTGGTGTCATGCCGGTCAATGATCCGGTGCTCGTCGACGCTTTTCTGGATCATCTGGGAACGACAGCGGATGCAAACGTTGAGGGCATCAATGGAGCCTTCGGTGATGCATTGTTGAAGAGCCTGGAGATTTGCACGCCGTCCAAGGATTTCGTGAAGGCGGTTGAAGCGCGCGCAAAGAATGATGAACTCAGCCATGTTCTGAATAATGGTGACAAGGAAGCCTTGGACGGCTGGCTTTGGGGGCGGGACACCTTGGATGTCCTGCGTCTCCTTCCGGCCGGTGAATTGTCTGCCGCCGAGTTCGCAAGCTTGCTCAAGCCATTGCAACATCGCGCGTATTCAATTTCCTCCAGCCCCCTGGAGGCTCCGGATCACATTCACCTAACGATCGCCAGTGTCCGGTATCGCACTCACGGACGGGATCATGGTGGTGTGTGTTCGACGTTCCTGGCGGATCGAATAGCGGAAAACGGCAAAGCCGGTATCTTTTTGTCGCCCAACAAGGCGTTCCGTCTTCCCGAAGATAAACAACGGCCTGTCATCATGGTGGGTCCTGGTACCGGCATTGCCCCGTTTCGCGCGTTTTTACAGGAGCGCCGCGCGACCAGCGCCACGGGTAAGAACTGGTTGTTCTTCGGCGATCAGCACAAGGCAAGCGACTTTATCTACGAAGATGAACTCACCAGCTTGAGCAACCAAGGCGTATTGAACCGTCTTGATTTGGCGTTTTCCAGGGATCAGGACCAGAAAATCTATGTCCAGAACCGGATGATGGAAAACGGCAAGGATCTCTATCGATGGCTTGAAGATGGAGCGTTTTTCTACGTCTGCGGGGATGCAACCCGAATGGCAAAGGATGTCGACCAGGCTCTGCACGATGTGATCCGGAAATTCGGCGACAAATCGATGGCAGAAACCGATGCGTACGTTGTCGATCTAAAGCGAGAAAAACGTTATCTCAGAGACGTTTACTAGGCAGTGGAATTCTTGCGGAAATACCCGAGCCAATTCCTTCCGACCCGCACTCTACAATGGACTTTTGTATGTTAAATCCAGCGCAAACCCAGCTAACTGATCGCCCAAGTTCTTGGTGTTTCACATCTGAACGATTGTTTGTGGTTGGTTTGCGCTGTGTGCTCAACGGACATCACGAGGAACACTTTTCCCAGTGGCGTGATGTCTGGGTTGGTTACAGCGAGTGTTTTGGCCGTTCCAACGCCAAGCCGCTGCTCGGGGCGCTTTGGGATTTTGCAGAAGCTTACAGGCGGTTTGCGGCCAAGCCGACCGGATATCATCAAGTGGACTGTGCCTGCATGGCCCGCGATGAGTTTTTGTCGTTGGCCCTTCTTTCTTCCATTCAGCATTTCGACCAGGCGTGCGCAATGACTTGTATGCAGATAATGGCGCGCAAACGCGGCGATCTGACGCTTGAGACACCTGCCTGCCAGTTGGCGACAGAGTTTCATTACTTGGGGGAACGCTTCCGGCACATCTCAAAAGATGACGTTGAAACGATGCTGATCAAGAGTGCAGCCGTAGAGGATTCAAAGAGGGCTGTTCTGCACTAAAGCCAAGATGAGACTGCAACCCAGAATATCGCCGTAACAAGAAAGCCTGAAAATGAAAATCAGTCCACAACGCGGCAGGTATGCAGCCATCCCGATCTTGTTTTCATCGGACTTTTGCCGTTCTTGCCGGTTTTACAGCGACGGCCTGGAATGCGCTGTTCATAAGGATGCTGGCAATCTTTGGGTGCGTGGTGGTGGCTTGGACCTTAAAATCTGCCGCTGTTCAGATCCGTTTCTGACGAGCAATCTCAGTGTCGTATGTCATACAAAGGATGTTGCTCGTCTTTACCAAAAGTATCTGACGAAGCCTTACGTGCCTGTCACGAAACTGAAATTTCACCCATGTGGTAAACTTCAGTTTTCTCTCACCGATCCAGACGGAAATACGCTCTACTTTGTCGAAGACGTCGTTTGACATAGTGAAGCCTGTCTTATCTGAGTTTTTGAAATTTACGAGGAAGTCATGTCCAAACAAGTCCGCATGGAATCTGATTCTTTCGGAACCCTCGAGATCGCGTCAGACAAATACTACGGCGCGCAAACGGCCCGCTCCTTGATCAATTTCCCGATCGGTGGGGAGACGATGCCGCGTCCGCTCATCCATGCGCTCGGGGTCATCAAGCAGGCGGCAGCCCGTGTGAATGCGGCTCAAGGAAAGCTTGATCCCAAACTTGCGGACGCAATTGATCGGGCCGCATCAGAGGTCGCTGCCGGAAAGCTGGACGATCATTTCCCCCTTGTCGTCTGGCAGACCGGTTCGGGCACCCAGAGCAACATGAATGCAAATGAGGTTATTGCAAACCGGGCAATTGAAATTCTCGGCGGTGTTGTCGGCTCCAAATCTCCAGTGCACCCCAATGATCACTGCAACATGAGCCAGTCTTCAAACGACACCTTTCCAACCGCCATGCACATTTCTGCAGCCACGGAAATCAAAGAAAAACTGCTGCCTGCGTTGGCGCATTTGAAGTCCGCACTTGAGCAAAAATCCGAAGAGTGGGCGCATATCGTCAAAATCGGACGGACCCACACCCAAGACGCAACGCCATTGACCCTTGGCCAGGAGTTCGGCGGTTACGCCGCTCAACTCGCCCTTGGAATGGAGCGTGTCACCGAAGGGCTCAACGGGCTATATGCACTGGCGCAGGGTGGAACGGCTGTCGGGACAGGTCTTAACACGAAAAAAGGCTTCGACACTGCATTTGCCGCCGAGGTGGCCGTGATTACTGGACTTCCGTTTGAAACGGCATCCAACAAGTTCGAGGCGCTCGCAGCACATGATGCCTATGTTTATGCCCATGGAGCGCTCAATACGGTCGCTGTATCCCTGTTCAAGATTGCCAATGACATTCGGTTCTTGGGGTCCGGGCCGCGATCGGGGCTTGGGGAACTGTCGTTGCCGGAAAATGAACCCGGCTCCTCCATCATGCCGGGCAAGGTCAATCCGACCCAATGCGAGGCCATGACCATGGTGTGCGCACAGGTTCACGGCAACCAGTCAACGATTTCGTTTGCCGGAAGCCAGGGGCACTTTGAGCTGAATGTCTATAAGCCCGTGATGGCCAATGCGATGTTGCAGTCGGTCAAGTTGCTGGCCGATGCCTCTATCAGCTTCGCGGACCGGTGCGTATCCGGGATAAAAGCAAATGAGGACAACATCACCCGCCTGATGGAACGTTCCTTGATGCTGGTAACAGCACTCGCTCCTGCGATTGGCTATGATAAGGCCACGGAAATCGCCAAGACAGCCCACAAAAACGGCACTTCCTTGCGCGAAGAAGCGCTCAATCTCGGCTATGTAACGGAAACAGAATTCGACGCCCTCGTGCGCCCGGAAAAGATGATCGGCCCCAGCGATTAGGCAATCGTGACCAAACTCCGGTTGCCTGCGCCAATGCTCCGGTTGGCAAGCATTGCCTGCCGATTGGCCTACTCGCAGACTGTGACGCTCCAGTCCGCTCCTGTTGGGAAGGTCCAATTGTGTCGTCAGGGTTTAGGGCGGGTCGCGTTTCATCGGAAAAATTTGATGTTCGAACTGAGTTCGCTTGACAAGACGCGAAGTGGTGCGCGATGCGGTGCATCTGTCAAACGGCGCAAGGCTGTCGACGGGATCAGTTCGTTCACTCGAACGGCCGGATGATTTTAGGTTCTGGCGTCGTTGGGCTTCGCTTATGGTATTTTCACCACTGCGCAAAGCCCGCGTAGATCGGCGGGCGTCAAATCGGGATCGATTTCACGTCCAAAGCTGATCGCTCTCTTAAAGTGGTCGAGCTTCTTTGGACGTTTTCATCAAAACGCCCGATGCTCTGGCCAGAATCTAAATTCATCTCGGTCAAATGCCTCCGATGAAACGCGACAGGCGCTAGATATTATCCTGTCCGATTCCAACGCCAAGGAGGCTTTTGGGGTCCGGATAAACATAATTCTGATGGTGGGAGCCAGCTGACAGCTCGCAACAACGTGAAACTCAAAACTTGACTTATAGCCTCCAGATAATATTAAGCTGGGGAAACATGATGTTTCTAGTCAGGTTAAAGAGCCCATCTGAATGCTTGTCTGCAGTTGCAACGTTATCTCGAAATCTGCGATTGAAACCGTCATTCGGGAGTTCCTGGATAACGACCCGTGGCAGTTGATCACTCCGGGCAAAGTCTATCATGCGATGAAAAAGCGGGGCCAGTGCTGCGGCTGTTTCCCGAACATCATTAACATCATCATTTCTGAAACAGAGATGCATCACCGAAAAGCGGAGACGCCAGAAGCAGCCATTCTACCCTTTATTGCCAGAATTCGCTCTGAGTATGACAGAACTCAGGCTCTGCGTCGGCAGATCGAAGAAAACCGCTTGTTACGGTCGGTGTGACTTTCCGGCTGTGCGCGGGAAACAGTTGTTTTGGTTGCCTTTTTGACCGGTTGCTTGGGGTTTGACCCGGTTTCGATATTCCAATAGTTCATCCTTCCAGCCATCATTTATTGTACGCGCTGTTCGCGAAACATGCTTGCAACACGCGTCCACATTGATGGGTAGCTCAAACTTGTTGGAAGGGATTATTTCTTAGTCCTGAATGAGATGCTCATAACGCCGGTCAGTTAGTGTCTTCATGAATGCAACAAGCGCATCAATGCGCTGTGCATCAAGCGCTGGACCATGCTCCAGTTCTTTGAGCGAGAGTGTCCCGTCGACTTCTGGCGAACCCCATGGTTCACCAGTCTCCGGATTGGTCTGTGCGCTGGCTGCCTTGCTATTATACTTGTTGTAAAATGCGACGGTGGTGCGAAGATTTTTAAAAACACCGTTGTGCATGTACGGTCCTGTGACCGCGACGTTGCGGAGTGTGGGAACCTTGAACTTACCGAGTTCTGATGGTTCGGATACCAGCGGGTTGTTCACCAGGCCGGGATCCACGAAATCCGAGCCCAAGCCGTTTGCAGCCCGCACTTCCTGGTTCACCGGTATCCCGATGTTGTGGTACTCATAATTGGAAAATGTTTCTTCTTTGGAGACCTGAGACGTTTGCAACTGATGGCATTGATTGCAGTTGGTAAATTGCTGTGAAAAGAACAGAATGCGCCCCAACTCTTCTTCATCTGTGAGCTTCACTTCGCCGCGCAAAGACCGATCATACTTTGAATCAAAAGGCGAAAAGAAAGGTGTTTCCTCAAAGGCCGCCAAACTGGTCTGCATCGCTCCATAAGCGGTATCGTCATCGACGAAGATGTCGTCTCCGAAGAGTTTCTTGAATGCACTCACGTAGTCTGCGTTTTCCAGAAGCCTTGCAACAACGGACGCTTTGTCCGGCATCCCCATCTCAATCGGATTGAGAGGTGGTCCGCCGGCTTGACCGGCTAAGTCTGGTTCTCTGCCATCAAGAAATTGCCCTCCACGATAAACGCCGTCTTCCATCTGATGAAATTTGGGAGCATATTTGGCGTAGGAGGCCGTTGGAGCATTCCGGTCACCCAGCGAAACGCCGTCATCACCCAGTGAAACGGCCAATCCCACCTCTGTCGGCCTTGGATCGATAAAACCGTAGTCAGGATTGTGGCAAGTTGCGCAAGCTTGACTGCGGTTCTTAGAGAGATTTACATCGAAGAACAGTGCTTCTCCGAGAGCGGCTTTTGTATCGTAGGATTGTGCGCCTCCCGTCCGCGCAGTTTCAACGCCAAGAAGAGCGGTCACTGCAGAGATTCCAAAAAAGAGCGCAAGCCTTTGCATCAACTCCTCCTGTTCCGACTGCTCAGACAAAGCCGCAGACGGTTGTTCCCACTTTTTATGAACATAAAGCTCAAGTATTTTGAGAGCATTGATACCAGTCAAAGCGCTCCTGCTTGATCTGGGCCAGTTGCTTCCGCTGAGAAGAATTTGCGCTCGGTCGCTTAAAGATTGCACATCTGTTGGGAAGGGCCTTCATGGTTTGGGGCGAGTTGGCACTGGCATTTGGAACCTTCATAGTATTCCATTCTGTGCCGCTGCGACCGCCGGTGCGCAGCCGTATCGAAGCAGTGACGGGTAGTACGGGTTTCACGATTGTTTATTCTATCGTGTCGATAGTCCTGCTGGGCTGGCTACTGCTTGCCTCAGGCCGTGCACCCTATTTTGAACTCTGGCCCTGGGCTCCGTGGCAGAATCGTCTCGCAATGGCGGTCATGTTTGTCATGTGTCTGCTCTTGGCCCTTTGTGTTGGACGGCCAAATCCTTTTTCATTTGGCGGACGCAACAATAATCGGTTCGTTGCCGCGCATCCTGGCCTCGTACGTTACACACGTCATCCTCTTCTGCTGGCCCTTGCATTGTGGGGTGTCGCGCATGTCATAGCCAATGGCGATCTCGCACACTTTTTGGTATTCGCCTCTTTGACGATCTTTGCGTTGTTCGGAGGTCGGATCATTGATCGAAGGAAAAAGCGCGAATTGGGCGAGGGCTGGGCCCAGCTAAAAGCGGAAGTGAACCGCCAGCCGTTGCTTTTCTTGCCGGAGGTAAGACGGGCGCTGGTACTTCGGTTCATGGCGGGTGTCGCACTTTACGTCACCCTTTTGTATCTCCACCCGATTGTGTTTGGCGTGTCGCCATGGACTTTCTAGGCGGATCTTGTCCCTCAACCGCCGCTCATAGAGCGCTGAGAAACGCACCAGAACATTGGGCGTTTTGATTGAAACACTCAAAGATGCTGCATCACTAAAAGGCGTTCAGCTTTGGGCATGAAATCGATCGCGATTGAACGCCTGCTGGTCTAGTCATCCGGATTTGCCGCCATCAAGGGTGCTTTATAGATCAATCTGCCCTCGCACGCGGAAACATCCTCAAAACCCGCATCAAAGCGGCAAGCTCCGACTACAAATTCATAGCGGGTGACATCGTCGCAAGGTGCATTTGGTGTTTCGAACACTGCTTTTTGGACACTGCTCGGTTCAACATTCATGAACCAAGCTCCCTTGCTCCGGCCGACCATTTCATCTTCAATATATGAGTAGAAAAATCCGCTGATCTCTGTGAGTTTTTTTGCGGAAACGTTTTCTAGAGAAACCGTGATTGTACAATAGTATTCCCGCAGGCCTTTGCTTTCTATTGCCAGAACGTAATCCGAAGCGAGCGCCACCGAGGGGGCGAGCGCCAACAAAGGAACAAACAGGAACTGTCGCAAATTCATGGTGTGCACTCGCTCTTTGACGACTGACCCTAGGTCAAAGTTCTTCCCCACATAGTCTCGCGAATTGGTTTTAGAACAGATATTTTGAAGCACGTGAAGCTAAGAATATTTTGTTGCGCAAGGTTCATGGAGAAAATTGCCTGGCAGAAACACTATACTGGCCGCGTCGCCTCTTTGGCTGCCGCTGATTGACAAATGTACAAAACACTTCGGTCCGACGACGAGGTGACCTTTCCAATCAAGAAGGAATATTGATCGTGGCGTTACTGCTAAGGCTCAGGCTTTCAGAGCTTAGCAAGCGCCCCTCCGAGTATGTGATCAATCGCAAAGAAGCGTCTTCTAAGCTGGCGTTCGGAAAGGAGATTTGAATGTCGCTCGATGGTGTGGCCGGTACCATTATGTACCCGGCAAAAAGGTTCAGCGTACTAAGGTCCGATACAGGATCGCGAGACAACGCGTTGCAGATACTGACAGCAAATTGTCCATCTGTCGGCGTTTCAAAAGGAATGGAGTCAGATTTCGGATGAAGCATCAATGACATTGCTTCGAGCACGTCACCATTGCCATCCCGATAAACTTTCAACTGGTCAATAATGCGATCTGCTGTGTTCCATGTTCCGTTCTGGAAAGCCGAAAAGTCAATCGCACCGTTGCTGTCCGTAATCTCGTCAGGCCTTTTGCCGAGCAGCTCCAAAGTAAGATCAGCGGATCCTTGAATGTAAAATTCGACGAAGCCCTCGTCTCTCGAAACGATCAGCGTCAAATCATCCTTTGCGGACTGTGCCTGGACCACGAGCGTGGCCCAAGACAGCGCGCTCACTGTGATTATCGCGAGTGGATACAGGATGTATTTCAACGGAGTTCCGGGAAACAAGGTCTTGTCGCTATCAATGCTTGTTTTCAGTGCTGCTGCGAATAATCAAGCGAGCAGATTTTCACTGTCGACTTGTTCCCAAATCTGCTCGAAAACAACTTTGGCTTTGCCGCGATGTTTTACAGCACGAGCAGCTTCAACATTGTCCATCATACCATCACCCTTGACGATAATCAGGCCAACCATGCCCAATGCGGCATGTGGCGTACAGCGATACCCGTAAACACCAGGCTGGGTAAACGTGACCGACTCATCTTTGCTGATTTTGCTTTTCCAGGTTTCGGCTCCATCCGGGATCATGCCTTTGATGGATTCTGAATTGTGCCCCTTGTCTGTCGAAGTGAACACTACAGTATCACCGGGCTCAACAACCTGGACAAGCGGTAGAAAAACATTTCGGACTTTCCGATCGTCGGGATGTTTGTTGAGCATTTGAACAGTATGGCTAGCACCTTCTGCGAGCGCCGGTCCAGCAGCGGCAATTGCCGCCATGCTTATGAGAACAGTCCTGCGATCCATGATGAGCGTCATCGATTTTTTTCCTTCCAGCGATAGTACATAAGTTGAGCATAAAACTCAGGATAATGCTATCATCGAGCATATAGTGACCCAAGCTCTAATATCAAGGTTGTGGGGGCAAGGACCAGATGCCGCACCAAATCAGGTTTTGGACCGCTAAAGGTCATCTTTTTTGCAGGTGTTTCTGCGTCGTCTTCCTCACTGTTGCGCAGCCATCTGCTGCGCCCAATAATGCCGATCAGGTACTGGGAGTGTCACCTCACCAATGTCTCGATCACCACATACGACGTAACTTTGAAGCTGCGGAAAACGGCGATGTTGAAGCTCAGTTTCAACTCGCTTTGATCTTTGCAGAAAGAGAATGTGTAGCTTCCGATAGGCGCGATGCTTTGATCTGGCTGACGAAAGCGGCGGACCATGGACATGCCGAAGCAGCATTTAACCTAGCTGAAATTCTATTATCGCATGCCGAGGATGCGTCAGAGTTCAAAGAGGCTCTTCATTATTTTGAAGTCTCTGCGGGCAAAGGTTTTATCGACGCGCAACATAGGCTCGGAGTGCTGCTGGTATCACACGGACAATCAGAGACTGAGCAGCAGGATGGCTTGTATTGGTTGGGAGCCGCAGCTGGTGCAGGCGATGCACTTTCTGCAGTTTCACTCGGTATGATTCATTCCCACGGCCTTTATGGAATAAACACCGATACCTGCACCGCTTATGATTGGTTTGAGGCTGCCAGTCTCATGCAACACAGTTTTCCAGACACGGTTTTTGATTTCATGAAAAAGCAGAGTGCGGCCTGTAAGTGATGTAACGGGTAACGGCAACTGCGCCTTGTCAAAATACAGTCTTTCTGTGAGGCGGTGACGCTTTTTAAGTTGGGGTCTGCAATCCAGCCCGATCGTTAATGTGCTCTCGCTCAAAGAGAGGTTCGGGCGCTGTCCTGATAATCGAATTTTGAATTAGAATAATTAAAATATATCATGACTTGAAATAAGTATTCGTAAGTATTGATTGCGGTTCCTTTTGATGTTCTCCTTTGCACAGAGGGGCGAAGTTAATTGGACTTCGGAGGAAAATAGCATGGCCTGCGGAAGTGCTGAAAATCATAGACTTAGCGTCGATAAAAAAAAGACCTGTAACGGCGATTGCAAAAATTGCGGAGCAGTATCAGCGCTGTTGGAGCGGCTGGAACCGAGCCAAAAACTGGCGAATGATGTGTCGTTGACACAGTCTTTGGTCGACATTGCAAACGGTTCGGTCTGATCAGTCGGTCTGCGCCTGTCTCATGTGTTTTTAGTCTTATTGTCATCGTGGATTTTTTGTTTGCTGCAGCTCTGAATTTGCCAGGAAGCGAAGCTGCGAACGGATGAGCGCCGATGCGCATTGCAATCTTAATTTCAGGATAACAGCAGCCGCCTTTCGCGGTTGCAGAGGCCAAGGGGCGGGTAGGTTTGGGTAGGACATCAACCAACCTCGCCATGCGCTTCGTAAAACACTCCACCGTTTAGCCCTACAGTTCCGACTTCAACGCGATCGGGATGGCGTTTTCAAAGCTAGAGGCGCTGTTGCGTGCCAAGGCGGGGCGCCCTGTCGATGCCGGTAACACGTCTGTTCGGTAATACGAACCTGCCGAATGGCATTAATACGTGGCATGCCTGGCCGGCAAGGACTTCAACCTGCCGCAACTTCGAGGCAATTTCCTCTGGCTTGTGACGTTTCGTAGCCCTTTTGATCCTCCGTTTTTCCAAACATAAGATGGACCACTTCAAAGGGGGGGTGATCACCGTCCCACCGACAGCTTTGAAATATTGTCGCCAGAGATGCAAAGGAAGCTTGACATTCGCTTTTTCATAAAAGACAAGTACGGTTGTCATTTAGATAAGGAGACATGTCATGCCTGCTTCTAGGTACTCGCAAATTGTGGCCAATCTCATCTTCGCACTTGGCGTTGCCTATATCTGGATCTTCATACCGCCATTTTTTGTCACTGTGATTTTCACTGTCCTTTGCATCACGTGGTCGGCGTGGATCTTCATCGCGAATTTTCGAGGTGCCGATGAGTTGCAAGCTGCAAGTCTCAAACACGCGCTGGCAGCGGCCAGTGGATATGGCGTGCCTCTGACGGTTGCATTTGTCATGCTGATGATCGCAACACCCAACATTCAGCAAACGATCGCGGGTTTGGCAGCGCTGAGCCAACTGTCGCCGGCATCGGCAGGCTTCGGGTTAGGCGTGTCTTTCACTGTCATTGCGCTGTGTAGCGTTTTTTCAATCTACAACTCGGTCTGGTGGGTTTCCAAACGCTAAGCTTGAACGGGCATGAAACCCCATTTCAAAATTGCAGGTATTAGAGCTGCATGCATCGCGCTGAAAACCACAATGCCCCAACAACAGTTCGGCACTTTGAACTCCCACGAAATTGGAAAGGTCCCTCATGCCCACCACCAAACGATCACAGTTCATTGCGCTGGTCATCATCTACCTTTGCATGGCTTATTTGCTCACGATTGATCCGCCCTTTTTCGTGCAGTTCTCGTTCGTTCTTGTCTGCATTTCATATGCAGCCTGGTGCTTCTTCACGGTCTTTCGGGGACCGGATGAAGTGCAATCCGCCCATGCAAGATATGCGCTTGCTTTTGCCAGTGGCACCAGTGTTCCGCTCTGCCTGACGTTTGTCATGGTCATGACCGCAACGCCAAGCATTCAGAATCTGATTGCCTCCTGGGCAATGAACGCAAGAGGCGATCTGCTTCCCACTGCCGCCGGATTTGGGATGGGTGTAATGTTCACCTTGAGTCTGATGGTGATTACCTTCGCCACCGGCCTTACGATTTGGTGGGTATCGAAACGATGAAACCATTGCGAATTGCCCATAAACGCAGTCGCAATCCCGCAGTAGGTTCTCGCCATGAAAAATAAGCTTCGTGTGCTGCGCGCCGAGCGGCGATGGACGCAAGCCGACCTGGGAAAAGAGCTCGGAATCTCCAGAAATTCCGTCAACGCGATTGAGAATGGAAAATATGATCCCTCTTTGCCCTTGGCTTTCCGAATTGCGCGTCTGTTTGGCAAAACCATTGAAGAGGTTTTTGAAGAATAAGACTGACTCGCTCGGCCTTTGAACAATATGGAAGTTGTCGCTGGGCCGTGTGGACGAATTGACCCAGGTGTGAGTTTCGGGTTCTGGGTTTGATTTCAAAGTGATTGATAGGTTGACGACATTTTGGATGTCGGCGATGTGTACCAAGATGACAAAATGAGATTTCGGACTGGTACTTGAGGTTTTCCAAGCTTGACTGGCGCGGAGCCAAAGATTGTCCGTCTGTTTCTCGAGGCACTGCATTATTTCGCGCGGCACAACAGCTTCCGGCACACTTCGCCCGAGCAGTTCGGCAACTGGAACAGCGTTTTGCAACGCTTCGACCGTCTTGGCAAGGCAGGAATGTTCTCGGACTAATTGTCCATTTTGGCTGGGCTTGATGAAGGCGCGCATCTGATCGCCATGTGCGACAGTACCGTTATTCGCGCTCCTGTCTCGGCGGCAGCCACTAAAGGGGCTGAAAGGTCAAGCGCTCGGGCGTTCACGCGGCGGGTTCGGAACAAAAATCCATCTAAAAACAGATCGGAACGGCCCGCCGTTTGATTTTTGGCTGACCGGTTGCCAAGCCTCTAACAGCAAGGGTTTTGTGGATCTCACGGCAACCTGCTGCAAGATCAAACATCGGGCCGTCGTTGCCGACAAGAGCTATGACAGCAATGTTAATCGAGAGGCTGAGCGAAAGATCGGGTCTATCCCAGTCATCTCTCGCAGTTCAAATCGGCGCGGCAAACCCGGGCACTTCGCCAAAGCGCCCTCACGGGGCCGGGTACCCATCAAGTAAATGATGGAGAAGCGCAAAAGCTATAAATGCGCCGTCCTGTGTTGCGAGAAAATTGCCAGATACTTCTGGTCCAGCGTCGCACTTGCCACAGCCTTTAACTTGAGCAAATCCGTCTACACGGCCAGTTTGTTTGATACAGCTTCGTGATGAACAATTCTCGGCATTAAGCCGAGATTGCAAATCCGCCGTTATAAGTGTCGCTCTTCCTGCGAACTTGCGAATGTTCGACAATCCGTTCGCGGGCGATACCACGGAATTCCTCAATCGATGAATGCCCTTTGCGCTCCAGATAGTCGCTCAGATCTTCCTTCAGCTCCTGAATAAGCTTCACACCTACGCCGCCGCTGCCTTTTTCCTCCATTGCGGCAGTGCAGACTTGTAAGTTTCCTGCGCCATGTACGATGAAGTTGAACGCTTCACGAAAGCCGCGAATGCCGCCGATGCCCGAGATAGACTTATCGGGAAACGCTCGCGAAATATCACTCACGCGCTGCAGTGCCTGGGGCAGGATTGCCAAACCACCCAGACCACCGGACGTCACAAGCCCATCGACTTCGACTTCGAACTTCAGTGTTTCCGGGTCCATCAATGGAAGCGACGGGAAAGTGTTGCAAAGTGAGATGGAGGCTGCGCCGGCCTCATAGGCAGCGGCTGCACCATCAAGGAGAGAAGAGCTTGCCGGTGTCAGTTTTACCCAAATTGGAACGCTGACGGCGCTCTTTACCGCCTGTAAAATTGATCTGATGATATCCTCATCGTTGGCGACATTGGCGCCCATGTCCTTGCGGTCCATGTGAGGGCAGGAAAGGTTCAGCTCAATCGCGTCACATCCAACGTTCACAACTGCTTTTGCCAGCTTGCGCCAATTGTCCATTTCCTCCTCGTTACCGGCTCCGGCCATGATCGATGCGATAACCATGCGGTCCGGATACGTGGTCTTGATCTCTTCCAGATCTGGCAACCATAGGTCTAACGGCTGGTCGGAGATCAGCTCCCAATTCCAGGACGAATGTGAAACTGTATCAGGGCGTTTCATCCGCGAGACATAGGGCTTTGTCTCGCTCGTGCGCTGGTAGATGGTTTTGGGTCCGGCAACGTTTTCGACCGGATGCAGGCCGATGGTTTTGGTCACAACACCGCCCCAGCCAGCCTCGAACGCTCTCATGATCTTCCGTTTGTTTTCCGTCGGCGGCGCAGACGCCAAAATGAAAGGATTGACGAAGTTAAGACCGGTGAAGGTAGTGGAAAGCGAACTAACCATAGGGCATCTCCAAATTACACCTCATCATGGACGTATTTTTTGACCAATTAGTCAATAGCCTTCATTCACCATTCAATAACTTGCGCAGAATATGGTCCAAAGTACGGCTAAATGCCGAAAATTTGGGCACATTCTGCACACATCGACACTCTCCTTTGAGAGGTGCCAGCGCGCGGATTGTCAGCCCTGCAGGAGAGTTGCGCCGATTGGTTGACCCCTCTCTCGAATTTCGCTACCACATTTCCAGCCTCCCCAGCAGAGCGACAAGACGCATAGCAAGGCCGGCCCGCAACAGAGCGAGGACGTTAGCAATGCATGCCAAAAATAACCCGGAACAGAGCGCAACTCTGACATCGGCAGCCGACCTCCCGATAGACGATTTCGAGATCGGCCTGCTTCCGCTGTTCCGCCATTTTACCTTGGCCCTTTCAGGCAAGAATCCAAAAGCATGGCAACTCGCATATGGCTTGGCTGCCGAGCGTTGGGGTGCGCCGATTGGACTATCAGTTGCCCATGAAATTGGACAACTGGTGGCAGCACTGGAGAATACGCGTGGATCGCTTCCAAATGTGCAAGACCCCCTTTGCATCAATGCCCGTTTGCTCGTCACGCTGGACGAAGAATACTTTCTGCTCATGGTCCACCACATGCGGCGTGATGAGACTGCTGACGCCCGCGAAGCGGTTTGGGCTCTGACAGAAGGGCTCACGCTTGCCGGCTTCATTCGCCAAGCTCTTGGTTTTTCCGCCAGATACAGCCTGGTCACGCCGAATGTGTCCAGGCCCGGACCGGCTCTGCGGATTGTTTAGAAACACAGTCTTTTGCCGTTGAAGTGGTTTGCGGATCCGTCAACGCGACAACCAATTTGGCGGATGGGAGTATTTGCCCCTGGCCATGTGATTTTTTTGGCGGGTGAGCTGTCTCGAACGGAACACTTGAGGCAGCCCCCTGACCACTTCATCCCACCCAAACGTTCAAGAAATTTGCACGCCAAAGCATACCCAACG
This sequence comes from uncultured Labrenzia sp., assembly GCA_937911395.1. Taxonomy (GTDB): domain Bacteria; phylum Pseudomonadota; class Alphaproteobacteria; order Rhizobiales; family Stappiaceae; genus Roseibium. The sequence continues at coordinate 22,957 of CALDSI010000171.1, forward strand.
AGCTGCCAGACAAAAAAGACCCATAGCCAACCTAGGTTCAAAGTACAGCGAAAGTCCGCTTGAAGCCCATACCTACCGATTGATGCGCAGCAGAGAGTGACTGCTTCTCTCCGGTTCGCCGAATACTTTAGCCTTTCATGAGGTCTTTGATGCCATTAATGAATGTCACATCAATTCATTCCTGTCGACGGTCTAACAACGCCTCGGCATCAGCCCCAGCACGATAGCGGAGGTGGCTACCAGCTTCAGTGGCGGCGTTCCAAATCACGGACGCAACCAACTCGGGTGCTGATGGTTTGGATGCAATTTTCCCAAAGGCTCTTCTCATCGCCGCCGCCGGCAAGACAACGCCATTACAGGCTGCGGGAAATCGCTCCACCCATTGGGCCAGCGCATCATCCAGTCCGAAAAATTCGTGTTGAAAGTCCAGTCTCTGCAAGCGGCACTCATATTCGCAGAAATCCTCGACCTCATACCGGCACACCGGCGATGTGGGCGATCAGCTCCAGGCTGTTGCGGGCGTTGAATT
>CALDSI010000172.1 GCA_937911395.1 uncultured Labrenzia sp.
GGCCGGCCTGGGGTTGATCCTTCTGGGACTGGAATTCCTGGCTCCGGGCACGGTCTTCCTATGGTTTGGACTGTCTGCAATAGTTGTCGGGGTTGTTGCGCTGCTCTTCGATTTCAGCTGGCAGGTTCATGTCGGCCTCTTTGTTGTCCTTTCAATTGTCAGCTTGTTGGTTGGTCGTAAGCTGATGTTGAAGGCGGCATCTGAGACCGGGGATCCGGGTCTGAACAAACGCGGCAGCCGTTACATCGGACGTGTATTCACCCTTACAACACCGTTGAGCGAAGGCGCCGGGAAGCTGTCAATTGATGATACGATCTGGCGGATTTCAGGCCCAGATTTGCCGGCGGGGACAAAGGTCCGTGTTGACGGTGTCAACGGCGCCCGGTTGGTCGTGTCCGATGTCAACGTGGAGAGATCTTCTTAGTCACATTGCCGATTTCGACGTCTTCTCAGAGCTTGTGACCCGGCGGGATCGGTGGTGCTTCGGCCATCAACAGGACGCCTACCCGCCGTTTGGCAGCAAGATATGGATCGTTCGGGAACAAAGGTTCTGTGTCCGACTTTCCAACCACCGAATAGAATTGTCCGTCCGGCACACCATACTCTGAGAGAATCTGGCGGGCGACATTGGCACGTTCCGTCGACAGGTCCCATCCGGTGTAACTGGGGTCTACCGTTGCTGCACCCGCAGTCGTGTGACCGGTGATCTCGATCCGGTTGGGCATTCGGGCAAGCACAGGGGCCATCTTCGCGATAAGCCGGCGCGTGGTTTCGTAAGGATATTTCGACCCTTCACGGAACATGGACCGGCCATCCTGATCAACCAGCATGATGTTGAGACCTTCTTCAGTCTCTTCCAAAATTATGTTGGTCGAAACTTCCGTGATTTCCGGCATTTCCTGCCAAGCCTGCCGAAGGGATGCCGCCGCGGTTGCAAACTGGCGCGGTTTCTCGATTTCCGCTTCCATCGTGTCGTGCGTGTTGGCTTCCGGGCCTTGTTTGCGGCGCTTTTCGTGGCGCTCTTGTGCAAAGTCTGAGTCCAGTTCCTGCTCGACCTGGCTGATGTCTTTCATGTAGTCCCGAATCGGGATGCCTTCTACTTCGATGATCCCGGTCCTGCGGGAATTCTCTTTCACGCCGAAGGCTTCACGCATGGAGCCGGCGACGACCTGAAGTTTTTCCTTGTCTTGAATGGAAAAGGAAATGATCAAAACAAAGAAACACACAAGGAGCGACATCAGATCGGCAAATGTCACAAGCCAATCCGGAGCACCACCACCTCCTTGTTGTTTCTTTCTTGCCATAACGCGTTACTCGCCCCTAATCCAACTTAAGCGGCTTCTGCCAAATCAACCCGGGCTTTTTCCGGCAGATATGCGACCAGCATTTCCTTGATCAGGGCAGGGCTCTTGGATTCTCGGATCTGGCAAACACCGTCGATGATCAGGGTTTGGTTAAGTTCATCGACATCAAACTTTGCATCCAATTTGTCGACCATCGGCAGACACAAGATGTTGGAAATCAAGGCGCCATAGAGCGTTGTCAAAAGAGCGACAGCCATGGATGGGCCGATTGCCGCCGGGTCGTCCATGTTTGCAAGCATCTGCACGAGACCGACCAGCGTACCGATCATGCCGAAGGCCGGTGCCGAATCCCCAAGGGCTTTCATCACACGTTTGCCCTCCGACAAACGGCTCAATTGAAGGTCACGCTCGCGCTCCATGGCTTCCTTGATGAACTCGAGTTCATATCCGTCGGCGATGTACTGCACGCCTTTTGCAAGCACCGGATCTGAAACGTCAACGATCTCAAGACCGAGCGGGCAGGACTAACGGACAATTTCGCCGAGATTGGTAATATCAGAAATGAGGTCGCGCGGGCTTGCGCTTTTCCCGGACAACGCAACCTTGAAGGCGGTCGTGAACGCCGCTGCGATATCGGAAACTTGGAATCGGATAAGGGTCGCGGCAAGGCCGCCACCGATCACGATCAGCATAGATGGTACATCGACAAATTGTCCGAAACTGCCGCCAAGAAAAATAGCGGTAATAACGATGGCGAAGGCACCGACAATTCCAAGTAGGGTCGCGAGATCCATACGAAACACACCAAGGTCTCGGGCGAAAGGCCCAGTCAAACTTGGGAGCAGTGTAGGCTCGCTATGGCTAATCAAATGCTAATGCTGCCACTTAAATTTCGCAACACTCAGAAATTGTCAGTTTCCGTGACCAGCTTGTGAACGCCAAGCCTTGGTTTAAGCGGCACCGGCTCGAAGAAGGTCATGCATATGGACGATTCCAACTGGCCGGCCGGCTTCTACGACAAAAACAGTCGTGATTGAGGAACTGTTCAGGAGCTCCAGGATTGAGGCGGAAAGTGCGCCCGGGTGAACTGTCTTCGGCCCGCGCGTCATGATGTCGCCAGCGGTTTTTTCCAGAAGGTTGGATGTCACATGCCGGCGCAAATCACCATCGGTTATGATGCCCATCAACTGGTTCAACTCGTCAACGACACCCAGAACACCAAAGCCTTTTTGTGACATGACAACGATACCGTCGGTCATGGGTGTAGCTGCAGGAACAAGTGGAAGCGACTCACCAAGATGCATGATGTCTTTTGCTGTCTTGAGGCTGGCGCCAAGGCGGCCACCAGGGTGAAAAACCTTATAGTCTTGAACGGTAACCCCGCGCCCCTCGAGAAGCGCCACCGTCAAAGCATCACCGAGTGCAAGCTGTACCAGAGCAGATGTTGTTGGCGCCAGGCCGTGCGGACAGGCTTCAGCCACGCTCGGTAGCTTTAGAACGATGTCCGCGGCCTTGCCGAGCGTGCTGTCTTGCCGTGATGTGATGGCTACGAGAGGCACCTTGAAGCGCCGTGTGTAGGCCACAAGGCTGGCAAGTTCCTGTGTTTCACCGGACCAGGACAACGCAAGGACAACGTCGTCTTGCGTAATCATCCCTAGATCGCCGTGACTTGCCTCCGTGGCATGGACGAAGAACGCAGGCGTCCCTGTTGAGGCAAGGCTTGCCGCGATCTTGGTCCCAATATGACCGCTCTTGCCGATGCCCGAGACAATGACACGCCCGGAAATGCCTTGGATCAGGCTGCAGGCTTTCTGGAAAGGCGCCGCCAGCCCGTCTTTCAGAGCCACCCGCAATGCGCTCAGCCCAGCCATCTCGGTTTCCAGGGCCCGCTCAGCGGAAACGATATACTCCATGTGCAGCTCTGCGCTTTCCGAAGTGTTTGGGTCTTGAGCTGGGCTGGTCATGGATCGCGGTCTTTCTTGCTTTTCGGCGCTAGAATTAGGCTACCGCAGGCTTTCGTTCAAGAACCTGTTTATTTTATGTCCATATCCAGCAGCTATGGTTAATCAGCATTGGCATTTTGCAATATGGAAACGAAGCATTAACCATCCTTCGTCAGGTTGGGCGGGTATAATCTGACCGCTTTCTGGCTGTGAATGACCCGTTTTTTAACATGCATCATCTGTCTACCGCTCGCCATCGCGCTTGCGGAACCGTCGTTCGCTCAGACGGCGGTGCCGGGTCTGCGTGGTTCGGATGATCCTGGACGTGCCAATGCTGCAGATGATGACGCTCGGGAAGAAGCAGAAACACCGGCAGGTGTGAACCCGGCACAATCAAACGTTTTTGCCCTGCGCCCTTCCGTCAATATTGCGGAAGAAGAGGATGGATCAACGGGACTCGGTGCAGCCGGACGTGTTCAGCCAGTGCGGCCATTCTCTGACAGGATAACTGCCGTAACGCGTGCCGTCCCTCTTGCTCAGGGCGGTATCGACGATACTGTCTTTGGAGGCGACACCACGATCGATGCTCCGGACGGTATTCGGCTCTGCTCGTTCATCTTGACACCGCAATTAACCGTCACTGCTGGCTATACCGACAACACCTCAAGATCAGCAACAGGCGGTGCCGGCAGTCTTTACAGAATTGCCCCGGACATTTCTCTTACTTCGGATTGGGTCCGGCATCAGTTTGATGCTTCCCTTCGCGGCAGTTATATCGGTTATCCTGGAAATCCGGACGACGATGATATTTTCGGGTCAGCCGCTGCGGGCCTGCGTCTCGATATTACTGAAGCGACACGGGTTGATGCGGACATCAGCTACAGCATTAGCCGGGAAGAAGATGGGAGCGCCGAGTCGCTTGGAAACGACACCTTCATTCATGAAGGCAATATCGATCTTGGTGTCACGCGCAATGTGGGTCTTCTTGCTGCCACTGCAGCCGTCGGCGCAGACCGCAGGGTCTATGATTCAGACAGCACCATCGAAAGCGGGCGTGATAACACAGTCTATTCAGCGAGTTTGAGGCTCGGCAGCAACGCCGGCGGCTTGTTGTCACCGTTTGCCCAAGGCTCGCTGCTTTTCCGCCGCTTTGACCAAACCTGCAGCGACAGTATCTGCGAAATCCGGGATGCCGACGGGTATGAGCTTCGTGGCGGTCTTGCCATTGCAGCCGGCCCGAAACTCGTCGGTGAAATCAGTGCCGGTTGGCGTTTGGAAGACATTGAAGACAGCCGGTTGAAAAATCTGTCGGGGCTTGTGATTGACGGATCGTTGGTCTGGTCGCCCAGCCGCCTTACAACAGTCACAGCTGGCGTTGGAACGAGTTTTGACGCAACGGACATCGACAATGCCAGCGGCTCCATTATCTACTCTGGAGATCTTCGGCTTGCGCATGCCTTCAGCGACCGGTGGGTAGGTGAGGCTGGGCTTGGTTACAACTATCGGACATATGAAGGTGTTTCGATCGAGGAAAACACGCTGACCGGCTTTGGTGGAATGACATACGCCTTGACGCAAAATGTAGCGCTCACTGCAAATTACATTCATCGTCGCTTTGATAGTTCCCAAGACGGCGGTGATTACACCGAAAACGCCATTGAAGCCGGCCTTCGTTTCCGGCATTAACTGCACAGTAACCAAAAACAGATCATTTGAACGAGGCGGGGCGACACTACGGTTAGGGCATTAGGAGGCCCGTATGCGGGATATTTTTCGGCAAACGATACGTGTGATCGGCGGAATACCCTCGGTTTTTTCCATCAAACCAGTGCTGCGCAACAGCGTACGAGCGCTCGTGATCGCGGTTGGCAGTTTAAGCGCCAGTTCCGCCTTCGCAACGAGCGGTGGGGCGTCGGATCCCGGGTTTACTCGCTTTATCAAGGATTTCTGGCCGACAGCCCGGTCTGCTGGCATCACTGCACAGACTTACAATGCGGTCTTTACGGGCATGCAGCCCGACAACGATACGATCCGCCTGATGAGCAAGCAGTCGGAGTTCGTAAAGCCGATTTGGGAATACCTCGATAGCGCAGTTTCCGATACCCGTGTCGAAAAGGGCCGTGAGCTTCTGATCGAGTACGATGGTGTCCTGCGCCAAATCGAAGCCCGCTACGGTGTCGACCGTGAGGCCGTGCTCGCTATTTGGGGCATGGAAACCAACTACGGCGGCTTCATGGGCCGTCACAACGTTATTCAGGCGCTTGCAACACTGGCTTATGCCGCACCGAGGCGGACAGACTTCTGGCGCAAAGAACTCCTAACGGCACTTGCGATTGTTCAGGCCGGACATGTGAAATTCTCTGAGATGGAAGGCTCCTGGGCAGGAGCGATGGGCCATACCCAATTCATGCCGTCCAGCTGGAAAGCCTATTCCGCTGATTACAACGGTGACGGCAAGCGGGATATCTGGACCTCCATTCCGGATGCTCTGGCGTCCACCGCCTACTATTTGAAACGCCATGGTTGGCAGACGGGCAAAACCTGGGGCTATGAAGTTCAGCTCCCAAACGGTTTTGACTACAATCTTGCCGATGGTGAGAAGACACTCACACTCGGTGAATGGCAGCGTTATGGCATCCGCCGGGTCAATGGCCGCGGGTTTCCGCGCCCGTCCGACAACGGCATCCTGGTTCTGCCGGCAGGCGCTTCCGGCCCCGCTTTCCTGATGTTGCGCAATTTTTATGTGATCAAGCGCTACAACAATGCAACGGCTTATGCCCTGGCAGTTGGCCATCTGGCGGATCGTATTCTCGGTGGTGGACAACTGGCCGGAAACTGGTCGAAAGAGCATCTTCCTCTAACGCGGTCTGAAACGACCGAGTTGCAGGCGTTGTTGAATCAGAAAGGTTTTTCCGTTGGGGCTGCCGACGGAAAAGTCGGCCCGGCTACACGCAGGGGCATCCGGGCCTATCAGCGGTCAAAGGGGATGGTGCCGGATGGGCATCCGTCGGTTGTTTTGCTGGCGCACCTGAAAACAGGCCGCTAAACTGATCTGAACACGGATCGGTGTCGGGACACGAACAGTGGCTTTCAGATCTTCACTTCGTCGTTTGACGCAGATGGCTAGGCCATCTGCGTTGCCGTTCGCAATAGCATTTGCACTTCTCATCTGTCCGGCTGAGCCAACTGGCTGGTTTCAAAAAAAGGCCATGGCTGAAGAGCCGATAGTGCTTGCTCAGAACAATGGGTTTCGGGGCTTCAACCCCTTCGCTCCAATTCAGCGTTTGTTTGGTGGTGGCCGTGAGAAAAAACGGCAAGCTCCAGTTCAGCAAGCTCCAAAAGTGGTTCGGCCAGCCGGTCTCCCGCCGCGTTTTGAGGAAGTGGAAAAAGATCCCGACGCCGGTCTGATCCTTGTGATCGGAGACCGAATGGCACGAGGTGTGGCCGACGGCCTTCGATTTACGCTGGCTCAACAACCAAAAATCAAGGTTGAGGAAATCACTGAAGACCGGGAGGGTTTTGCAGGTGCAGAGCCGCCGGACTGGTCCACACGTACGCTCTCCCGTATTCGGGGCGCGGACGTGAAAGCTGTTGTCGTGATGATGGGATGGCGTGACCGGGACGAAGAGTTTCCGGGCGAGCCGCCAATTGAGTATATGACAGCGGAATGGCTTGAAACCTATCGAAACAAGGTCATGTCGCTGGTTCGCAGTGTTCGGCAGGAGAAACTTCCAATTGTCTGGGTCGGGTTGCCGCCCACAAATGATGAACTCCTCAATGGCGATTTCACCCAACTGAACTCTATCTTTGCCGGGGCAGCGGAAGAGCGCCGTGTCCGATATGTTGATTTGTGGGATATCTTCCTCTCAGAGGATGGCGCCTACACATCCTTTGGACCCGATGTGGACGGTAAGAACACCCGCCTTCGGACCAATGACCGGATAGCATTTACCTGGGCCGGATACCGAAAAGTTGCGTTTTTTGTCGAGCGCGAGTTGTCGCGTCTTCTTGGCGGCTATGGTGGACTGGCGTTCGAAGGTGTTGAGGATGACCCCAATTTCATCGTGTTGACCGGCCGGACGACATCACCTGAAGGGTTCTTGCTTGGCGGTGAGGACGATGCCGAAATTGACACCAGCAGCACGGCCTACCGGTTCTTCGTTGAAGGCGAGCCGCTTGCGCCAGTGTCCGGGCGCGTTGATGATCCGCGCATGATCGGGAATGACAGCGTGTCTTCCTTGATAGAGGCGGGGGCCGGAGACACGTAAGTTTCTGTTCCACGGCAGATGAACGTTTCAACACAACAAATAGCCGCCGGCTATCCGGCGGCATTTGCTTGTCGTTTGACGTGTTTCGATCAGCGCGGCAGGTCGCTTGACCCGGTCAAGTACTCGTCCACAGCGCGTGCTGCCTGGCGCCCCTCACGGATTGCCCAGACGACTAGCGACTGCCCTTTGCGAACATCTCCCGCTGCAAACACTTTATCGATCGAAGTTTTATAGTCGTCTGTGTTGGCCTTGACGTTGGTGCGGCCATCCAGTTCGAGTTTCTCACCGGCCTGTGCGATGTAGGTGTCCAGGCGTGGTCCGGAAAAACCGATCGCTGCAAAGACCAGATCGGTACGCAGGATGAATTCCGTGCCTTCGATCGGCTTGCGCTTCTCATCAACACGGGCGCATTTCACACCGGTTACAACACCATCTTCATCTGCGACCAGACCGAGCGTTGCAGCAGAAAACTCGCGCTCTGCCCCTTCCGCCTGAGAAGAAGATGTGCGGAACTTGGTTGGCCAGTAAGGCCAGATTGTCAGCTTGTCTTCTTTCAGGGGCGGGATCGGCCGAATGTCCAGCTGGGTAACCGACAGCGCACCCTGACGGAATGCAGTTCCAACACAGTCGGAGGCGGTATCGCCGCCGCCAATGACGACGACATGTTTGCCGCCGGCCCAGATCGGAGCTTCATCGCCTTCCGGTTCGCCGCCAACGCGGCGGTTCTGTTGAACCAGGTAATCCATCGCCCAATGGCAGCCCTGAAGGTCCATGCCTTCAACACCGGGATCGCGCGGACGTTCAGCACCGGCGCACAGGATCACAGCATCGTGGCGCTCTTTGAGCTCGTCCACACTGACCGTGACGCCGACATCGACGTTGTAGTGGAAGGTGACACCCTCGCCCTCCATCTGTTTGACGCGGCGATCGATGAAGTGCTTTTCCATTTTGAAGTCCGGGATGCCGTAGCGCAGCAGACCGCCGGCCTTGGGCTCACGTTCATAGACGTGGACCGTGTGGCCTGCCCGGGCGAGTTGCTGGGCCGCGGCCATGCCTGCGGGGCCGGAACCGATGATGGCAACGGCCTTGCCTGTCTTTGTGGCAGACGGTTCCGGTGCGATCCAGCCTTCTTCCCAACCCTTGTCGGCGATCGCCTGCTCAATGCTCTTTATGTTGACCGGAATGTCTTCAAGGTTGAGCGTGCAGGCTTCTTCGCACGGAGCAGGGCAGATGCGTCCGGTAAATTCCGGGAAGTTGTTAGTCGAATGCAGGTTGCGCAGCGCGATGTCCCAGTCGCCCTGAAAGACCAGATCATTCCAGTCAGGGATCTGGTTGTTGACCGGACACCCGCTTGGTCCATGGCAGAACGGGATGCCGCAATCCATGCAACGTGCCGCTTGGTTGGCGACTTCCTGATCGTTGAGCGGGATCGTGAATTCGCGGAAATGGCGGATGCGGTCAGAAGCTGGTTGGTACTTCTGTTCCTGACGATCGATTTCCAAAAAACCGGTTACCTTGCCCAAGGCGACCTCCTCAAATTTGTGCGTCCTCAAGGTGGCTGCAATCGGCCGCGATCGGCGGCCGAGAGCCATTTTTTCAATGTGCCGGTTACTCCGCCGCGACCATGCCGAGGCGTTGCTCTTCCATTTCCCGCAATGCACGGCGGTACTCGACCGGCATGACCTTCACGAATTTCGGCCGGTAAGTGGCCCAATCGTCCAGGATCGCTGCTGCCTTGGTCGAGCCGGTCAGCTCCTTGTGCTTGGTCAGCATCTGCCGCAGGCGCTCATCATCATGACGGGTCATGTCGCAGGACAGATCCACACGGCCCTTGTGCTCAATGTCACCGCCATGGTGATGCAGCTTCTCAAGCAGGTCATCTTCTTCGGTGACTGGCTCAAGTTCCACCATTGCCAGGTTACAACGGGATCCGAAGGTTCCATCCCCATCAAGCACGTAGGCGATGCCGCCTGACATGCCAGCTGCGAAGTTGCGCCCTGTCTGACCGATGACTACAACGACACCACCGGTCATGTATTCACAGCCGTGATCTCCGACGCCTTCAACAACGGCCACCGCACCGGAGTTGCGGACTGCGAACCGCTCGCCTGCGACGCCGCGGAAATAGCATTCGCCCTCGGTTGCACCATAAAGCACGGTGTTACCAGCAATGATGGAGTCTTCGGCAACGATCCGGGTGTTTTCCGGCGGGCGGACAATGATCTTGCCACCAGACAACCCTTTGCCGACATAGTCGTTGGCATCGCCTTCCAGGTCCATTGTAACGCCTTTGGCGACGAATGCGCCAAACGCCTGACCCGCCGTGCCCTTGAGCTTGACTGTCAGTGTGTCCGGTTTCTTCAGGCCTTTGTTGCCGTAGCGTTTGGCAATCTCGCCGGACAGCATAGCGCCAACCGACCGGTCCACCGAACAAATGGTCTCCTCGATCGTCGATGGTTCCTTGGTGTCCAGCGTGTGTTGCGCAGCTGTAATCAAGCGGCGGTCGAGAATGTCGACGATTGGGTGCTCTTGGCGCTCCGTCCAACGGGTTTCTTCCGGCTTTGCGTCCGGCTGGAAGAAGATCCTGGAGAAATCAAGGCCGTTGGCTTTCCAATGATCGAGCGCTGCTTCCTTGTCGAGGAAGTCGGAGCGGCCAATGAGGTCATCGAGTTTTTCAACGCCGAGGGATGCCATCAGTTCACGGACTTCTTCGGCAACGAAGAAGAAGTAGTTGATGACGTGCTCCGGAGTGCCTTTAAAGCGCTTGCGCAGAACCGGATCCTGCGTCGCTATGCCAACCGGACAGGTGTTCAGGTGGCATTTGCGCATCATCAGGCAGCCGGCCGCGATCAGAGGGGCGGTTGAGAAGCCGAATTCGTCCGCGCCCAGCAGAGCGCCGATGATCACGTCACGGCCCGTGCGAAGCCCGCCATCAACCTGCAGGGCAACGCGTGAGCGCAAGCCGTTCAGAACGAGGGTTTGCTGGGTCTCTGCAAGGCCAATCTCCCACGGTGAGCCTGCATGCTTGAGCGAGGTCAGCGGTGACGCACCGGTGCCGCCGTCAAAGCCTGAAATGGTGATATGGTCTGCCCGTGCCTTGGCAACGCCTGCGGCCACAGTCCCGACGCCGACTTCGGAGACAAGCTTCACCGAGATGTCCGCAATCGGATTTACGTTTTTCAGGTCGTAGATCAGCTGTGCCAGATCTTCGATGGAATAGATGTCGTGGTGCGGGGGAGGCGAGATAAGGCCCACGCCCGGGGTCGAGTGGCGGACCTTTGCGATGACCGCGTCAACCTTGTGGCCCGGCAACTGACCGCCTTCGCCAGGCTTTGCACCCTGAGCAACCTTAATCTGGATCATGTCGGAGTTGACCAGATATTCGGTGGTCACGCCGAAACGTCCCGAGGCAACCTGCTTGATGGCAGACCGTTGCGGGTTCATGGTGCCATCGGGGAGCGGATTGAAGCGTTCTGGCTCTTCGCCGCCTTCACCGGTGTTGGACTTGCCGCCAATCTTGTTCATGGCGACGGCAAGGCTGGAATGGGCTTCTTTCGAAATCGACCCGAACGACATTGCCCCGGTGACGAACCGCTTGACGATGTTCTCTGCAGGTTCAACCTTAGAGATGTCGATTTCGTTGCGGCCGATTTCCTCTGCATTTTTGATGCGGAAATGGCCACGGATTGCGAAGCGTCCGCTTTCTTCGTTCACTTCCTTCGCAAATGTCCGGTACATGTCCGGAAGCTTGGAGCGGACAGCGTGCTGCAAGTTGGCGATTGAATCCGGTGTCCACATGTGGCTTTCGCCGCGGATCCGGTAGGCGTATTCGCCGCCTACATCCAGGGAACGGCGCAGGATGGCAACGTCTCCGAAAGCTTCGGAATGGCGCTGAACGGTCTCCTGGGCGACTTCACTCAGACCAATGCCTTCGATCATGGTCGCTGTGCCGAAGAAGTACTTCTCGACGAATTCAGAGGAGAGACCAACGGCGTCAAAAATCTGGGCGCCGCAGTAGGACTGGTAGGTCGAGATGCCCATCTTGGACATGACCTTCAAGATGCCCTTGTCGATCGACTTGATGTATCGCTCGACGACCTCGTACTGATCTACTTCCTCCGGGAAGTCCATTTCCATGTGCATAGAAAGAAGGGTTTCGAAGGCGAGATACGGGTTGATCGCTTCGGCGCCAAACCCGGCCAGAACGCAGAAGTGGTGCACTTCGCGCGCTTCGCCGGTTTCAACGACCAGGCCGACAGATGTGCGAAGGCCCTTGCGGATCAGGTGGTGATGGACGGCAGCCGTTGCCAAAAGGGCAGGGATCGCAATCCGCGAGCGGTTGATCATGCGATCCGACAAGATGATGATGTTGTAGCCGTCGAGCACCGCTTTTTCTGCACGCTCGCAGAGATCGAAGAGCGTCGTGTAGGGAAAGAGTGTAGATCTCGGTGGTCGCCGTATC